>JAHDEE010000005.1:23417-78112 GCA_020629005.1 Chitinophagales bacterium
CTGTACAAACTGGAACGCAGCTTCTTGTCCTTTCTGCGCAAGTTGTTATCCAGGACTAAATCGGAGCGCAGTGAATTGTTTGCAAAGATGAAGTCGCAATTCATTGAATTGAAAAAAGACCGCAAAGAATCCCGCCCATTTAACAATTTCGACTTCATTGCCTGGATTGACACGCACCTGCAATCTCAGACATTCGCTGAAGCTTACAAAAAAAGCAGGTCACAGAGCTAATGCCCAGGGCTCGTGCCTTCGTTGCTTGTAGCTGATTTAGCGAGGCAATACTCGCTCCTCGCGCCTTGACTGAGAAAAAGATAAGCTTATTCAAACCGTCCATTACTTTGTGCCCAAGGCACTGGTCCTGCATCTTTGATTATTGGACAGTTTGTCCTATCTTTCCGAGGCAATTACAAAGAGAACAAAAGAACAAAAGAGCAAAAGATGTTTAATTACCACAATAAATTTTTTCGATCCTCAAGCAGTTCTTCGAACGCGGAAACCTCTTCGGACACGATCTTTAAGTATGAGCAACGTGGCAATATTATCAGTTCCAGCTACTCAGGTGGTAGCGTTTTGAAAGGACACTTGATTGGTCTGGTATCTGATGACGGAAAAATTGAAATGCGTTATCATCAGGTGAATACAAAGGGAGAATTGCGAACCGGTATCTGTAGAAGCACTCCTGAACTGTTAGAGAGCGGCAAGATCCGATTGCATGAAGAATGGGAATGGACTAGTGAAGGAGGCGGCAGTGGTACCTCTACTTTGGACGAGATGTAACATCTCCGGGGTGTTTTCGCTTCAAGCATCGAGAAGCAGTGAGTAATTCGGCAGCTACTACGGATACTCAAATCCAATGTGATACTCGACCAGTTTACCTGCGTGAAAATAGTATGTTGCAGCATATTTTGGCAAGTTGTACTTCTGCAGAAAAGCGGAGGAGGCCAGGTCCGTGATTTCGTAGGTTAGCGTGGTGAGTATATCCGTTTCTTCTACATCTGGCGATCCCATCAATTCAATGAGTTCATCTTTGCTCATGCCCAGGGCGATTCCTGACTCAGTCTGGAATTGCTGATGCTGGGAGACCGGCAGCTTTTCGATCTCGTTGGGAACTGCCTGTTGTACCTTGAATGTGGAGAATTCCAGATCGACACTACCAGGGTGAAATTCAATGACAAACTCTTGCTGTTTGTCGCTGGACAAAATACTGGTATTGTATGGAGGCGCTTCGCCAAGTTTTTCCATTACGTCCTTGCCAAATAGCTCTGCAACTCCGTCAGAATTAAGCAAGGAGATGCCGGCCACATTTATGTCGGGGCTAAAGCAGCTATTGCCTGTTTTTTCCTGTTCATTTACTGACTCACTTTTATGGTCAAACTTTTCTAGTTGGTCCATTATCGAAATCGGTGTTTTGTCCTCTTCATCTGTTTGCGCGAAGAGCCCAAATGAATGAAGTAAAAGCAAGAAAGAGCCGCCAAGGATGATGAATGTTCTACATTTGTTCATAAGCGCTTTTTGAGACCACAGCGTGAACTGCTACTTGTTTGATTTTTCATTTCCCCGCTTAAAGTTTCCAGTGATCCGGGCGAGGTGCAATTGGATACGAAATTGATCTCGCGTGGCTAAGACCGTTTCTAGTTTGCAGAGTTCTGCTCCTACTATAGTCTTGATATGTTTTTTATGGAAGTAAATCAAGCCTTTGCGATTCTTAGTGATTTTCCAATCGAAAGGAGTCTGGTCCTGTAGTACTTTGTTTTGGTCGTGCACGGAATGGCAAGGTAAGTGATTGTAACAATTCTAACAACAACCGCGAGGCAGAAAGGTGCAAAATAGCCCCGGGCGCAACGGTATGAGGTGTGCAACCAGCGTGGTGAGTGCTTGCCAATGGCGGCTCGGAGCCTGCGGAGAGACGACAGTGGCATTGCACGAACAGCTGGGTGCATGCCGAATAATAGTGGAGCACGGGAAGGCCCTAAGCGCGTTGGAATTTGTTTCGCTCCAAATAAAAAAATGCCGCTGCCTCAAAAAGGGCAGCGGCATCCAAAAAGATATCAAATAAGTAGGGACCCCTTTTTTATTGCTTTAGAAGCTTTTGACTGACCACATGGTCTGCAAAACTAATTTCCAGAACGTAGAGGCCAGGAGTCCAGTTGCTGGCATCAAGATTAACAAGGTTGAGACCAGCGTCTACTTGTAGTTGCGTTCGATATATTTCCTGGCCGGAAAGGTTGCTCAGTCGTACGAATCCGATTTCATCGCCTAAACTCATGAGCTCAATCTGTGTACTATTTGTCACTACAGTTGGCCAGACGGTAATGTTTTGGCTAGTATTTGCCCTTACTTGTGCCACCTTACTGTATTCGAAAGTACCCTCGAAGTCAACCATCTTTAGACGATAGTAGGTTGTTGCATCACCTGCCTGCAGATCCGTAAAGGCATAAGCAGTCTGCATATTCGAGTTGCCTGCTGCCGTGAGTCTTCCTATTTCCGAAAAGTCGATACCGTTGGCAGATCGCTCTACGGAGAAATAGTCGCTGTTGTGCTCACTTGCAGTATACCAATCCAGTGCTACTGCATTGCTGGTTCGCTGTGCCTGGAAGGAAAGCAGTTGCACATCGAGCGTAGTACAGTCGATGTCGCTTGAAACTGTTGCCGTGCAGCCTCCTGAGGCGATCTGCAAGTCCAAAGCTGTGCCGAGTGGAAGATCAATATTTAAAGTTTCACCGAAGGCAAGAGTGGCTTGCTCCGCACCTGAAACCGAGTATTCTGCACTGGTTGTTTCATCGCTATCTTCTGCCAGGTATTGTGCCAGGCCTCCGAAGGCATTGACAGTGAAAGATTGTACCCCTAAATCTTCGTCGCAGACAGATGAGAAAGTAACCTCCACATTTGGTACGACCCAGGTTGGTGCCGCGGCTGTTTCCAAATCGTAGCACACCAGTGTGCCTAGAACATCAAGTGCGCTCAAGCCGATTAGAGCGTTCAAATCTGCAGGAGCTTCCGCAGGATCAAGATTGAGACTGTGTACTCGGTAGGTTCCTTGTTCCATCGCACTAAGGTTTCCGGAAGTGTTGATATCTACGATTGTAAATGCAGCATCATCGAAAGTGAGAATCGAGACATTGGCAAAATCTGAGTTTTCGCCTGATACAAGTGGTTTGATGCTGTTGCCCATGAGGCAGTAGGCTCCACTGCCATCAATGTCGAAGGAACCGGCTTCTGCAACGCAGGCTACTGCAGAGCAATTCTCGCAGCAACCATATGAATCCATGAGGTCTACGCCGCCAGCAACTGAAGTGAGTACACGGTTAGCAAAACTGTAGTAGTCAGTGACAGGAGCACAGGATGCACCTGCAATCATATCGTCTATCAGGTCTTCTTTCATAGCCCAATCATCGACTTCGTATAGGTATTCATGCTCACCGGCAGGAAAATCATAAGTGGCTTTCCAAATACCGTCGCTGTCTTCGTCGCTAAGTGGGAAGCAATTTCCACACCAATCGGTCCAGGGGCCGGTGACATATACAATATCGAAGTCGATTCCAGAGTTGTTCATGTCGACAGAGAAGTTAACCGGGTAGCCAGCTGCTTCACCTAAGCATTGACAGTCTATATTGTATGTGTCATTCACAGTTGTGTCGTCGCCGTCATCACAAGCAGATCCAGGAACAGCAGGTCCTCCTGGCTCGCCCAGACAATCTGGTTCTTCTGTAGTAGGACAGGGCTGACAACTTCCGTAGGTATCATTTGTGCTAACACCTTCGGGAACCACCTCCACGGTTCTGTTTGCATAGGAATTGTAATCGGTGACGGGTGCACAAGTTGCATCGTTTAGCATATCATCAACCAGATCTTCTTGAGATGTCCAGTTGTCCACTTCGTATTTGTATTCCAGGGTGCCAGATTGAAATCCATAGCTTGCAGTCCAGATGTTATCTCCATCCTCATCGCTAAGCGGGAAGCAATCGCCACACCAGTCAGCAAATGGGCCGGTAACATATACGGTAGTGAAGTCCACTCCTGCGCAATTCATGTCTACCGAAAAAGTGACATCACCAGGAGGAATACCTGCGCAATTGCATTCTGCATCATAGACATCTCCGGTCGTGTTTGCGTCTCCGTCATCGCATGCAGTGCCTGGCTGTGCCGGACCGTCGATCACACCTTCGCAATCGGGAAGGCCTGTGTTTGGGCAAGCATCACATCTGCCGTATACGTCGCTTGTGCTAGCTCCGGCAACTACATTAACTACTCTATTTGCGTATGCATAGTAATCGGTAATGGGGGCGCAAGTAGCACCACCGATCATGTCATCAACGAGGTCTTCTTGATGTACCCAATTATCGACGGCAAACTTGTATTCCTGATCACCATCTGGTAGGCTAAAGGTAGCTTCGAAAACGTTATCTCCATCATCGTCTGTCAGCTGATAGCAGTCGCCGCACCAGTCAGCCCAGGGTCCGGTCACATAAACGTTTGTGAAGCTGATACCTGCGCAGGTCATGTCTACTTTAAATGCGACATCTTGTTGTGCCATTGCAGGAGCAACAATCAACAGGCAGAGCAAGCACAGAATTTGATGGCTTGCTTTAATTAGTAGATACGGTGTTTTCATTTGGTTTTGCGTTTTGATGAGGAATTATTTTTATGATTGCAATTAAATATAAGTGAATGACTTGGAATGCT
This sequence comes from Chitinophagales bacterium, assembly GCA_020629005.1. Taxonomy (GTDB): domain Bacteria; phylum Bacteroidota; class Bacteroidia; order Chitinophagales; family UBA2359; genus JAHDDV01. The sequence goes on from JAHDEE010000005.1 coordinate 28,101, forward strand.
TGTCGATGTGCAAGCTAAAGTCTCCTTCCTCTACACACCATTGATTGTGCTTGTTGACGAAGGCCAAATCATCGGCTTTTATGGAGAACTTCACAAGTTTGCTTTCTCCTGCATTCAGATTGATTTTTTCGAATGCTCTTAAGCGTTTTACCGAAGGGGTGATGCTGGCGTATTCGTCTGAAACGTAGAGTTGCACTGTCTCTTTGCCAGGCATGCTGCCAACATTGGTAACTTCCACTTCTACAGTGATTTCGTTGCTTTTTGAGAGCCTATCTGAACTCAACCTGGGTTCACTGTATTGGAATTTGGTATAGCTCAATCCATGACCAAACTGCCATTGTGGATTGAAGGCGGAAAAGTCGAAGGTCCTGCTCACTCTGTCTGTGTGTTTGTGGTCGTAGGTAAGCAAGGAATTGCTGAATCTCGGGTATGTAAAGGGAAGTTTTCCACTTGGATTAACCTTCCCCAGCAAGACTTCAGTAATTGCCTGAGCGCCCTCATTACCAGGTAGATAGGCAAGAACAGCAGCTGAACACAAAGGCTCGATCGACTGCACGATTCTGGGTCGTCCTTGAATTAGCAGCAAGACAATGTTCGTTCCGGTTTCTGCAATTCTCCGAACCAGTTCCAACTGTGCTTCAGGTAGATCCAAATCATCCAGGTCTCCGGGTTTTTCTGTGTATGTTCCTTCGCCGAGACAAACCACTGTGACTTCAGCCTCATGAGCTGCTTTTACGATCTCATCGATAGATTGCAGTTCGTCCAGACTGGAACCGGGGAGAAATTTCATATTATTAAAGTCCTGTTTCATTGCCTGGGCGACTGTTAGCTTTTTGGCCTCATTATAGATTGTGTCCGTGCCTTGCCAGGTGTTGGTCCAACCTCCGTTTAGATAGTTAAGCGAATTGGCTGTAGGGCCACAAAGCAAGATCTTTTTTTGTGGATTTAAGGGTAGAATATCTTTATCGTTCTTTAGTAAAGTAATCGATTCTCTTGCTGCTTCAAGACTTTCCAGCCGGTGCTTTTCGCTAGCAAAATCAGGATAGTCCTCGTATTTGTGATGGGTGTTCTCGAAGAGTCCCAAATCAATTTTTAATTGCAGTATTCGTTGAACCGACTCGTCAATTCTCGTTATAGGGACTACTCCTTCTTCGACCAATTGCTTGAGCAGCACTGGGAATTCTGTGTCTATGGGTACCATACTCATGTCGATACCGGCATTGATGGCCATGCCTATGGCCTCTTTGTAACTGGCCGCAACCTTATGTCTTGTATGTAGGTATTTGATGTCCTCCCAATCGCTGACTGCCACTCCTTTGAAACCCATTTGATCTCGTAGGAGTGTTTGCAGAATTTCCGGATTGCAATGAACAGGAATGCCATTTATTTCGCCGGAGTTGATCATTACGGTTGCCGCACCCGCATCTATGCCTTCCTGAAAAACAGGCACAAAGTATTCCTCTATAAAACGGGGAGGTATCCAGGCCTGCGTTCGATCCTTTCCGGTCATAGTGACGCTGTAACCCAGAAAGTGTTTCAGGCAGGCAGCTACAGAATGCTGATCTGCAATGGACTCACCTTGATATCCTTTTACAAGCGCCTCGCCCATTTTTCGTGCTAGCAGAACGTCTTCCCCAAAGGTTTCCCAGAATCTTGGCCAACGGGGATCACGTCCGATGTCAAGCACTGGTGAGAAAGTCCAAGGTATTGCCGAAGCTCTGGTTTCATAAGCTGTTACCTTTCCTTGATTAAAGGCGAGGTCGGGATTCCAGGTTGCAGCAAGCGCGATTTGCTGTGGAAACAGGGTCGCATCCAAAGTATAGTTGGTACCATGAATAGCATCGATACCATAGAGAATCGGAATGCCTGATTCCTTTTCTGTGGTGGCAATTTCCTGCATGCGACCTATTATCTTGTGCCAGTGCTTGCGACTGTATGCATGTCCTCCGCAGTTGAGAATGGATCCGACTTTAAGGTCAACCAGGACATACTTGAGTTTTTTTTCGTCCAATTCGTGTGGCTCCTTTAGCTTAAATGGATCGCCTACAGAAATCATGTCTACCGTTAGCTGCGTCATTTCCCCAATCTTGTCTTCTAACGAAAGGGTGGACAGGATTTTCTCTGCACTACGCAGTTGGGCTTGTGATTGCTCATCTTCAGCCCGATGCCATAGAAAGGAGCATAGAAGGATTATTGCAAATAGTCCAGGGCCTAGTTTCTGAAAAAAATTGTTGGTGGAATATACCATGTTTCTTCTATTGGAAAACTCTTACGTAATCAACAATCATTCTTTGTGGAAAGGCTGTACTTTGATCCGGGTAGCCAGGCCAGTCTCCCCCCACAGCCACATTCAGAATTAGGAAAAAGGGTTTATTAAACGGGTTTTCCTCATCGCTGAGTTCGTGTGTGGGATAGATACCGTATTGCTCATCATCAACCAGAAAGCGAATTTCATCTTCTTTCCAGTCAATCGAGAAGACATGGAATTGGTCATGAAAGTTATTATCCCCTTGCAGGATTTTGCTGGAAGTGGTGAAAGCATGCGTGTCTTCGTTCCTGTAATGGAGACTGCCATAAACTCGATTACTTTGATGACCAAGCAGCTCCATTATATCAACTTCGCCACAAGCCGGCCATCCAGCACTTCTAAAGTTTGCTCCAAGCATCCAAATGGCTGGCCAGATGCCTTGCCCTTTAGGTAGCGCAGCTCTGACATCGATTCTTCCATATTGGAATTCCTGTTTGTCTTCAGTGATCATTCTTGAAGATGTATAACTGTTCCCAGCAAAAGGTTCTTCTCTCGCCTCAATCACCAGGAATTCTTCGTTAACGATGTAGGTGTTTTCTTCTCTGTAGTATTGTGCTTCATTGTTTCCCCATCCGCCACTACCAGTACCAGTTTCAAAGCTCCAGGAATTTTCATCAACGTTTGCCTGTTGAAATTCATCGGACCATACCAGCTGCTTGTTTGGGTAGGAATCGGGACTTGTGAATCCGGAATCCGGAATGATCAATTCCTGATTTGAAGTATTGGAATCGTCATCTATGATCTTACACTCGGCCTCTCCATCGGCAATGGTTGCATTGCTAAGGTTGAATGCCAGCACCTGGAAAGTCTCATCTTGTTCATCAAGCTCATCGCCAAGAATAGTGATATTGATGGTCTGCTCTGTTTGACCTGCTGGTATGATAATTTGAGCTTCTTGAACACCAATGTAGTCGATTCCTTCAGCCGCAGTTCCCGCAAGTGTACTGTAAGAGAAGACAACATTGCTCTCAGATACCTGCGATAGACTGGCGATCAGAGATAGTTGTACGTTTTCATTTTCTTCCTCTACACTGGCATCTGCCAGGCTCAGACTTATGCTTGGCATATTGTTTTCCTCTGGCTCATCTTCTGAACAGCAGGCAAACATCAGTATTGGGAGCAGAATAAGTATGCTTCTAATTGTACTCATAATTATGGGCTTATTGGGCTGGAACCAGCGTAAGCGTAAAGTAGCCTGGTCCACCACCTGGACAGGGATTAATTTCGGAACTGAGGATCATTTCGTTTTCTGTCGCACTGACAATTTCGTAGTTGGGTCCGGAATCTTCAACTGCAAGCCAGCTACCATCCGAAAGCTCGATGACTGGACCATCGACTGCAGCTCCTCCTGCAGGTGCTAGAAAGTACGTCGCATCTTGTGGATGATCATAGGCAATTGGAACATAACCACTACAGGCGGAAAAAGTCTCTCCACCGTCTTCGAAAGCGAAAGTGCTGGCATTGAAGTCAAAGCAGAATCGATCGTTCATCTGTGTGAAGTCTATTCCTGTAGAGCTAAAAAAATCTGATTCCAAAGGACCAGAACCGACTTGCACCGAACCAGCCAGAGGACTCAAAGTCCAGCATTTTGTGCCACAATCACCAGTTAGCACTGCTACATCGCCATCACAAAGTAGAGGAAGGTCTTCCGCTACTGAGATCGTGGTGCTACTGCTGGAACTGCCATTTCCACCTTGGGTGCTGGCATGCAGTGTGATGTTGTATTCTCCAGCTCTGGCATAGACTACTGTGTCATTGCTAGCCGTGCTTGTCGGAGGAGTAGCCCCCGCACAGTCCCATAAAAGACTAAAGTACTGCGTTTCTTCACAGCTCAAGACATACCGATTCCCATCGCCTGGAACAGCAGTTACTTGCATACTCGGTGGGGGAGGAGACTGTCCTATATTGAGGTCCTCGTCCTCATAAGGTTCGCAGGCCATTAGCCAGCAAACTGCTGTAAACAGGAATATTATTCTATTTGTGTTCATGTTGTTGGCTTAGTATCCTGAATTCTGTTGCATCACTCCATTGGTGGCCAATATCTGATTGAAGGGAATGGGGAAAACCTTGTGAGTGGCTTGTGAGTAGCCTAAGATTCCAAGTACACTCTCTGCTCTATCGGTCCTCACTAAGTCAAAGAATCTGTGACCTTCCATGGCTAACTCGATTCGACGCTCGCGATAGATTGCTTCTAGTAGCTCTTCGCCACCAGAAGAAATCTCGGGAAGTATTCCCGTACTGGTACCTCTTGCTCTTGCTCGCACTCGATTTAGTGCCTGCTGAGCTTCGCCTTCGTTACCGGCATGATAACTGCACTCCGCATACATTAACAGCACATCAGCAAATCGAATCACTCTGTCGTTTACGCCGCCATTGGGGTTGGGATCTCCAAAGGGTGCATCTTGAGATGCACTCGAAAAGTTTTTTCGGCTGTAGTATTCATAGGGATAGCCTCCGGTTGCGTCAATGGTGAATATGCCTCTGTCGCCCATTGCTTCCCCTTGCCTGAAGACGGTGAATTTTAGCCGAGGATCTTCATAACCTTCTGCAAAAAATTCACTGACAAGACTTTGAGTAGGTATATTAAATCCGTAGCCTGCAAATTGACCGCGAGCTCTCTGGAAGACTGGTGTGAAACTGCCTTCATTTTGTGCATTTCTGCCCCAGTTACCTCCAGAGCTATTCATATAATTTATCTCGAAAACCGATTCGATATTGTTTTCTCCGCCTTCGGTAAATATGCTTCCGAAATCCGGCACAAGATCGTATTCCAGCGAATTCACTACATCCTCGAATTGCGAGAGAGCTTGGCCATACTGTCGCTGATATAGGAATGCTTTACCGAGAAGTGCCTGAGCTGCCCCCTTTGTAATTCGGCCAAGATCAGCACCGCCATACTGACTTCTCAATGGAAGGGCAGGGATGGCTATCTCAAGGTCTTTTTCGAGAAATTCCCAAACTTCTTCCGGACTTGACTGGGCTGTCAAATACTCGCTAGGAGTAAGGGTGTGGTCAACAATTGGAACCGAACCAAAGATTGTTACAAGATTGTAATAGTACCAGGCTCGAATGAAGCGTGCTTCGCCCAGAATTCTATTTCTGAGCATCGTATCCATTTCGATAGCTGGTACTTTTTCCAACACTATATTGCACCTGTATATACCCAGGTAGTTTGTTTCCCATTCAGCGTCTAAAAAATCCGTGTCGGTTGGGCCCAGGAAATTTTCCAGGGCAGCGAGTGAAGGGGCGTCATTATCACCCGAACCACCCTTTTCTGCATCATCTGACATAATATCTCCCCAGAACCAACGAAAGTGAGGGGCAGGGGACATTTCAAACTGTAGCGTTGCATAGGCGGCATTGATGGCAGCAAGCGCATCTCCTTCAGTGCGATAGAAATTATTCTCCGCTGTTCCAACCAATGGCTGACGATCCAGAAAGTCCTTTTCACAGGCAATGCACAAAATTGCCACCAGGAACAAAACCGGAACAAATGTATTGCGAATATTCATTTTGATGGCATTAGAAAGTTACGGAAATTCCAGTCTTAAAGGTTCTGGCTTGAGGGTAGAAGCCTTTATCGATTCCCAGCTCAAGACCATTGGGTTGACCATCTTTCCAACCAACCACCCCTATCTCCGGGTCCAGGCCAGAATAATCAGTCCAGGTCCACAAGTTCTGTGCAGAAACATAGACCTTGAATTGCTCACAACGGATAATCGAAGTGATTCTCTTCGGTATCGTATACCCAATTTGAATCTGCTTGATCCGCAAGTAGCTTCCATCTTCGATGAAATAATCAGAGACTCTATAATTATTATTAGGATCATCCAGGTTCACTCTCGGTTCATCATTTGAAGTTCCTTCACCAGTCCAGCGATTGATCCAGGACTGTGGTCGATTGGTATAGAAGAAGTCGTGTCTAACCGTGTTGTTAAATATTTGGTTGCCGTTGGCACCTTGCATGAAGAGCATCAGGTCAAATCCTCCAAATTCTAGGCCGCCTGTGATTCCGTAGATAAAGTCAGGACTCGGATCACCAATGAAAGTTTGGTCTGCTAAATCAATAACACCATCGTTGTTTAGATCAGCAAATCGGAAATCTCCAGGGGCAGTCAATTCCGATTGAAAGGCATGCTCATTGATCTCCTGTTGGTTTTGAAAGATGCCATCAGTGACGTACCCATAGAATGAGGCTACCGGATTCCCAACATCTGATCTTGAGGCGAATCCTCCAGGAAATATTTCGCCACTAATTTGTGGTTCAGCGTTGTCACCTAAGGCTACAATTTCTGAGTTGATAAATGAGATATTTCCCTCCAAACTATACTTGAAATTCCTACCCTTATTGCGATAGTTCAAGGCCAATTCCAGGCCTTTATTCAACATCTCGCCGATATTGGTAAATGGTGGGTCAGCACCGACAATTGCTGGCACCGGAGGGTTATAGATCATTCCTTCAGTCTTTCTAATATAGTAGTCAGCAGTGAATCCAATTTTGCCTTCGAAGAGGTCCATATCGATTCCGACATCAGTTTGAATGTTGGTTTCCCATCGGAGGTCAGGATTACTGGCAGTAATGGTCACACTACCATTTGTGATATCTTCATCTTCACCAAAAGTGTAGTTTTGTCCACCCAGCACCACCGATGTGAAACTGTAGTTTGGAAAACGATCATTGCCATTTTTTCCCCAACTCGCTCTAAGTTTTAGAAAGTCAATCAGACTGTTGGACCAAAAGTCTTCACGAGAAACAATCCATCCAAGGGAGAAAGCTGGGAAAGTGCCAAAGCGATTGTTGGCGCCAAATCTCGACGAACCATCACGTCGCAAGCTTGCCGTCAACAAATACTTGTCCTGGTAGTCATAATTGATTCTCCCAAAGTAAGAGAGGAGAGCATACTCATTGGCATCATCCCCTGCTCCCTGCGAAGCCAAGGGGTCTATGGTGTTTGCCAAGTAGGCATCTTCAACTGAATTTGAAGGCAGGTTCGAGTTCGATCCGATCAGCTGGTCATAGCTTTGCTCAATGACCGTATTGCCAATTGTGATTCCCAGATTGTGATCAGGAACCGGAATGAATTCGTAGCTCAATATGTTTTCCCACTGCCAATTTCTCCAGGTCAAATCTTCTCTGCTTACGGTGTTGACGTCACTTTGCTCATTGGGAGGGGCATCTCCCAGTTCCGGATTGATACTAAGGTCAAAAATCGGGTAGAAAATGTCTCTACGAGCATAGGAGGCATCCACACTTAGTGATGTCCTTAGGGAGAGCCCGGCGATGGGACGGGCTTCGAGATTGATGGAACCTACGGCGCGATTAGTGATCCATTCGTCAAAAGTTCGTTCAATTGCGTTGACTGGATTCGCTATGTCTGTGTCAGTATACTGCGAATAAGCATAGGAACCATCGGCACGCCTTACAGGTGTTACCGGGTCCATGTTTAAAGCTCTGATTAGCGGAGTACTGATGGGATTGTTTTCCGGAAGGATGTGTTTTTTGAGCCAAGTGAAGGCCAGGTTGTTCCCGATTGTCAGCCATGGTTTGATATCAGTAGCTGCATTCATGCGTATCGTCGCTCTTCTGAAATCAGATTTGTCTCCTCCTACTATTCCTTCTTGATTAAAGAGGTTTGCAGAAAGACCATAAGTGGATTTCTCATTTCCGCCATAAAAAGCCAGATTATGGTTTGAAATTGGGGCATCTTCGAAGATGGCATCTTGCCAATCCGTGCCTTCCCCAAGTGCATCAGGATTACTAAATTCAGGCAGTGGAACCTTTCCAGCAGCAATGTGAGCTTCGTTGGAAAGTATTGCATATTCTCTCGCAGATAGGAGTTTCTTTTTTTTCCATACGGATTGGATTCCATAATACTGCTCATAGTGAACTTTTCCTTCTTGCCCCTTTTTGCCAGTTTTTGTTGTAATCAATACCACGCCATTTGCTGCTCTTGTGCCATAGATTGATGCAGCAGCAGCATCTTTCAGTACGCTGATGTTTTCGACATCTGACGGGTTCAGAAAATCCAACCCATCGACCGGATTTCCATCAATGATATACAGGGGGTCCGCGTTTTGAAGCGTCCCAATTCCCCGAATTCGTACATTTAGATTGCTGCCAGGACTACCACTGTTTTGCGATACTTGTACTCCGGCAGTTTTACCTTGCAGTGCTGTCTCAAGTCTGCTTGCTGCATTGTCGCCGATTTCCTGGGCATTGATGGTGGATACAGCTCCGCTAATCTTACTTCGCTTTTGTGTTCCGTACCCCACAACCACAATTTCTTCCAACAATTGCTGGTCTTCTTCCAAACGCACGACAATTTCTGATCCCGAAGATGCGGGAATCTCTTGGCTTCTCATGCCCAAATAGCTGACGGTCAGGATGGTCTCTTTTTCTTCGCATTCGATGCTGAAGCGCCCATCCAAATCGGTAATCGTACCTTTGTTTGTGCCCTTAATCACAATACTAACTCCCGGTAAAGGAAAATCTGCAACCGCATCCAATACAGTTCCGCTAACAATGGTCCCTTGTGCAACGAGGGCGTATTGCATGAAAAATGCAGTGGCAATTAGCGTGACTGTTATTTTGCTTCTCATACTATCGCTTGTAAATCTGTTCGATGAATAGCTGTTGGCCATTGTCTGAAATCACACGAACCATATAGATTCCGGCTGGCAAATTAGTAATGTTAAAGTCTTGCTGCCCATTCTTAAGCCTGCCACTGAGCGGTATTTTGGCATCCATAGCAACAAGATCGAAGCTTAAGTTTTGGATTGTTGACGAAACATCGACACGCAGCGTAGTATTTCTAATCTGCTGGATGCCGATGGATGTTGCTTCCTGTTCGTCTGCAGATAAAAGACCTACGGCTTGCCCTCCGCATTGAGCTATGTCTCCACAAAGTCCAAAGCAAGTGCTGATCACAGTGTCTCCTGAAATCTCATCCATGTAGCGGTCATTGAAATTCAATACATCGGCACAATCCTGACCTTCGAGATCTTCCTTGCAGCTCCAGTCCGGACAAAATCCATTAGCAAATGAGTAATGTCCAGCAAATCCGGGCAGTCGGGTATAGCTGATGCGATAGATACCGTCACCATCTTCGTCGGTAAGTTTGAAGCTTCCTCCTGGTCCTCCATATTCCGTACCTCCGACCAGATAAATATTGCCTTCAGGATCAGGAGCGACGCCATCGGGAAAGCCGAGATTGATAGTTATTTCTACTCCTTCGCCACAAGCATAGCAGGAATTCCAGCATACAGCTGGTAAGGTGGTGTCTTCGGTAAGCAGGATTTGTCGATTTACGAACTCACCGTCTGGGCTGGCAAGTACACAGCCTGATTGCTCAGTTCCGGTAAATGCTTCGATGATATCTGGGCCTTTAAGCCAAAACTTGTATTCGTAAAGGCCCACAGGTAGTTCAATTGAAGTTTGATACACGCCATTTCCGTTGTTAAACATTTCATTGGATTCAGTCCATTCATTAAATGTGCCCATCACAAAAACCTGGTCAAATGGCTCAGCCACATCATTCAGGTCAAGGGCCAGATCCAACATGACGTTTTCTGTGGATGTACCTGTAGCTGTCCCAATGTTATCAAAGTAAAACGTCTGCAGATCACCAGTTCCGGCGGTCCCAAAGTCGAAGAAAATGACAAGTTGCTGGAACATTCCTGATGCAGGTTGGAATGGGGCTTCAATTGAAGGTAAGGTGGTGTTAAAGCAAATCTCCTCCCATTCGTTGACTAGCGTGTTTGGTACAGTAAAAATCCAGTTGGCTTGCTCACTGGTTCCTTGCTCCAGCTTGATGCCTACATTCCCAATGTGATCAGAGTGTACTTGAATACAGATTTGGGTGCCGTCGCTAACATCCACCGGCTCTGTCAAGCCATCTACTGCAAATGCCCCAGCCCAGGGTTGAGCGATCTCACTTTTGAAGAAAACAGCAACGGAGTCGCTGACATTTATACCAGAGGCGTCGGGGTTTGCAATTACTTCTGTGAACTGCCCTTCAAATGCACCGTTGGCAAAATACTGGAATGGGCTGGAGGTTTCGGGAGTTTCAAAATCATAAATCACTGATTGGGCAACAACGGCATTAGCGACGATTGATACTAATGCCAAAATCCAGCAAAATAAGAGCAGAATACTACTTTTCCTTTTCATACTTTTTCGGTTTTCACTACTCGCAGACAGTCCGGTCACTACGTCACTCAATTGCAACTGCTCCACGTATTGATGTTCAACTACTTGATAACGAGGGAAATTTAACTCAAATAGAAGCTAATTCGCCTTTTTAGACTACTTGATCACTACGACATTATGCGAAAATGCACTACTTTACTACTACAGTCTAAGAATTGACTGATTCGGCTTGCCAGCTGTGCAGCAAGCTCAGGAAATGTTTAACAGATGCGCTCTTTTTTATGTTTCAGTTGCGCTTTTTGCGTTGTTTTCTTTTGCACCCGCTACACACGGGGATCTAACCTTGGCGTGCCTCCGATACACTCTTTTGCAAAGAATTCTTACAATGCTGGAACGCAGAATTGGGATATAAAACAAGACTCGAGAGGCAGACTCTTATTTGCAAATAATGAAGGTCTACTGATTTTTAACGGAAGCTCCTGGAGTCTTTTCCGTCTGCCAAATGGAACTATAATGCGTTCGCTGGAACTGGATCAGGAGAGAATTTTCGTGGGAGGACAAGGGGAACTTGGATTCTTTGCTCCTGATGAATTTGGTCGTTTGCATTACAATGACCTCACTACAAAGTTTGAAGGAGCAATGCCTAGTTTCGCAGACGTCTGGGACATCGAGATTGCTGACTCAAAGGTTTTCTTTAGAACCAGTAATCACGTCTTTGTCTTGCAAAACGACGCCATTAGGATTGTACACCGCGGTGGGAATCTCTTTCTGGGCAAGTGCAGAGAAGCGGTGTTTCTGCAGAATCGAAGTGGAAAACTATTCCAATGGGTGAATTCCGGTTTTCAACCTTATTCGAAGGGCAAATTCCCAGGGGATATCAGAAGTCTTCTGCCTCTGGATTCTGGAGCCATTATGGCCTTCACACGTCTGCATGGAGTTTTTGCCATAGACAATCTATCCATCCAGTCTGTCGAAACCCAGTCTCACAATAGATTGGTTTCGAGCAGAGTGTACGATGCTAGAAAATTGAAAAGTGGAAAATATGCAGTAGGTACCACCCTTGAAGGTCTGCTATTGCTTGACGACAGCCTGGAAGTGATTGCCAAATATGGGAAAGGACAAGGTCTACGAAACAACAATGTACTATGCATAGAAGAAGATGTGAGCAACAATATTTGGATTGGGTTGGACAATGGAATATCGATGATAGAGATCGCATCTCCGTATCGAAACGTCGTTCCATCGAAAGAACTCGAAGGGGCTGCTTACGCTGGACGCCTGCATAAGCAGAAGCTTTACCTTGGCACTAGTAATGCCTTGTATTGCCAATCGGAATATGCACATTCCGAAGATCAGTTTAGTGCGATCAAAGGCACAATTGGACAAGTGTGGGGGCTTAACGAAGTTGGAGGGCAGCTATGGTTGGGTCATCATGAAGGCGCATTTATTGTGGAAGAAGGAAAGGCCAATAAGATTAGCGACTATAGCACCTGGCGCTTTTTGGAGCTGAGCGACACAGCTGTACTTGCTGGTGAGTATGAGGGATTGTCCATTTACTACCGAAATCCGCAGGGATGGAAACGGGAGAAGATTTTGCCCGAATTCAAGGAGTCCTGCCGCATACTTCGAAAGGCGGCAGATGGTTCGATTTGGATGTCTCATCCTTATAAGGGACTGTTTCGATTTGAACTGAGTGAACCACGATCCTGGAATTTCTACGGCAAAGAACGAGGACTACCTTCTAACCTCAACAATCAGTTGTTGCAGATCGAGGATCAAGTTCTTGTGGGTACTCCGAAGGGAGTTTTTAGCTACAATAGTGAGCAGGACAATTTTGAGCCAGCCTCTGACTACTTCAAATTCTTGCCAAAGAATGAACGGATCAGTAATCTCGTTCAGCGAGACTCCACTCATTTTTATTTTGTTAGCGAATCCAAGGCAGGAAAGCTTGTGCACGAAAACGGGGCTTGGAAAACAACGATATTGGAGGGACTAAAACCCCAATTGGTAGGAGGCTTCGAGTTTATTCACTGCCTTAGTGATAGTCTGACATTATTTGGAGTTGAAAATGGCTTCCTATTATACGATGATTTCGCAAATACAGCTTCCTCGACAAGATTTGAACCCTTGATTTCCCGATTTGCGCTCAAGCTACCAAAAGATAGTTTGCTTTGCGGTAGTTTTGGAGAAAGTACAGATTTATCTATTGGTCTCAAGACCGAGCAAAATAGCCTGAGCTTTGAGCTGGCCTATCCTTCGATGGATAAATCAATTCGATTTCAGTCCCGACTTGTCGGTTTAGAGGAAGATTGGGGAATTGCTGATCACAGTCCACTACGGATATTCAATCATCTGGCCCCAGGTAACTATGATTTCCAGGCAAGAGTTTTGTTTGCCGACTCTTCAGTAAGTGAAACTGTATCACAGTCTTTTGAGATTGCCGCCCCCTGGTATTCCAACAAGCTTGCAAGACTACTTTATCTGATTTTGGGCTTCTTGATGCTTATTTGGCTGATCAGAAAACAAAAGCAACGCTTCGAACAAGAGAAGCAGGAGCTGCTGCTTAGCCATCAAAGTGAAGTCCTGGCCCAGAGCGACCAAATGGCGAAGACACAAAGAGAGATCGACAAGCTGAAGAGAGAACGACTAGAAGTAGAGGTGGAACACAAAAACAGAGAACTGGCATCTGCCACCCTGCATCTTGTGCAAAAGAATGAACTGATTCAGAAGGTGCAGAACAAATTATCTCGTCTTCTAAAGGAAGACCTTAGTGCAGAAGAAAAGCAAAATGAGGTCAAACAGACCCTGGGCTTGATGAGCGCAGCAGCCAATTCCGAAGAGCACTGGCACCAATTCTCCCAACACTTCGATCAGGTACACAGCGATTTTCTCAGAAAGCTAAGGATGCGTTATCCTGTTTTGACGAATAACGACCTCAAACTTTGCGCTTACTTGAGACTTAACCTAAGCACAAAGGAAATCGCAACCTTAATCAATATCTCAATTCGAGGCGTCGAAGGCAGTAGATATCGCCTTCGCAAGAAACTGGGTTTAAACAAAGAGCAAAAGCTTTCAGAGTTTCTCCTGCAGGTCTAAATAGACACCAAACCGCTATGATAAAGCGCTGATTATCAGTTGCTCAAGCCTTGTGTCACGCAATATGACATAACTGTGACAAACAAAAGCGGCTGAAATCTCGTCTTTAGTGTACACAGCTTACTGTAAATCAAGTTATTAGACGCCAAAGAGGAAGCCAAAGGCTCTATTTCAGCTGCTGGCCGCCAAATGACATTTATTAACTGCACATGCAGTAGCTTTGTACCGATAAATAAAAAAGCTTCATGAAAAGATTATTACAACTAGCGGTGCTGATATTATGCGCCCAGTATGCTAGTGCTCAGGAAATACACCAACTTGGTGTCGGACCTGCCTACAGCATGCAAACTTACTACAACATTGAAACGGGCGATTCCCACACAAATGAGCTAGTGGCTTGGGATCTCTCCTTCTCTACACACCCCATGGATGCAGGGATTCACTATAATGAAGGCGTTGCTCTGGGAGGAGAAGCCCTGCGTGTTTACCTTACCAATTCGACGGATTATGCCGATGTTGACACAAACGGAATGCAGAAAATTGTCAGCGACGAGAAGCGTTGGTCTTCCGGAGCCTTCAATGATATTGCCAATCCTGCAGATCCATTTGATATGGGTTGGGGAACATACGATGTTGTAACTCACTCCACCAACGGCAGTAAGGTTTTTGTCGTTGAGACGAGATCTCAGGATTACCTCAAGCTGATGATCGAATCACTTGTTGACGGAGTTTACACAATCAAGTATGCAAATCTGGATGGTTCCAACGAACAAACAAAGACTATTGCTAAGTCTGACTATCAAGGAAAAACTCGAGTTTTTCTGTCCCTGAGCTCCAATGAAATTCTCGATCTTGAACCTGATTCATGGGACCTTCTTTTCACGAGATACTTTTCCTGGGTCGAAGACCCTGGTGGAGGACCCGATCTTGATTACGGTGTAACAGGCGTACTCTGCAACAATGACATGCTTGTAGCAGAAGCAAGAGGAGTAGATGTAGAATCAGCGGATTACAACGACTTTACTTTCAGTAGCGACATTGATGCAATTGGGCACGATTGGAAAATGTACATAGCCCCTTCCTGGGTTGTGCACGAAGATATAGTCTTTTGGGTGAAGACTCAGGCTGACATATTATACAAACTGCGTTTTTACGATTTCGAAGGCTCGCCCACAGGTATCTCAACATTTGAAACCACCAACTTGGGCTCCTTCACTAGCTCCGATGATATTCATACAGCGGATACTTCGTTTGAAGTGTATCCAAATCCAGCTTCCAATCAAATCAATATTGCAATTGAATACAAATCTGAGTTAAAGGAATCTCAGGCTTTGATTTACAATCCACTTGGCCAACTGATTGCAGAGTACCCTCTAAATCTTACTAATGGCCTCAATGTGCAAAGCATCGATTTGGACTTCCCTGCCGGGCTGTACACTTTAGTCTTGCAATCAGAAAGTGATCGCATTGCTAAGCCTTTTATTCTTAAGTAAAATTTCTTGTCTGTTATTATCACGCCATGATCAACTAACAGATTTTTCACGATAAATAGCGGGTACTGGCATTTGCCAGTACCCTCTTTCACTTTGTGCCTATGACTTTTCAGCGCCTTTTTCTAGCTTGCACATTGCTGTTTTCATCTTTGAGCCTGTATGCACAACAATCTCTGGAGGAGATGCAAATAGACACTTCGATGTTTTCCAATATAGATTTAAGCGAGATCGTCGTCACCGCTCAATATGCACCTACCGATACCCGAAATGCAGTGCATGAAGTAAAGGTGATCAAATCAAAAGACATTGAGGAGCAGGGCTTTGTCAATCTGGCAGAAGTACTGAATCGCCAACTGAATTTCCGGGTTTCTTCTGACCCACTAATTGGAAATGGTCTGAGCATTCAAGGGGTAGGTGGAGAAAACGTGCAGGTAATGATCGACGGTGTAGCCGTGATCGGTCGGGTTAATGGTGTTGTTGATCTTTCGCAGATCAACCTCAATAATGTTGCGCGTATTGAAGTCATTGAAGGGGCCATGTCAGCGCAGTTTGGCAGCAATGCTTCTGGGGGAGTAGTTAATATTATTACAAAGAAATCACAAGCAGAAAAGTTTCGAATTGAACTCAAGAATCAATATGAAGATATCGGAATCCTAACTAATGGGATTTCAGCGGGAATTCAGCACAAACACTTCTTTGCAAGTGTGAATGCCGGCCGTTACGACAGCCAATTTGCGCCTACGGATAGCCTTCGTCTCTACGAAGAGTTCATCTTGAGCACAGGAGAAGTTGTAAAGACGAAAAAGAACCCCTGGAATCCTAAAACTCAGTTGTCGCTCGATGGAATGCTTCGCTATCGATTTAGCGACTCTATAGACGTTCGATATCAGTATCGATACTTCGATGAAGTGCTCAAGAATTTTGGGGAATTACGGAGACCACAGTTCAAGCCTTATGCTTTCGACGAATATTATCATACCACCAGGCAAGATCACAGTATAGCTGGTGACATATATTTGTCACCACATTACTATTTAACCACTGTCTTTGGCTTCAACGAATTCGACAGAATAATCGAGACCAAGCGCTACGACTTCGAGAATGACTCGACCTCGATTGTCGAAGCTGAGCTTGATACTTCTACCTTTAAGGCATTTTTACATCGCTCAGTCTTCAGCTCCCTATACAAAGGAATATGGGATGCTCAATTGGGCTTAGAACTTGCCTCAGAAACTGCTACCGGAAAGAGAATAGCAGACAGCACTTCCACTCCAATAAACGAGACCTCCCTTGCCAATTATGCCGCCTGGATTGGCCTTCGCCTCAAGCCAACAAAGAAGCTGACGATCCAGGCAAATCTGCGTTATGGCCACAATTCCAAATACAACCATCCTTTTATTCCTTCATTGCATCTGAGCTGGAATCCCTACAAGGAGCTGAAATTTAGAGCCTCTTATGCGCATGGTTTTCGGGCTCCTTCACTCAAGGAGCTGCATTTTAGCTTCATCGATGTCAACCATTTTATCGTCGGTAGTACAAACCTCGAAGCGGAATACTCGAAGAACTTGACCGCAGGACTAAGCTACGATTGGAAGCTGAACAAAAGGCAGAATGTTGAGTTCGGGGGGAAGGTGTTCTACACCAAGATTCGAAATCGCATTGTCTTGAGTGAGTTTGCCCCGGTACAGTACACCTATGACAACCTTGACTCCTATGAAACCCACGGTTTCAATCTTTCCGCCAGCTACCAATTAGATAACCAGCTGAGTCTCAATAGCGGACTATCCTACACCAGATTATTCAATGAGTGGTCAAAAGATCACGACGCGCCAAAGTTTAATGGAATAACGGAATTGCAGAATGAGCTTCAATACACGATTAAACCTATTAAAACAAGAGTTAACGTGAACCATCGCTTCTTTGGCAAACAAGCACGTTATTCTGTTTCCTCGGATGATGGGGTAAAGCAAACTTTTCTGGCAAATTACCATCTGTTAAATCTCAGCCTTAGTCGTTCTTTCTGGAAAAAACGGATCTTCCTTTCGACAGGGGTAAAGAATATTACCGACGTGCAATCGCTACCTATTCTCGGCCAAGACGAAGATCAACACAGTGCTGGAGGTACTTCCCAACTTATAGATTTTGGTCGTACCTATTTCGTGAAGTTGAATTTGAAATTTGCACATTAGCTTCTGAAGGATTTTATTTTGGAGCGAAACTGATTCACTCAGGAAACGGCCTTCCCGTGCTCCACTAATACTCACTACCCATCCAGCTTGTTCCTGCTCTGCCACTGCCGTCTCTCCGCAGGCTCCGAGCCACCATTGGCCGGCAGTCACTAAGCTGCCTGGGCAGTTCGTTCCGTTTCGCCCGGGGCTATTTTGCCACGAATGCCCCTCAGGCTACAAGGCCAATGGAGCTTCGTTGCTACTTTCGCTCGTGGAAGCGAAGCAGGATGCCGTTTTTGGGTACCAGGGTTACGAGTGGTTGCATTTCTATCTGCTGATCCTTTACCATTTCAATTCGATATCGTTGCACAATGCAGGCCAATGTGCAGAGCATTTCCAACAATGCAAAATTATTTCCTATGCACAGTCTTGGTCCTCCTCCAAAGGGCATGTAAGCGTACTTTGCTCGTTCCGCGATTTTCGATTTGTCAAATCGATTAGGATCGAATATTTCCGGGTCCCTCCAATGATCAGGGTGACGATGAATTCCGTAAATGAAGTTCTCCACCACCGAGCCTTTAGGAATTTCATAACCATTACAAACAACATCTTCTGTTGGTGTTCTACTCAGTATCCATGCAGGGGGATAGAGGCGCATGGCTTCATCAATGACTTTTCTTGAGTATTCCAGGCTAGCAAAATGTTTGAATGACACGGTGGCCCCCCGTAATTGCTCTCGCACTTCATCATACATGTTGTTCTGCACTTGCTCGTTCTGTGCTAGCAGCAAACAACACCAACTGATGGCGACGGCAGTGGTTTCATGACCTGCCACAAAGAGAGTGAGCAGTTCATCCTTTAACTGTTGATTGTTCATGCCTTCACCTGTATCCTCGTCTCGGGCATCAAGCAGCATTTGAAGCAGATCTTCTCCATGCGTATTACCACTGCGCCGATCTTCGATGAGTCCAATGATTACCTGATCAACTGAATCCTTGTGCGCCCGATAATTCCTTACAACCTCATTTGGGAAAAATCTGGCAAACGGGAATGGGTGCTGTACTCGCCAGTTCATATAGGTATTTCCAGCTTTCATCGCCTTGCTGATCTGCCTGTTGTCTGTCGAATCAGGCTTGCTGAATAAGGCGCGCATGACAATTTCCATGGTCACCTTCATTGCCCAGGAATGTATGTCAATTGGCGCGGCATCGTTGTCTCCCAGATCTGCAATGGATTCCGTAATGACAGAATTCATTGCCTCAGTCATTCCCGCCAAGCGCTGTCTATGGAATGCAGGTTGAGACAGCCTCCTTTGACTAAGCCAAAAATCACCTTCGCTCACGAGCAGACCGTTTCCCAATACTTCCTTAAGTGGCTTGTAATTCCTGGACTTAACCCAAAGCTTGTTCTGCGAGACCAACATGCATTTGGAAATCTCTGTGTCAGTATTGACTGTCAGCGTGAGTGGAAAGTTGATCTTTAACTGGTAGATGTCTCCAACTAACCGCATGTTCTTCATAAAGAATCCAATAATGTCTTCCTGAAGTTTGCGTGCTTGGCCTAACAATAGACCTCCGCCGGCCAGTTTTGGTATTTTCTTGTTTATGCTATCTGTGCTCATATTTTTTGGTTGCGCGATTCATCACGATAAACAGCACAACTAAGTTAAGCAATTACTGGACTTGTATTCGTAAGTGTCTCTGAGTAGCCTGGAATGGAGTTAGCTCAATCTGTAGGTGGTTTAGCGATAGTGTAACGCCAGCTGTCCCAGTTGACCAATTATCTTTATGGAGTCTTTCATAGACAAGTGAGAACCGTCCTCATGCACCCAACGCTTTAAGGGTTGCTCACAGATTTGTGCAGTCGCTTGACGATCACCATAAAACTTTTTCATTCGAAGGAATATTTCTACATCAAACAACCAACTTGTTAGAAATGGTTTATTGAACATGTTTTCTGCCACCTCTCTGGTCATCACCTTTGCGCCGCATTGAGTGTCATTAAACTCCATCCCCAAGATTCGTCTGATGATAAGATTAACCGATTTGCTGATAATCGCACGAGAATCCTCCTTTGTAATATTTGCCCCCATTCTAGCCATCCTCGATCCGCCTACAATCTGGTAAGGACCACCTGAGATCGTTGAAACCAGGTCTTCAAAATCTCTGAAATCTGTAGAAAGATCTGCGTCAAGGTAACCAAAATAATCCAACTGAGTGTCTTTCACTAGAGAGAGTATTCCCTGTCTGACTGCTTCGGCTTTGCCTCCATTCTTTGCACAGGTATATACAGTGATTTTTCCCTCACTTGCAGCAGCTAAGCGCTCGAGCACCTGAAGGGTATTGTCTGAGCTTCCATCATCCACAAAACATAGATGGTACCCATGCCTGTGATTTACAAACTGTAGGAATTCGTCTGTCCTCAAGCGTTTTTCCTCATTGTAGCAGGGAATGACAACGCCGACCAAATCCTTCTGTATCGTTTGCGTCGCCTGTGCCGCGACTTCGGTTAGTTGCAATGGCTGTTTGAGCAGCTTTTGAACTCGGATTAACAGCTCATTTAAGCCCACTGGCTTCTGGATATAATCGTCTGCCCCAGCTTTGAAAGCCTGTACGATTGACTCCTCTGCCTTTTCTCCCGACATCACAATAATGGGCACTTCACTTCGTCGCTCCTGCCTGATACTGTCGAGCACCTCAAAGCCGGACTTATACGGCATCTTCAAGTCCAATATCATCATGTCTGGAGCTACCTGATCGAACATGGAAATAGCTTCCTCCCCATTTGCTGCAAAGTGCAGCTCAAATCCTTCATTGCCCAGCTTCTGATTGATTGATCTCAAGATCATCGGCTGATCATCTGCGGCTAATATCTTCATGTAATTATTTTTTTGGTTCTGGTTTAAGCAACCCGGGTGTGAATCGAGAAGCAACTTTGCCCACTAAAAGCTGCAAAAGCATGCCAATACGCATAATTTTTCAGATTTGCAGGTCCCTGCGAGTTCCGAGGCATGCTTTTGGTATGATTTTGAGCGCAATAGAGACAAATGAATACCCTGGAATTTTATAGTGGTGAAGGAGCAGGACAGATATTACTATTTGGCACTTTTGGTAGGTTTTGCCTTTCATTCGGCAGTCTTATTTGCCACTTTTACCCAGACATATGATGCCTATGTGCACATGTTTTTCGCTGATCATTATGCAAATAATTGGTTTGGTTCCTGGAGTTACAAGTGGTACACGGGATTTACAGTTACAAGTTATCCGCCGCTTATACACCAATTGGTGGCTATTTGCTCCAAAGTTCTAGGCATAAAGCTTGCCTTTTTGCTCGTTGCTAACTGTGTCGTCTTGCTTTATCTACGCGGCGTTTACACTTTTGCCAAAATTTGGGTCTCCGACTCTGCCGCCGCTTTCGCTGCTCTGGTGGCGGTATTTTATCCCCCATTTGTCGAGGCACTTCACTTGTTTGGGCAGCTGCCTAGCATCACCGGAGTATCATTCTTGCTCAATGCCTGCCCTTACGTTTATCATTGGGTCAGGTTTAACAAGTTCCAGTATTTGTTTGCTGGACTTAGCCTCTTGGCTGCAACCACCTCAGCACATCATGTTTCTACGATATTTGGAATGGTGTTCTTTGTTTTGCCGGTTATGGGTACTGCCGTCATTGATCGAGCAGCGGATCAAAGTCAAGATGGATCTGTAGGAATGAAGAATTTCATGGCGGCAGTGATTCGCGTACTGCCAAGAGCCATATCATTCGGAGTGGTGGTAATTCTGATCGTTTTGACTGTGGTTTTTCCATATTGGTACTGGTCTAAATCAGATCCAATAGCGCAGGTCTCCATTCCACACGGTTCTCGAGATTCTTTTCTCGAAGTATTGTCATCCGGTCTTGTATTTTTTCTAATCCCTTGGTCCTACCTGTTGCTAATTCTTCCATACATTTTTAGACGAGCATTTCAGAAGCGCTTTATTTTTCTCGGCCTATCATTGACTTTGGCTTTCGTACTGGGAACTGGGGGTACAACACCCATTCCCAGAAAGCTCTTGGGGGATACAGCATTTGAGATCTTGACATTGGATCGCTTTACCTTTTGGGCCACCATGTTGAGCCTACCGTTTGTAGGTGAGTTTTTTTACAGACTTTTATACGGAGATTTGGGCAGCCTTATTTCTTCTAGATTGAGCACAAGTGTTCACAGATTCCTGTCCGGTTGCCTGATTGCTACCGCTTTGTTGACCGCTGTGATGATTATCAATCTAGGTTACTTTCGACCGCTACAGCCGAAAGAGATTGATATCAAACCAATCGTAAACTTTCTTGGTAAGGATATGCATGATCATTGGCGATATCTGACTTTAGGATTTGGAGACCAAATGGCCTGGCTTTCGGCCAATACCTCAGCACTAACGGTCGATGGAAATTATCACTCAGTTCGTCGTTTGCCAGAATTCACAACTAGAGCAGTAGAACGGCTGGAAAATGCAAAATATCTGGGCAGCAGTGGCCTCTCTGCACTGCGTCAATTTCTGACAGTGCCAGAAAAGTATCATCTGAAATATGTATTCAACAATGACAAGTTCTACGAGCCATTGTTGCATTTCAGTGGCTGGCTTCGTACTGGTCAATTGGAGAACGGCATAGTTGTTTGGGAAAGACCAGACGTTGCGCCCTTGCCAGCAATACTTCCTTCCAAGCACATTCCGCGATATCAATCATTGATGTGGGGACTGCTTCCTTTGTGCAGCATATTGCTGGTAATTGTTATTCAGTTGCGATACCGCTTTTATCCTGAACTTCGCAAGAGTTTAAACGCTACACCAGTCCGTTCGATAAACTCTGCGCAAGATATAAAACTACTTTTGCATGGCGTATTCGCACTCGGGATGTTGACTTTTCTTTGTTGCTTTTTTGCAAGGATGTATTGGATCTCAAAACCACATTACAGTCCGGAAAATCTAGTGCAGAGTTACTTTGATGCACTAGACTTCAAGTTTTTTGAAGCCGCATATCAACACTTCGATCCTGAACTGCGTCCGGATTTCGAACAATATATGCTCGAGCTTTCTCTTGAAGATGGAATTTTGGCCTCCTATGCTAAACTAAACAATCTACACATTGATAGATTACCCAAGGAAAAGCAAGACCGATTAACCTTGAAAGTGAAAGCAGACTGGATGACTGCTCTCATGAGCTATACAACAACACATTATATCGACTGTGCCCAGCGCGAGGGTGATTGGTTCATTGTTCCACAGTCGGCAGAAAAGAAGACTCCCCCAGAACAATTCTTTCGCGTTGCAGAACTTGACTTTCACAAGCAGGGTAGGAGGCAAGCGATCACCGGAAAGACTTTTAGAGAAGACGAACTGGACCGTCCAGACATGTACATTCCCCAAGCAAGTTTGATCAAATGCGATAGTAGCTTTGCGATTGTAGGAGAAATCATAAATACGGATACTCATCCCGCATACGTTGGACTGCAAGGTATTCTATATGATCAGGATGGCATAGAATTATTACGCTACAACACAAGAGACCTGATCAAGCATAATCTGTTACCAAAGGAATCAAGCCTGTTCCGGATTGATTTTTCTGATATTCAAAAACAGACCCGGAAGGCAGATCAGCAGCAGATGGTACTTGACAGAGAGCCAGCCAACTTTGTACTATTTGCCAAAGGTATGGTTAACACAAGCGCTTTCTATAAACACTCTGGTAGTCATCAATTCGAACTTGATTCTACCCTAAATGTACTAATCTACAATTATGGATCAAGGGAAATTAGTGTCCCGCAGGTCTTGAGCGGCCTGTACCAGCATGAAAGATTGTGCTGGGTGCAAGGACAGTACTTGCCAATGGGTATTCGGCCGCAAAGAAGCAAGCAGGTAAAGATTCCCCTTGACGCACTGAAAAGGCTTGAGGTTTTGGCAATCGGTGATGATAGTAACTTATTCGTAAATGGAAGCAGCCGAAGATTATATGAAAGCACCTATAGCCATCATGAAACACTTGGGCATTATCCAATTTCAGACTCCACTTCCGTACAATTTGCAGTCAATTCCTTTACAAATTTTGCCAAATGAATGAGTCACCATTTGCATTCGCGCTTGCTGCATTCTTGGTGATGATCTGTTCCTGCGCAGGAGCAGATGCTCCATTTGTTGATGAATGGGAGACTGACTCAGAGATAACAGCAACTTTTTCTAAATCAGAATACCACATTTATGCAGGACAAGCAGTGAGAATAGAAATTGACACAGAACAATCCATTGCATGCGTACTACATTGCTCCAATGCTATGGAAGAGTTTGTTGTGCTTCCAGCTGAATCTTCGATTCCTATGGTGTTTCAATTGGATTCTTCTCGGACAACAAGAACCGGTATGGTGCTGCTGAGTCTGTTTTCTTTTGGTCATTTGCTCGCTCAATCCAGTCTCTTGATTTCTGCTCTTCCTGCCGATGGATTAATCCCACTATATACTGGTCCAAATACTGTTGAGGCTGGTAGTGATCAGCAAGTTATGACAATCGCAATTCCAAAAGATCCGTTTGGAAATCCTGTCTCCAAAGAAAGCGAAGTAGTGTTTTGGCAGGCCTACGGTGGAGAAACTCTGCAAAGCGTTGATCTTATGCGCAATTTGCATTCGTATCAATTATTTCGACCGGGTACCGTGGCGGATAAGAGCTACCTTGCCGTGTCTTGCAATCAAGCGCATGCCAAGGAACAGGAGTTTCGCATAGAAGCATCCTGGCCAGCAGAACTACAGATCAATGTTGAAGAAATTTTTCCCTTCTCGGATTCTCGGCAGAATGTCTTGCTATCAACTGAGCTCACGAGAGATCGTTTTGGGAATCTCGTTGCGGATGGGACAGCAATTTGGTTTATACTTGAGCGTAATTCTCATTTCTATGGAAAATTCCTTGCTTACACAGTGAATGGAATTGCGAAGGTTCGATTGCAAAACCCAAGGGTACCCTGCTCTTTGCAAGTTTTTGCCGTGGCAGAAAATGCTATTCGTAGTAACAGCTTGGACCTACATTTTGAAGCAGCAGTGTCTGACATTCCTACATTATATTATGCTGATTCATCAAAGCTTCAAATTGGTCCTGTGTCGGCCCCTCTGGGCCAAATACTGCCTGATGGTTATCCAGTATTTCTCGAATTCTCGGGAGTCGATTTTAGTTATGAAAAAGAAGGGGAACTATTTGGAGGCTATTATGCCTTCTACTTGCCGGAGTTTGTCTTTACAAGAAGTGGATTATACAGTTGCTCAATCACCATAGGTGGTAAAGTGGAGCAGATAAAGATTGATGTAGATTAATGATATGGTCTACCCGAATATTCCGTCGCTGCCTGGCTGCTGCCTTTTGCATCTTGTTCATGTTACTTACGGTGACCTTGCTAATGCGAATGGAGGCCTATTTCAAGACTGCCTCTGATGAAGAGCCGGAACTTAGGCTAAGCAAAGAGTCGCTTTCAAACCACTTTCCACATATAAAATGGTTACAAGATGATGCCCAAATTGAAGGAGATATAAATCCCTATCTACGGAAACAAATCGAACAAGCATATATCGATAGTTGGCACATTGCCAATATTTCCTTAAAGAGTCAAAATGATATCGGTTTGCGTGATTATTTTAGCGACCGTCTCGCAAGTAGACTTAGCGAAGCAAATGAATCTGCTGACCTCACTTTTCAAAGAGTCGACTTGGTACACCACCTAAAGTTACACCTTTTGAGTCTGGACAAAAGGGTAGTTGCCTTTTCTGATTCGTCTGCAAGAGTCGTGCAGACTTGTCATAACAAGATGGGAGAGCTTGTCCTACATCAAGAATATTCGCCTTCTTTTGATGTAATCATGGCTTTGGATGATGGTCGCTGGAGAATTGTCGAGATGGAGCAGACAAAGGTGTCCATAAATGAAAAAGAAAAGAAACTTTCAAGTGGGACTGTGCCAGCATTCAAAGGAATCAATTATTATCCGGCTGAAATTCCCTGGAAGCGCTTTTGGGAGGATTTCGACAGAAAGTTCATAGCCAGGGACTTTCCGATCATTGATTCTCTCGGCTATGACTTGGTTAGAATCTTTATTCCATTTGAATCGTTCGGAGGAGCGAATGTAGCTCAAAGAGAGTTGGCAAACCTCAATTCATTATTGGATATGGCTCACGGCAATAATCTTTCCGTAATCATTACGCTATTCGATTTTCCGATCGGTTTTGGTTTAGAAACTTACACGGCCTACGATCGACACCTCATTTCCGTTGTGCAGGAAGTTAAGAACCATCCTGCCTTGCTTTTATGGGATCTGAAGAATGAACCGGATATCGACTTCAAATTTCATGACAGAGAGGAGGTTAGAAGATGGCTGGAATTTTTCCTCGCTCGTCTTCGACAGCTTGACAGTCAAACTCCTATTACAATCGGATGGGCAGATATTGCCTACGCCGGAATCCTTGCTGAGCAGCTCGACTTAATTTCCTTTCACTATTACGATGAAGTTTCAGAGATTGGCCCGAAGATAGATGTCTTAAGGGAGCAAGTTGGAGATAAGCCGATCTCCCTTGAGGAATACGGTCGTAGTTCATTCAGTTCCTGGTGGTATCCATTCGGTTACTCAGAGGCAGAGCAACAGCAGTATATAGAGTTGATGGACAGTGTGCTATTGCATAAGGGCATACGAAGAAGTGTTCTTTGGTGTTACAGCGATTACGAGGCTGTGCCTTCCTATGTGGCGGGATCACGCCCTTGGATCAAAGCAACCCAGAGACATTTTGGCCTTGTGGATCCGGATGGGCGGCTAAAGCGACCAAACGGGGATGTGCGAGAGATTGAGAGACAGGAAACCCCTTTCAAAGGAATCTTCAACTAATCTCGCCATACTTCGACCCTTGCCGTTACTGCAGCCAAAACTTGAAGCAAATGATATGAAAATCAGAATCATCATCTTAGTGCTATTTTTTAGCTTGCCGGCGGATAGTTTGGGGCAGACTTCCTTATCTCAAGGTTTTCAAATGTTGGAAGATGGGAAACTGGCAGCAGCAGAAAGGTTTTTTGACGAGGCTGCTAAGCTAAACCCTGCAGGCAAGACTGAAATGCTGTGCTATGCCAGGGCGATTGGATTACAAGATAGACCAGAAGAAGCGCTCAGTATATTTCAAGAGTTATTGTTACAATATCCGGGAGATTATGAATTGGGCTTAAACGAAGCAGAAGCCTACATGTGGCTAAAGCGATATGATGCTGCCTTGGGGGCGTATCAAGAATTGTTAAGCAGAGATTCGAGCAACTTTGTTGCAAATTTGGGATGCGCAAATGCCCACTCTGCGCTTAAACAGCATGAACTTTCCCTAAAATATATCCGAACCAGCTTGGCATTGGAACCAGACAATAAGTCTGCAACTATATCAAAGAAGTACATTCTTCTTGCCAACTCAGAATTGCAGCGAAATCTGCATCGTTTTCAAGAGGCAGAAGACTACCTGCAGGAAATCCTTAGAGACTTTCCAAAGGACAAGGAAGCGCTGATAAATCTGGCAATTTTAGACTTAATGCGACAGAAGCCGGGCAAGGCTGCAAATCATTATGAGCAGTTGCGCGAGCAAGAACCCTATGAAGCACTATTAGGAACATCTTACACAAGCTTGCTTTTGGGACGAAAGGGAAGATCGATGAGGCTGGCCCGGCAAGCGATGCAATTGCCGGATCGTCCTGACGATCTGAGAGCGGAGATCAGCTATATCAATTCCTTGGGAGCGAGACAGCAATTTACAAAGGCGAGAGAGATTGTTGATGAGCTATTGTTGAAGCATCCTGATCAAGAACAGCTGATTCTGGCTAAGGGACGTTTGAAAGTATGGGGCGAGGAATTCCGAGAAGGAATAGCGACCTACGCCCTTCTTGATACAGTTTCAAATTTTCCGGTTTTGATGAGCCTTGCCGAAGCAGATCGGGCGATGGGGGATCGAACAGCTGCTATAGAGCGAATCGATCAGGCATTAAGAGTGCAACCAATGAGTCTTGATGCTGCCAGACTAAAGGCTGAGATCCAGAGAGAAAGAGCTACGATGATGGATATGGCTTACAGTGTTTCTACCGATGTATCGGGAATTACTGCTAGAATTTCCCGAGCAACTATTTCTGTCCCGGTATTGAAAAAGCACCGGCTAATTGCAGGTGCCTATCTCAGAAAGCTCAATGAAGAAGGACAGGAGCAAACTGTCAGACAAACAATTTTTGAACTTGGAGACGTATGGGAGATATCACCAAAGACCAAAATCAGAGGGACCGTTGGAGCCGCTGTTGCTAGCAATACGGACAAAGATCCCAAGCTATTGTACGGCCTCAAGTTGGATCAAAAGCTTCGAAAATATCATCATTTGGGACTAGGTTTCAACCAGGAATTGCACAACTATACTCCTGCTTTGGTCTCCAGTTGCATTACGATGTCGCATTACAGCTTTACTTATTCCTTTGCGAGAGAAAGGCTGCCGGGAATCTATAGTCAGATCATGCACAGTAAACAAACAGATAACAACTCCAGAAACCTGCAGTTTCTTTCGCTCTATTACAGCTTATTTCCTTCTCCAGTACTAAAAACCGGGATTAACCTATTGCATTTTAGTTTCGAAAAATCCAGGCCTGAGCTATATTTTAGTCCTCAAGAATTTTCTTCCTATGAGATTTTTGTTCAATCAGATAATTTGTACGTGAACAGACATCGCTTGAAATACGCGGGAATGCTGGGACTGGGGCAGCAGAAAATTGATCAACTGAATCCACAATTTACAGTGAGAACCGAACTCAAGCTGGGTTATCAGCTCCTGCCACAAATTATGCTTTACGGGTTCCATCAATACAGTTCGGCTGCACAAACGACAGCAGTCGGTTACTCATCAACTATCGTGGGTCTGAGCTTAGAAGCAAGATTGTTCAAACAGTGATTACAGGCGCGGCACTGCGGGCTGAGTTGTTGGCAGTTTTAGCCTTGGTACGCACAGTATTGCCCAAATTACAAAGGCAAACAAGAGTGAAAAGCCCATATATTGTATGATATTGTCGATTCTCCGAACAACAGATACTGCCGCAGGAGAACTGAAGCCCGCCTGCAAATCCTCATAATACCGTGCGAACTTTGTGCCTACCGAAACCCAGGTCTGCAATGCAACGAGGAAAGTCAACGAAATGAAACCAAGCAGTAGCGCAATGATTTTATGCCTTGTAGACATGGGTGTTACCAAAGTGAGCGCGAAGAAGAAGGAGAAAAACAGTCCAAGTTTGACCCAACTGTTCACAGGATAAGTCAAAGGACTTATCTGAGCGCTATTTTTGCCCTGTTGTTTTGCTTTGGCAATTGCAATCTCTTGCTGTCGCTCGCTTGTCATTTGCACAAGCAGATCATAGTTTGGAAAGCTGGCCTGTTCCGCTGGTTTGATCACACGATGCTTCACTTGACCACCACCAACATATTGGCCAACAACGATGTTCCCCACAAAGCAATGAAAGTGAGCAATCGCACTTTTTACTGGCCTGGTTTGGGCAAGGAGTAGCATTGCAAAATATAAGAGCAAAAACAGTAAAATTCGTTTGGCCAGAAAACTCACTGATTCCATGCTATCTTTTTGTCCAGTTTTTGTGAGATATAATTTGCGGATTGCTAATGCACCAGCATTACATTCAGCTTAAATCTGACACAAAATAAGAAAAGCAATTCAGATTCTCTTTCTGACTCATGAGTGCAAATAAACGGGCTGAAAGGTGATATCAACAGAATCAAAATTCGGCTGGAACCTGGAATGTTTTTTCCTGATCAGTAGCCGGGTGAACGAAACTCAATCGCTCGGCATGTAAATGCAGGCGATCGGCCTTTTGACCATAGAGCACATCACCATAGATTGGGATGTTCAAGCCTTTACTGTGAGCAGCATGTACTCGAAGCTGATGTGTCCTGCCTGTAACAGGATAAAAGTACACACGGGTTTTTCCTTCTTCTTCGCAAATTTTTTCCCAATGCGTGATAGCTGCTTTCCCTAGCTGATGGCAAACTAGCTGTCTCGGTCGATTATCGAAATCTGTTCGAAGAGGTAAACTAACCTGACCTTCATTTTCATTCAGAGTGCCATTTAGCAAAGCAACATATCGCTTCTTCACTGATCGGTTGCCAAACTGTGCTTGCAATTGCTTGTGGCAGTTCTTGGATTTTGCCAGTAACATCAAGCCCGAAGTGGACATGTCCAGTCGGTGCACAATCAATGGTCCTGTAGCATTTGTGTATCGTTTTCGAATTCTTAAATACACGGAGTCTTTAATCTGCTTTCCGGGTACGGAAAGCAAGCCAGCAGGCTTGTTGACCACCAATAAATGCTCATCTTCATAAATTGTATCCAGTAATTTTCCAGCACCGGGATTGATTAACCCTGGATCTGAATCCATCTCAACCCCTGCCAGCATATGAGCAAGAATGGGCTTGCATTTGCCTCTACATGCTGGGTAATATTGACCGTGATGTCTTATCTCCGATTGCGGTGATTTTCCCCACCAAAACTCGGCCATTGCGACTGGCCGAAGGCCATTCTCAAAAGCAAACTGCAGGAGTTTCGGAGCGGCACAATCACCTGCGCCAGCTGGAGGGCGCTCCATATAACTATCTGCAAAGATAGTTTTCACATTTTCATACTCCCCCTTTATATTACGAAAATTGTATTGAGCAAAGAGCTGCTCTTGCAAGTCGGAGGATTTTGTTTTTCTGGCCAATTTCAGTTCATCGATAGCTCGTGCATCTGCGGTGAGTTTTGTAGTCGCATCTTGAACTCGATGTTTCCAATAACGTCGTAAGTCTTTATAGTAATATTGATGAGTGGCGCTGTGGTAATCAAGTCCTGCAAGTACACGCTCAAGTTCACGTCCACTCTTTGTCGACACGGCAATTTGGCGTTCCGTTTTTCGTCTTGCTCTTGCCTCTTTGATCAGTTCGCGGATCAATTGCTGGTGTTGGTTCGCTCTATCTTTTAAAGCAGCCAGCTCCCTTTTGTTTCTGGAGTAGTTATCGCTATCCTGAAGAAGTTTTACCTTCTCGTTGATTTCATTAAGTTCTCGCATGCCCTCCAGGAAGAAGCCCTCCTTGTGCAACATATCAAAAATAGGTGGAACAAATCCTGGTTGCAGATTGCTCTCCCCCAATTTACCAGAGAAGGCCTTTAAGTAACGGATTTCCTTGTTGGGTAATTCCACCACCAGTACACCAAACATTTTTCCTACTGCGCCGGGATCTGCGTGAGCATTAATGCCAAAGTTGTGTGCTATATCATTGGCCCCCTGTAAATTGCTTTTCAGATCTTCGGCAGCTTCCAATGCCAAAGCATGAGGTTCATAGTCAAAGGGATAGGTGAATCGCCTGGGTAATTCTCCCTTGCCGATTGGCCGTTTAAAGGACCAAAGCAGCGCATCTAAACTTTTTTCTTTCTCGCTCACCACAAAGCAGCTTTATTTGTTCTGCAATTTAGCACGCAGGAATGAATAATAGCTATTAGAAGCCAGCTTTCCACTTTTGGCTGATTTGGTAGGCCGTTTCAATCATACAGTCCTCCCACTGCTCGATTCTCCAGTCAGAATCGGCAAGACTAGAGTATTGCAGTCTCGTTCTGACCTCTTCAAGCGAACGAGACTCTTCTAGAATCTTTGATAAAAGAGACTGTTGTTTGGCCAATAAAAGATCTTCATAAGGCGCTGCCAGGGGAGTAGTTATTTTTGGCGTAAAGTCTCTTTTTACGGAATGTTCACGTTTGCTTTGAGAAACAATTTCTTTCATGTGCATAAAGTCACGACGAAACTGGTTCTTTTCTTCCGGTTTCTTAAGTGCAAAACCCATGTGCTCCAGCATTACAAATTGCACATTCGGAATCCGCGGTAAGACTGCTTCAAGATATTCGAAAACTTCTTTGGGTACGGCTTCATCATGAGTATCTCTTCGTATCTTCTTGCTGTTATCAGTCATACTTGGTTCCCATGATCCACCTGAAATGTGGACTTCCCTAACCAAATCCAAAGGATAGAGCTCAATTATCTTCTCAAACGGAACCTCGAAATTTTTTACTTGACAGTAGAGATTGTGCAGGTCCAGAATTATGAAACCATTAACTGCAGATACAAGCGTTTCCAGAAAATCACCATGAAACCTAATGTCTTCCAGGCTATAAGCAAAAGCCAGATTTTCCAGGCCGACGGGACATGCTGCTGCATCTGCAAGTCGACATAATCGATCGTGAGCAAGCCGGATTGTAGATTGGTTGAAAGGAACACTAAGTGGAGCGCCCTTATGAAAGTCCTCGCCAGTCATGAATCCAAAGTGTTCACTAATATGTGCGAAGTCGAAAGATTTTCGTGTTTCCTTCAACTGGTCAAGCCACTCTTCCTGAGCAGGCTTCCAGGCACCAGAAAACAAAGAGTAATATACTCCATGCCCAACAAGTCGGCCTTCTTTTCCGTACAGGGCGATCAAATCTATAAACCATTGAGGGATACTTCGATGACTAAACAAGGCATCGAAGGACCACTCAATGGCTTCCACGCTACCCTCTTGAAAAAGAGGTAAAGCGGTGGCTAGTATATTCCTATCTAAATTGCAGGAAATACCGCTAAAAACATCGTTCATTAAAGAAAAGGATTAGCCCATACCGCAGGCAGGGCAATTTTCCCAATTGTGCTCCTCTTCAGGATCACCTTTGTGCTCGGAGTCACAGTCACTGGGACAATTAATGTCGTGTACAACAGCCGCATCTTCAACTTTTTCGCAAGAACTGATGCCAGCTCCAAGGGCGAGACCCAAGGCTACGGTTGCTAAAAGATTACCAGGAATTTTCATGGTCAATAATAGTTAGGGTAAAAAAATAACGCGGGCAGCGGTATTTTCTGTAAGCAAGATAGGCTAACTAGAGGAAAATAGCAACATGGATTTTCCTTTTCTTGATAGAATGTGTCATTGTAACTAGCACGGTCGGCCAAAAATTACTACTATTGGTCCTTAGCTGCACGAATAATGATACACTCGTCTGAGCCTATGCTTATCTGCACCAGGGCTTCCATTAAGCAGCCATTTTGGTCACTGAAAAGTAAGAAGTATTCTCCTTCATTGGCACTACCAAGATTGCTTATTGAGAGTGTTGGACCTGATGAGAAATAGCCATCTGGCCCGGTCCAATTATAGTCTCCAGAAACTGTGCTGCTGGCGGTAACACTCAAATCTTCACCATAGCAACCAGAAGCAAAGGGATCTACAGCAAGTGTGATTTCGGTTCCCACATCCAGAAACAAACTATCTGTCCTACTGCATTGGCCATTTTGTGCGCTGACATAATAATATCCTTCGTTCTCGGCCAGGACTGGCGAAATTGTGTTGGTGCTGCTAGTTGAGCTGAAGTTACCAGGACCTGTCCAACTAATGCTTGCTGCATTGCTGGTTGTTTCTATGATTGCTTCATCTCCATGGCAAACTTCGAGATTTTCATCCAATGACAATTCAGGATAGGCCTGCACGTAAATGTCTGCCGATTGTACAGCTTCGCAGCCATTGACATGGGTTACCGTCACGTAATAATCACCGCCATCCAGGGGGCTTGCATTTTGTATCTGTACTTCAGCTGTGTTTGCTGTAAAATTGTTTGGGCCCGACCAGGCGAAGCTGTGGTCTTGAGGGTTTTGAATTATTACACCAATCGTAAAATCATCACCCTCGCACTGCCCATGACTATAGCTTAGCTGAGGGTCTGGTTGATTGCTGACCGTTACCATCATTACATCAGATCCCTCACAGCCATTTGGCAGGCTAACATTGAGGGTGTATTCTGTGTCAACAATCGGTGAAAATGTAGGGTTGGGAATGCTGGGGTCACTCACCCCGGTGGTGGGCGTCCAGCTATAAGTTGCTCCAGGTACTTCCTCAAGTTGAAACGCAGGGTCGATTCCCACTTCTGTATCTGAATAGCAATCTCTGTTTAGGTCTGGCCCCAGCTTTAAAATGTAATCATAATTGTTTGGTGCGCTTGTGACCTGAATATCGTCGGTCAAGTAGCAGGTGTTTTGAGTCGTTTCTCCAAATGAGATTGTGAGTTCGTATGTAATTGGCCCTTCTGGACAAACCATTGGATTGAGTATAGTAGGATCGCTCATCCAGGTGGTGGGGTTCCATTGAAATCCTGTTACATAGGACATGAGCTCTTCGCTTCCGTCTCCCACCGTTGCATCCAACTGATAGCAAAGGAAATTTGAAAAGCAGTTGGGTCCAATCTCCTCTAGAGCAAGTGTGAAATTGAGATTGGGGCTTATTCTCACAATTGGAATTATATCTGTAAATGAACCACAACCACTGTCCAGATCAATAAGGACCTCGAAGACTGCGAAATTGACTGTGGTATTTTGATCAAGAAGCAAAACATAAGTATCCCCTTGTTGCACAAGAGTCGTTGCAACTGGATCTCCGGCGGTTTGCACTACCTGAATATCATCTGGGAAAGTGAAATTGTAATTCGAGAGCAAACACTGATCAAACAGATCTATCACATATTCATCGCTGTTGGTATTGCAAGCAGCATCTGCTTCGGTAATTTCTTCTGGTAGCGAAAATTCGAGATCATTGATAGGATGTATCAGTTGTTGACAGGCGCATTGGTCGGTAGAAACGTCGAGTAGAAGATTGCAAAAACCGCCAGATGGCATGTCAAACTCTGAATCAATCGAAATGGTTGACATGGCTGGAATGTCGTTAGTGTAGAGTGCCAAATGTAACATAAGGTCGATATTGCTCTCAATGCTTCCATTCTCATTGACATCATACCAATAGCGGATTTCTGTATCACCGGTTACAGGTACTTCAGTGGCATTCTGCAGTATGGTATTGATTTGAACTTGTTCCCCATCACAACTCACAGCTGGGCTCACCTCACCGCTAATCGAGATCACTTCATAAAAGGAAGGAATCTGTACTTGCTGCTCACTTCCATATGTTGTGATTACATCAAGTTCGCAGGGATTGCCCGAGCAATCCACCTCAGTAATCTGATGGGTTTCCACAATGAAAACACCTTCGCAGGCATTGGTTTCAGTTTCAAATTGTAACTGCATGAATCCTGAATGCCCTTCTGGTAGATTTATGCAAACGCGCGTAAAGCCGGCACCGGCACCAACGACATCGGTTGTAAGGCTGGACAGATCCCAGCTGGCCGGAGCCACGGCTTGCATGCTTCCATCGACGAAATCCAGGCCAGTCGGAAAAGTAAAACAAACTTCCTCACCTGGCTGAACTGCCAAATCCGTTGTTAAGTCAAAAATGTTGATTGTAAAGGAATGGGTATCTCCGCAGTCGTATGGTGCTATGTCGATCGTCGATATGTACTCATTGAATTGAGAAGGGTCCGTACCTGCAACATAATATGGGTCACTTGCGGCGACTTTACTATTGATTGGTTCGCCACATCCGTTGGTGCCTTGAGAAAATAGTTTCACGAATCCTCCCGATTCGTAATTGCAATCGGCCACTACGTCAAAAGCTATATATAGTCTGTTGTTGGGACTGTCAATAACTCCTGTCAAGCCGTCAACATTGTTGATGGTTATCTGATATTCTTCCCCGTTGATATTGCTAACTCCTGTTGGTGCAATGGTAATACCTGCGGAAGTATAGCTGAATAAGGCAGCATAAGAGCCATCACCAGGATACTTATAACGTTCCGATCCAGCAACAAGATCTACACCTCCATTGAGCGGCAGATAGAGGAAAGTCTCCAGGTTTGCAACAGGACCATCTCTCACAGATTTTACTTCAACTATATATGTTTCAATCTGGCAGTTTGGGCCAAGATAGGGTGGCTCTTGCAAGATGTTAACCTGAAGTTCAGTTGGCAAGACTGTTATCAGTTGGATTCGATAATCAGTGAAGCAGGAGTAGGTGAGTACAGTTGGTGATTCGTAGTCGGTTGTCCACCGATCATCCGGAAGTGCATCGCCGAATACTTCTTCGCGAAGACGACTAGGAATCACGTTTCCGTAAATCAATGCTGCCTCTTCTCCTTGAAAGTCACGAATGATTTTTGTTGTTCCCTCGCGCGGATCTGTTGGATAATCTCCATTGCACTGCTCTCCTGCCCAAAATTCGATAGGGGTAGGGTCACAATTTCTAATACGTACTGTAATATCCAGCTCAAGGCAGGTACCGTAGGCCATGTCGCCCAGCTCGATGATTCCCAGATGAGAATTGCCGTCCAAATGAGAAACATCTGTGAAACCGATACTAGTGTTTCCAAGCTGAACATCAAGGATATCGTAAGAAAGCAAATCCGCTTGAAAGCCCAGCCAGGTATTTGAGGCTGCAATCGTATGCTGGCCATTATGACATACCTGCGTGGTGAAGGTTACGATGTCGTCTGAGGCCACGAAGTTTGGCGCCAAATGATTTATAGTGATTCTTGGGTCGACATGACTGTTTCCATAGTCATCCCAAATATGGTCGATTTGACGACGCGTAAAGACTTTCTCAGAATTGCAGATTTCGGGACAGTAGGCCTCTGAATAACTATTAACCTTTGCAAATGCCTCATAGTCGTGTGTCAGAAAGGTGAAATTGTCAGCACATCTGTCGGGAAGGTCATATTCTAGCAATATTGAAACACCAAATGGATCTTCAATGTCAGCTCTATAAAGCGACTTCAATAAATTGGTATCGACTCGATAGCTCTTCAGAATTAATTCCCTGGCCACGTTTCCAGCATCGGTCGCATAGCTGTTACCATGCAGAGAGACTTGTTTCTGGATTGTGAGCGTTAAGGGAACATCTGAGTGCAATGTTCCGTCTGCAGTTCGTAGGCTTACAGTCGGATTGAAGTCAAAGTCTAGATCCACAGTGGCAAATCCGATAATTAGCGAATCCAGATCAAATAGTGGTCGATACTCATCATCCCAGGGGCCAGGACCAAAAAACTGGTTTGCGTAGACGTTCTCAATGTAAAATGAATCAGTGGCTGTACAACCCTGCACGCGAACCAGATTGTCCTCGAATTCCTTGAAGGAGGTGGAGTATAGATCAATGTTGTCTGCTCTAGGGCCAGGGCTAGGGCAGTAAGTATAGCCAGCCAGCTCTCCTGCGTCATTGTATAGCTGCCGAGTGCCAAACAAGGAGTACATTCCTAAATTCTCGACTGGCGCTCCGTATGTACTTTGATAAGCTTCGTAGAAGTACGGTTCTGTTCTGGGGAGCTTGTATTCCAGGCTAAGCTCAACTCTATATCCCACATGTGCTGGTACGCTAAAACAACTGAGGTCTAGGGCCATGTCGGCAAAAAAGGTGTTTTGCACCAGCTGGTTTTCAAGGCCTGTAGAAAGGTGTATCGGAGGCCCTATTTGAACACTATCGCAGCTGGCCACCTGATTTCCGTTCTGATCCAATAATCTAGCACTTACAGCCCGATAATTGGCAAGTTCAGAAGGCAGGTCATTGGTAAATATCGGATCACCAAGAAATAGAACAATATCATCAACATCATTTGCGGTAATTTCTCCGACTGTAATCAAGGAGGCCCAATCACAAGGATAGAGATATTGTTCCATGTCTTGTTCATTTATTAGATTGCTCATGCTGCTGTCGGTGTAACCCCGGGTTTCAGGTGATCTTGTCACATCGAGTGCAATAGTCCTAATATCACAAGTTCCTGGAGCACAACCTGCATTCGAAAAATTGTTTGTACGGCAAAGATCAAAATCAAGCGAGCAACTTCCATCGAGGCTTTCACAATGATAAATAAGTCTCGAAGTAGCTGATAATGCAAAGTCTTCGGGGAGTGTTGCAGGAGGTGCAGAGAAGTTTACTTCAAAGCAAAACCCATTGTAAGGGTACGGGTCGTCGTAATTAACTGTATCGTTGTTTGGTGTCAAAGTAAGGATGCCAGTCGTTGCATTCCAGTTCATTTCGGATTGGCTGAGGCTGATCCCCTTAAATCTGATATTGGGGAAGATGGTAGGGTTGTTAATAGTGGTAGGTAAGGTCAATTCCAGGGATACGCTGTTGTCTCCAGCGCACTCATTTATGTGATTGGTCTCGCTACTTCTGAAGCAGGACCTTAGAAAGTACGAACTTCCGCAGTCGACACTCTGAGTTAAAGTTGTGTATTGGTCGATGCTTAGATATGGTCGCTCAATATTTTGGCTGGTGTCATAAGTCTGTCCACAAGCACTGTAAGATACGCTGCCGGAACCGAGCGAACAATAGTTAGTTCGCCGCAAGTAGGGGCAGTCTTCATCGACAAAGCCGCCGGGGAAATCAAGTAATTCTCCTTCAAAGACCAATTCGAAAGTTTCACCAAATGCCAAGTCGTCGGAATAGCCATCACCATCCAGATCCTCTAGGATTCCTGAGCCGACAAACGGATCCGACTGAGCGTCACTAAGGTTGATAGAATAAAACTCTTCCCATTTTTGAGCTGATCCTAGACTATAGACTAGTAAACTATCTATGGATACTGGAACCTGAACGATGGTGCCTCCTGCCGAAAAAGTGGCCAAGCTATCTGGAAAGAGATTACATGCTCTATTCCTATTGATTTTGAAAACAAAATTGGATACATATGCAAACGGAATTTGACTGTCGTCCGACACACTTGAGGCGTTGTCAACAGTCAGCGAAAATGGAAGATCATCGTCTTCCGGGCACAATCTCATTTCTCCATAGTTCACTCCAAATTTTATATAGGGATTGATCCCGGATTGAAATTGGTCCAGTGCTATATCGTAATCTTCCAGGCAAGGCTCTAGTCCAGGCTCGCATTCATAACTTAGTGTATAGTCATGGATAAAGACGCCACCTTCACAACTTGGAAAAACATTGAATTCTTCCTGTATCGTGATAGACTCGTCTTCGTTTAGAGCGGGGAATCCCAACAAGGCTTGAAAGTCCAGGTCGAGCGTATATTCGTCGCCGGTATCCGTAAGCATTGAAGGCGGAACTGGAATTCCGTTTACATAAACATTGTGCAGAGTTACTTCCTGGGCATCGTAGTCGTTCGTGAAAATAAGATTGTCCACATGTGCGCCAATTCCATTTTGACTGATCACAATTTCCCGCACAATTCGTCCACCTATAAGGTCTGCAGGAATGTTTGCTGCAGGAAAAGAATTACTTAGAATGTTTAGCACGGGAATGAAGAATGATGTGTTGTAGGGCGTAATTGGTGTGTAGTTGTCATAGCCGTTCTCACCATTTACGTCCTGAAAGTTAGCAGTGTAGGTAATATTGATTGGTTGCTGAGCCTGTAGGGCCGTCTTGAGTTCACAGTTCGCTTTTATCGTCAGGTATAGTT
This sequence comes from Chitinophagales bacterium, assembly GCA_020629005.1. GTDB lineage: Bacteria > Bacteroidota > Bacteroidia > Chitinophagales > UBA2359 > JAHDDV01. Next base: position 66,661 of record JAHDEE010000005.1, read on the forward strand.
TAAGGTAATCGCTTTCTGAGAGATCTGGTAAATCGAATATAGGGGAACTGGTGTCAGGGTCTAATACTCCTATGCTCAATGGATTTCCAAGCTGGTCCAAACCATAAACCTGCCCATCCCAGGACACATTTTCTGGAAGGCCGACTGTGAAAGTCAGGTTGCTAATGTCGTCGATTGTTGCTACAATTAGCGAAAGTGTATCTGCTTCGGCGCAAAGCACTATATGATCCGTCTGTGGCTCACCGATGACAGCCCTGAGGTCAACAATTGCCACTGTCCCGCTTTCCTGTGCCCAAAGCTCCAGCAAACCGGTCGTTGAAAAAAGCATTAGCAAACACAACAAAAGGTGGCGAACTGAGTTTGGTATTGACATATGAGGCATTGGTTGATACCTGGTTAAACTGCGGTACTGAGGTAGAGAATTCTAATAGATAGGTAAATGTTTAATCAAATGAGTTGCCAGAACGATTGAGGCCGGAAACAAAGTTTTATGATTTAGGCTGGCGAGCTTTTTCGATGCAGACAGAGGGTATTGAAAGCATATGATGCAGTTTGCTATTCAACACATTGGCGCGAATGTATATTGTTATGTTGACTATCCGTTGCTTTCTTTTTTTTACCTGATTGGCTACAATTGGCAATTAGGGTAAGGGATTAGGGAATTCGGCAGCGGTCTTACTGTACTACAAAAGACACAAAAGGGGGCAAAATTGGGACAATAAGCTAGTACCACGTAAACGAAGTCGGCAAAACCTTTCAGGGCTTCTATTTCTGCGATCTATCGTTGTTCGTCTGTCACGCAGCTATGGCTATGCTCCATCCTCGCGCCTCGGCTGAAAAAGATAAGCTCCTTAAAGGTGTCACCTACCTTGTTTACGCAGCACTAGTGTCCGAGGTGGAAACAAGACAAGGCAATAAAGGTGGTAGCAGACAGAACAAATCCTACCAGAAAAATCAGCAAAGAGGTTCTGATCATTTTGGATTTGCGATTTAGCACCTGACCCAGGTAGTAGATGTCTCGTATCATGGTCGTATAGAGATATTCTCCGTCATTAAGCATTTCCATTATTCCCCACTGATAGTCACGAAAACTCATATTGTGAAAGTTTCCATAATAAAGCAGGTTGCCTTCCTTATTTCTAATTTGTTCTTCGGTGAACTCACCCTGATATTGGTTAGGGATAATGGAAATGATTGCGAAAAGTATCGATATCGTACAAGAAATCAGCAGAATCAGTATGGGAAAATTTTGAATGGCAATTGGACTATCTTGACCCATAATTCTTCCAAGAATCAGGGAAAGGATTACGGCATTTACTGATATCATGATGTTCGCTTTTCGATCCACCATGGTGTTGAGGGTATAGTGATTTCTCGAAGTCGTACGAAACATTGTCTGGATGCCCTTGTCATCTCTGCCCTTCACCGATAAGAGCTTCTTTTGCAGGCTCTTCAGTTCCCCTTCTTGTATGCTTAACTCTTTTTTGAGGCTATCCTGTTTATTCTTTGCTATTTGTTTCTTTTGCTTTTCCAGCTTCTCGATAAGCGCAAGCTTCTTTGGTCCGTATTTTTCGTTCGCATAATTCGTGTAGAATTTGTGCGACTTTAAGTAGCCTCCTGCTTGTGTGAGCCAATCTTCTCTGGAGAATCCTTCATCACTTAATAAGAGCAGCTGTTGATAGAGTTTTTTTACCTGCGCAGATCCACGTTTACGCGCTAGCTGAGACCCAATTGCATCGGTAAGTACTTTGTTGGCATAACTTTTCTGTTCAGCACCTATTCCTGAGTGACTCAGTATTGCGACCACATTTTGGGTTCCTATATATCCTTCGTTACTAAGGAACTTCTCTGCGTGGTGAATCGATCTCTGTTTTACGAGGTCAAAGAGTTCTGGTCTGGAGTCGAACTCCATCTGCTCTGCATTATCGAAACCGGTATGTACAAACCAAGCGGCAATCGTGATATGCTCCCGCAAGGTTTCATCCACACTTTCGGCTTCGCATATTTCGCCTACAGCTTGCACTACTCCTCTGATGTGCTCCAAATCGTGGTAGACAATTCTATCTGAAAAATCATTTGCCACAATGTTGGTTACAAAGACTTCTACATGTTCGAGGATCTCATTTTTTGCGGGTCTGACATTCGGGGTTGTATTCTCCATATGCTTCAAGGTATTCATGTTTTACAACAAGCGTTCACCACAAAAGGTACAGCAGCCATAGATTGAGCGTGCAATCTTCCAGATATGCTCGCTGCAGCGCAAAGAGGATAGGCACCTTTGCTAAAATAGTGAATTTGTATTCTCTGGACAATTGAGGAGAGGGTAAGGGCATGGTAGCGCGACAAAGGCAGTGGCAAAATAGCCCTGGGCGCAGCGGTAATGAGTGCAGTGGATGCCGTGGCGAACAATGGCCCAGGGAGGCTCGACGATAGGAGAGACTGCCTGGGCCAATTTGTGAGCAGGCAGACACTGTGCGAATTTTAGCGGAGCACAGGACTGAAGTTGGCGCGAAGGATTGTCTTTTTGCTCCTTAAAATCAACTGTTACCTCAGAGCAAGGGTCTGCAAGAAAATCAGGTACAAAAAAATGGGTGGATTAATCCACCCATTCAGCAGTTATAAACGAATTTGGGAACAACTCACACTACTTGAGTTATCGTTTGTGCTACTAATGTAATTGCCTATTCAGGCCATACAAAACGTAAGGTCACAAAAGTTATCGTTCTGGATTCGTGTTCAAGAGCCGTTTTCATGCAAAAAGCGAACATAGTTGTTATACTCAGATGTTCAATTGAGTGATTTTGAAATGACTGCCGGATTCAATAAAAATTTGTGCCAGTTTGCTATAAAGATTAGGTTAATGCCGAAAAACTAATTTTATGTAAATTTAATTGCGCATTTTGGCCTTTGTTAAGCGCTCCTTTTCAGCGGTGAAAAGTTACTATACGGCCAGCATTTAGTCTCAATACAACATGAGTCAATTGTTAAGTACAGAGGAGTATATGCGAGAGTCATTTAGGAGCTTGTTAGTGGATGGTATAACTAATTATGACATGTTCATTTCTGATCTCAAAGACCTGGTGGAAAAGCAGGATTCATCTCATGGATGCAACAATCTGGCACTTGCCTATTTGCATACAGGACAAAAAGATTTGGCAATGAGTTATTTCTCAAAAGCTATAGAACTTGATGCCACAAATGATATTGCCTTGCATAACCGGGCTGATGCCTATTTGACTTCGGATCAAACAGATTTGGCGCTTGCCGATTACAACGATGCAGTGGCTGCCGCTCCGCACGATGCTACCAGAATCCGAGCAAGAGCGTACTTTCATAAGCATCAAGCGAACTATGAGCAAGCTATTGCGGATTTTGAGGTAGCTGACCGTTTACAGCCTGGTTTTCCTGGTTGTGGAAATGAGGTCAATGCCATCCGGGAAATAATGGACAAGCCGATTAGATCTTATATTAAGAAGTTTATTCAGGATCGGCTTGCCAAATAAAGGACTGCTTAGAAGATTGCCGGGAATTTCTCTGGTTCTGCTTCGTTCAAAAGTTGATAAGCGGCTTTAAAGACATCCATTGCATTTGGCTTGCAGATGTAATCGCCATCCGAACCATAGGCAGGACGATTTTCCAGCGCGGTCACTGTTCTTGGTCTTGAATCCAGAAAGCGATATCCGTTTTGCACCTCCAGAACTTGCTGCATCATATAGGAGCTAGCGCCGCCCGGAACATCTTCGTCCAGAAATACTACACGGTTGGTTTTTTTCAGCGAATCGAGGATTTTGTGATGTAGGTCGAAAGGGATAAGACTTTGAACGTCTATGACTTCCGCGTTGACACCAGCTCTAGCAAGCTTTACTTCTGCTTCCATCGCGATACGTACACAAGATCCGTAGGTAACGATAGTGATGTCTGTACCTTCCGACAAGACTTCCGGGACGCCAAGAGGCAGTTTGAATTCGGCAATGTTTGCGGGCATCTTTTCTTTGATTCGATAGCCGTTGAGGCATTCTACTATGACTGCGGGATCATCGGATTCGAGCAGGGTGTTATAGAATCCGGCAGCTTGTGTCATATTCCGTGGGACGAGAAAATGCATGCCTCTAATGGAATGCAAGATCATGCCCATTGGTGAACCGCTGTGCCAGATTCCCTCTAATCGGTGCCCTCTCGTTCTGACAATTGCCGGAATGACCATCTTTCCAACTGTTCTCCAGTGTGTGGTTGCGATATCATCGGACATCACCTGCAGTCCCCATAGGAAATAGTCTACGTACTGTATTTCTGCAATTGGTCGAAGCCCACGCATCGCCATTCCTAGTGCTTGTCCAATTATGGTTGCTTCCCTAATTCCTGTATCGAAGACTCTTAGTTCCGAGTGTTTTTGTTGGAGACCTGCAAGTCCTTGATTTACGTCTCCTATTTTACCTACGTCTTCGCCGAAGGCGGAGACCCTTGCGTCCCTGCTTATCATAGCGTCAAAGCATGCATTGAGGATTTCGGAGCCATTCACCATTTTTGAATCGCTGGAATAAGTAACAGGAACGGGCGGAACCTTTAAGGCAGACCTTGGTCCTTCATTGTAAAGATGTGTGGAATACAATTCTGTGGAGGTTTCCATTTGTTGCTTATACCACTGCCTCAGTGCCAATACAGAAGAATTTTGCTCCAATGATCGCAGTTCGATAAGGGCGTCCGCAACAGACTTGAATATGTCGCGCATCAATGGATCAAGGGTCTTTTGGAGTGAGTCCTTTATCTCCTGTATGTTATAAGTTGGCCCTGCATCTTTTATGACCGAATCATATAGGGCTAAAACCTCGTTAAGAACTTTTTTGATTGGTTGATTGAAATCTTGCCAGGCTGCTCTCGACTCGGCCTTTACAAAGGCGGCGGCTTCTTTTTCGATTTGCAAGAGGGTTTGCTCTTCAACTTCATGATCGAGCAAGAGTTGTCTGAAGCGGAGGTTACAGTCAAAATCTCTTTCCCATTGCAATCGTTCTTTGTCTTTGTAGCGCTCGTGGCTGCCGGATGTTGAGTGCCCTAATTGCTGCGTGCAATTTTCAACATGTACCAAGCAAGGAATATGCTCTGTTCTAGCCAGTCTTGTTGCCTCTTGGTATGTGCGCAGTAGGGCATCATAATCGAAGGCATCCACCTTGTAGATTTTGACACCGTTTTGAGTTTCAGTCATTTCAAGCCCTGCAATAGCATCTGAAATGCTCTCTTTGGTGGTTTGGTAGCGCTTGGGCACTGAGATACCATAGCCATCATCCCAAACTGAGACGACGACAGGGATCTGGAGTACTCCCATTGCATTCATCGCCTCCCAAAAGAGCCCTTCCGAGGTGGCTGCATCACCAATGTTAGCAAAAACGATCTCGTTTCCCTTATTGGAAAAGTTTTTCAGGTGATGAAGATCCTTGTTATTGCGGAATTGTTTAGAGGCGAATCCCAGGCCAATAGCTCTGGCCATTTGAGAGGAAGTACAGGATACATCGGGAGCAGTATTTTTATTTTGCATCAAGTTTCTCCATTCACCAAGTTTTGGATCGTAGGAGTCATTAGAGAAATGGGCATTCATCTGTCTGCCTGCCGAGTGTGGCTCCCGAATATGGTCCGGATCACCATATAGCTGTGCGAATAGGTTTCTAGGTTGCACTTGCCCTATTGCGAGCATGATCGTTTGGTCTCGGTAGTACCCGGTACGAAAATCACCGTTCTGGAAGAATTTGCTGAGTACAATTTGTGGTAGTTCTTTGCCATCTCCGAGTATACCAAACTTGGCTTTACCTGTAAGTACTAGCTTGCGCGAAAGTATACTGATTTCTCTGCTTATTAGGGCGAGTTTGTAGTCCGCCAGCAATTCTTCTACTTCATGTTTAAACAATGCAACAGTTTTTTCGCTTCGTCTACTCATACAGGGTGTTTTCTTTTCGAGTTTCCTGATGCGGGATAGAACCAGGAGTGGCAAAGGGGATTTTGGGGTTCAACACAGCTTCAAATCAGATCGAAAGATATATTGATGAAATGTTCTTGCCACAAGTGACTGAGAATTAGTGATAAAGTCTCGGTTTAGCCCGGTTTTTACGGGCCACTAAATGACTTATTGCGGCACAAAAGTAAGCAAAATTTCTGTGATTGTCAGTTCGAACTATGGCCTGGTCAGTGCAAATTCTAAACCAGACTCTTGAGCACTGGTACTAAGCTATAGGGAAAAAAAGGCGCAAATCACCCTATTGCGATTTGCGCCTTCTTCCTCTGAAGTTGTAACAGAGATAGAAACCAGAATTGTTGCCTACTCGTTAACGATTGACTTTGTTTTCTCTGGTCCCTCTTCCATGCTGAAAGGACTAGTTACTTTTCCCTTGATGAAAAGTCGCTTTGTAGGCTTATAGGCATTCGAGGTAATCGTGATTGATTTGTTGAATGGACCAGGACGCCCTTTGCTGTTGTATACAGCTGTGATCGCACTAGTCTCTCCAGGCATAATAGGCTCTTTTGGCCATTCAGGAGTTGTACAGCCACAAGATGCCTTAACATTGCTAATGATCAACGGCTCTTTGCCATTGTTGGTAAAAGTAAATTCGTGCGTATATTTTTCGCCTTCCGGTACCTCTCCAAAGTCATGAGACTCACTTGGGAAAGCCATCACCGGCTTGGTGGTTTCTATCACATTGTTGTTCTCATCAACGATAAATGCAGGAGCAGTAGACGAAGGCTGCATCGCTTTGTCCGTCACATTTTCCTGGGCAGAAGCAAAACTGAAAACCAGCATTGCGATAAGCAGCGTGAAAAAATGTTTCATAAGTTTATATTTTGAGTTGATTCTTTATCCTAAATAGCAAAGTTAACAAATCCCGAGCAGACCTTGTATTATTATTGACGCTCGCATTATCACTAAAAAATATTGTCCCTAATGGCTTAGCTGAGCGGATCTAGTCAATATATTTCAGAACATTGCCGCTTCTGCTTCGTAAAATTCCGGGACCAGCATTTGACCAGTTTTGCCTAAAGTAGTTTAACTTGCGGCATTGATTTTTTGTTTGTCAATAAGACAGCTGAAAACAGTGTAAAGTCACAGAAATGCCCAAGATATCAGAAAAAGGAGCGGCCATGCCCTCCAGCCCAATTCGAAAGTTGGTCCCTTTTGCAGAATCAGCAAAGAAAAAGGGAACCAGGATTTATCATCTAAACATTGGTCAACCCGACATTGAGACACCGGAGGTGATGCTCCAGGCGGTGAGAGCGTATGCTGAGAAAGTGGTGGCATATTCGCATTCTGCTGGAAAGGAAACGTATAGGGAAAAGATTGTACGCTATTACGAGGGGCTCGGCCTGAAGATCAAAACTGATGATATCATTGTGACGGCAGGAGCATCGGAAGCAATTTCCTTCACAATGAATAGCTGCCTCGATGCCGGAGATGAGTTAATTGTTCCTGAGCCATTTTACGCCAACTATAATGGATTCTCGGTAGCCGCTGGGGTGCAGGTGATTCCCGTTACTTCCCATATTGAAGATGGTTTTGCACTGCCGGCAATCAAGGATTTCGAGTTGTTGATCAACGAGCGTACCAAAGGTATCATGATTTGCAATCCCAGCAATCCGACGGGCTATGTTTATTCCAGGCAGGAGTTGCAAACACTTAGAGAGATCGTTCTCAAGCATGACCTATTTCTATTTGTTGATGAAGTGTATCGCGAATTCTGCTACGATGGTCGTGAGCATGTCAGCGTTTTGTCTTTATCTGATCTGGAGCAGCATGTTGTGGTTTTTGATTCTATATCTAAGCGGTACAGTGCCTGTGGAGCAAGAATCGGCTATATGATCAGTAGAAATGCAGAATTGATCGAGACTGCGATGAAATTTGCCCAGGCGCGCTTGAGTCCTCCAGGTTTTGGGCAAGTGGCGGCTGAAGCTTGTCTTGAGGTGCCCAAGGAATACCTTCAAGATGTACTAAGTGAGTATAACGATCGAAGACAAACCCTGGTCGAAGAATTGCGAAAGATTCCGGGAGTGATCTGTCCTGAGCCTGGTGGTGCTTTCTATGCATTTGCCCAGCTTCCGGTGGAGGATTCTGAGCATTTCTGCCGCTGGTTACTTGAGGAGTTCAGTTTCGAGGGGGCTACTGTGATGCTCGCTCCTGGTTCTGGCTTCTATGCCAGTCAGGGATTGGGTAAAAACCAAGTTAGGATAGCCTATGTGCTTAACTCCGAAGACCTTAGGGCGGCCATGAGATGTCTTAAGCAGGCGCTTGAGGTGTATGCCAGTAGTGTTGAGGAAAAGGGAATCGAAAAAACAAGCGGCTGAAAAATAGCTTCCGCGTGGTCGGGGAATTAAAAAATAGCCCTGATTGAAGTGGAAATGAGGGTGCCCTGCGCTGACTGGATGCGCCTGCCGGCAGGGCTCCCTTAAGGAGACCTGCCGGCAGGATGCAGGCAGCAGCAAAGGGTGCCTGAATTGTAGCGGAAAGCAGGTAGAACAGAACGCGTACAAATTTGTGTCGCTCCAAATAAATAATCTGTTTAGGCTTTGAAGTCAACTGAATTAGAAGCCGATATAGAATCCATTGTTTTCCCTGGCCAGTTTTTTCATGAACTTGACTTTTGGGCTAATGGAGGCGCGGTCTCTGAATTCAGAGCCGACTCCGATTGTGTTGATGGTTTTGTCTTTGTTTAGACCCTTGATGAAGGCTAGCACATCTTCCACGCTCTCGTCTTTACAATTGCTGCCCTGCACGAGAGTTGGAAGCCCATCTGAAAGGTACATGATGGTTTCTGCGCTCTTGTAACTTGGGTGATTGAGTACAAATTCCATCGCGTCTCTTGTGGGTGTGCATCCTCGCGCTTTTAGCTTGTTGATATAGCGATAGATTTCGTATTTGCTGCTTTGGGTCACTTTTGTCAATTTGGTGTAGAAGGCTTTGAAGTTTTCTGTGGCTGAATAGGGGAACACTACAATGTCAACGTTGTATGAGTTTTCCGGCAAGGTTGCTATGAGCATTTTGAGGCCCGCCTTGACTTCGTCCAGCTTTTGCGGTTCCGGGTTGTCATCCATACTTCCCGAAATGTCTACTACGAAGACTACATTTTTTCCCATACGGACACCTACGTCAGCGCTTCCTTTCTCGTTAGTTTGTTTTTCCTGTTTTTCCAGTTCAGCTTTCAGTTCCAGGTTTTCGGCTTCGAGCTGTTGCACCTGGGCCTGGATATCTTCGACATTGACATCAGGAATTTGTGATTGTGCTCCTTGTAGTTGGGATTTTAGAGCTGATGCTTGTGTTTGTACTTTTTTCTTCTCGTCTTCACATTTAACAATCTTGGCTTTGAGGTCCTCGATCTCCTTTTTCATTTTCTGGGAGTCTTTGGTAATTTCTTCCAGTTCTTTGACTTTGGATTTGAGCGTTTTGACTTCTTGCGTTAGTTCCTTTCTACGGCCATCGCATTTGGCCAGTTTCTCCTGAACTTCTTTTATCTCTGCTTCCAACGAGCTAATGACGCTTTCCACTTTCTTGAGTTCAGAGGTGACATTGGCATACTGTTCCTTGAATTTTTGGTATTGCTGTTTGTACTCTGAAGACATCTTATCGAAGTCAGCCTGAGGGATAGAGCTTTCCAGATTGCTCATCAAAGATTGTATGCCTTTGACGTCCATCTTTAATGACTTGAAAGATTCCAGCTCCTGCAGCTGGGCTTCCACATTTTGGTCCATTTTTGGAACGATGATAAACAGAATAAGGACTGCTCCCAAAGCTCCTGAAAGGAGATCCAGAAACGATACATTAAACACATTAATCTCCTTTCTTGCCATGGATGCGTATTTGGTGGGACTCTGCCCGGTAAAGATTCTAATCGAGCGTAAGTCTGGCTGGAAAATTGCTTGATGGAAGTGGTGCCAGCGGGCACCAAAAAGCATTCAAACTTACGATAAATAGACTGATAATAAAATCATCAAAGTCAAGAAAGCAGGAAAGGTCTTTTTTTGTGTGTTTGGTCTAAAATGCTTCGTTTCTTTTTTTCTTATATTGCAAGAAAGGCCTTGCCGGAGATGAAAAATTTTAATTACGGATAATATGTTGGTCAGCATTAAATCACCGCTTTATCTTTATGAGGTGGGCAGACGCAATAACAATGAGGACAGTATATATCCGCTGGCGGATAGAGCTTCTGCTGATGACCGATTGTTTCTGGTTTGTGATGGAGTAGGGGGTTCTGAAAAGGGGGAAGTAGCCTCTGCTTTGGTTTGTCGCCATGTACCAGAATATCTGGCCATGTATCCTATAGAACGCTTTGATCGAAATTATTTGGATCAAATGCTGACCTATGTAGAAGCCAAGTTGAGCGAGCACATTGCTGAAAATCCGCAATGCAAGGGCATGGCCACCACTTTGACCTTGCTTTATTTCACAGAAAGTGGGGCAAATGTTGCCTGGTGTGGTGATAGCAGGGTTTATCAGTTTCGAGGTGGTCAGATTAAGTATGAAACAGAGGATCACAGTTTGGTAGCTGAGATGATCCGTAGAGGAGAGCTTAGCGAGCAGGAAGCCGAAACCCATCCGCAAAAGAATGTGATATTGAGGGCCATTTCTGGCTCCGATAAACCAAGCAAGCTTGACTTCATTACACTGGAAGACATTTCAGCTGGCGACAGATTTCTGCTTTGCTCTGATGGAATTCTGGAAGCCTTCAATAGCCAGGATCTTTGTACACTGAACAACCATGGGATGATGGACATCTTCGATATGCGAGATGCCATTGCCATTAGATGTGCCGAAAGGTCGAGAGATAACCATGCGATGTACCTGCTGGAGATAGAAGCCGTACAAGGTGCTGCTACGGCTGAACCTCAGAAGGATGCAGCCGACGTTTCCAAAGTAAGTGGAGCAACGCAGGAGCCGGGCAGAGTTGGTACAAAGACCAAAGAGTTGGCGCAGGCACAAACAGCTGCCTCGCGTGCTGCCGCAGCCGACAAGTCAAACTCAAGTCGGGCGATATTGGGATTAATAGGAGCTGCCTTAATCTTGACATTTACGATCGGAGGTCTAAAAATGGCCGAATTGAGCACTGATAGCGAATATAACAAGTACCTGGCGGAAGGCACGGAAGAAATGCTCAATCAAGATTGGCCAGCAGCTAAGATCAGCTTTCAAAATGCCATTGAGCTAAAGCCAGATGATAACCGAGCTTTCGAGCAATTGGAGAAGATAAGAAAACGGGAGCGACAGATATTTGTAACTGACAGCATTGATAAGGCACGTGAAAAGATGGAACGAGACAGTTTGTTGTTTGGCAGTTCTGACTCGCTTGGACGAGGTGATGTTGATAGTCTTAGCGTTGACTCAGTTGCGATAGAAATGCAGAATTCTTTGGAGTCAGCCAAGGAATGAGCTGGCTAGTGCTACGCAAACGAAATTCGCACCACCTTTAAGGGCTTCTATTTCTGT
>JAHDEE010000125.1:0-8664 GCA_020629005.1 Chitinophagales bacterium
CTACTCGGAGGATGTTTGGAAGTTTTAGAGTTTCTAAAGGATACCAACTTTTGGGTCTCGCCGCAAGACTGGGCTGATAAGATCATGTTCTTAGAGACTTCAGAAGAAAAACCTTCCCCGGACAACTTTCGATGGATTCTTCGAAACTACGCCGCCTCAGGTATTCTCGAAAAACTAAATGGCATTTTGCTGGCCAGACCCTACGACGACAAGTATTGGAAAGAATATGACGAGGTTCTTCTTCAAGTTGTTGCGCAGGAAGAAGGTTTGACAGATTTGACGATTATTAGCGGAATGGACTTCGGACATACTTGTCCCACATTCACAATTCCCTACGGCATTAAGGGGGAAATAGATCCTATCCAACAAACTTTTTCCATTGTGGAGGCAGCCTTGGAAGAGGATTAGCCGTTCTCTGTTGTGCAACAATTGATTTTGCTCAGGATAGGCGATGACTTTTATCAGCCTTTGAGCTACCTTTACCTTCTCGAAAGGCCGTCCTCGCAATGCACATTATGCATCTTGCTTCCTTTGCGAATAGCTGCTGGATCTTTGTTTTGTACTACTTCAGGAAACCAAGGTTTGCTTAATGTTTGTTGCTTAAATATGTCAAATGGATAGATTTTACCATGACCTTAGCTTGCAAAAAATGCATGTCGAAGATGTTAGGATCGGACTTCGGCAGGTTGGGCAAGGACCGGACCTTGTATTTATCCACGGATTTCCAACGCATGGATTTACATGGAGGAAGGTATTACCGGAGCTCTCCAGGCACTTCAAATGCCATGTACTTGATTTGCCAGGATTAGGTGATAGCGAGTGGAGTAATGATACCAATTTCAAAAGTGCTGATCAGGCGGCTTATGTGATGCGCTTACTTGATCGACTGGGGTTGGATACTTACAGTATCATCGCTCATGATTCTGGTGCAACGGTCGCAAGGGTGATCGCTTTAGAGGAAAAGGAGAAAGTGAAGCATCTGATCATGTTCAATACAGAGATGCCGAACCACAGACCTCCCTGGATACCTTTTTATCAGAAGACTGGCATGTTGCCTTTGGTTCCAGAAGTGTTGAGTCAGCTATCGAAACAATCCTGGTTTGTCAAATCACCGATGGGATTCAGGCAGTTTTACTCCGACAAGACAATGCTTCAGGATCAAAATATTCTTCCATATACACATTCTTTGAGCAGCTCTAAGCGCAGGACGATCGGAGCGCTCAAATACCTTCGAGGCATTGACTGGAAGTTAATCGATCGTTTCGAACAGCTGCATCAACAGATTGAGGCTGACACATTGATAATTTGGGGAGAAGATGATAAGACCTTTCCAGTTGAGCTGGGTCGAAGGATGTTGAGCCAGTTTAATTGCAGAATTCAGTTTGTACCCATTGCAAATGCATCGTTGCTGCCGCACGAGGAAAAGCCAAACGAGGTTTGCAGGGCGATTCTGGAATTCATCCAGTCATAAAATTTTTGGGCCCTCGCTTATGCCCACTCTGAAATTATTGTTGGTAAATGCTATAATATGAGAATTCAGTCACTGGAAATCTATAGTCCCAATCTAGAAGCGCAAAAGAACTTTTATGCGAATGTATTGGGTTTGGAATTGATGGAGCAATCCGCTTCTGAGCTTGTTTTTCGAATTGGGAATTCACAGTTGAAGATCACGGCCAGAAAGGATTTTACCCCTTATCATTATGCGATCAATATACCCTGTAATCAGGAACAAGAGGCAGCTGACTGGTTAAGGGACAGAGTGGAAATGCTCAAATATGAGCAGAAGGAGATTCAATTCTTTGAGCATTGGAATGCCTACGCGATCTACTTCTACGATGCTGACAACAACATCGGAGAACTCATAGCTCGAAAGAGCTTGATGAACAGCAGCAATGAACCGTTTGGAAGCGAATCCCTATTGGAGATCAGTGAAATCGGCATTCCTACATTCGACATTGAAAAGGAGTATTCCACCATGAAACAAGTCTGCAATTTACCTATCTATTCTGGTAGCTTTGAGCGCTTTTGCGCAGTTGGAGATGAACATGGATTGTTTATCACGATCAATAAGGAGTTGAAGAAGCAATGGTTCCCAACAGAGGATCCGACAATCTCTTCTGACTTTGCTATAAAATTCGTGAATGAAAATGTTGCCTATGAAGGCACCTATCAAGGAGCAGAACTTCTCTTGCAGAGCAATGGACAATTAGGTATTCATGAAAGCGATTGACCTAAACTGCGACATGGGAGAGCTCAAAAAAGGCCAGCAGCGCAATTTTGATCTGGAGATCATGCCTTATATTTCTTCTTGCAGTATTGCATGTGGCTACCATAGTGGAAGTCCGTTTATCATCGAGCGGACAATAAGAGCAGCGATCAAACTGGGAGTGAAGATAGGTGCTCATCCTTCCTACGATGATCGCGCTAACTTTGGTCGAATATCCGTTAATGTTCCTCATCCACAATTGCAGGCGCAGTTGCGCTACCAAATTTCTGCACTAAAGGGAATGGTGGAGAGCCTGGGAGGTCGCCTTCATCATGTAAAGCCCCACGGCGCATTATACAATGACATGCTATTCGATCAACCATTAGCTGAAATGGTGGTCAAGCTGATCAAAGAAATCGATCCAAGCCTAAGGATATACACATTGGCTGGATCTTCGGTAGTGGAAATTTGCCGTAGGTATGGAATATCGCCAGTGCGCGAAGCATTTGCGGATCGTCGATATCAAAAAGCAAACGAACTTCGAAGTCGCAAACTTCCTGCTTCAGTTCTGGAAGAAACGCTCCAGATTCTTGATCAGGTTGATCAGCTGTGCGATGGAACAGTAATGCTGCATGGAGGACAAATAGTGCCTGTGGAAGCCGATAGTATTTGTCTACACAGTGATACTAAGAATGCTGTTAGTATCAGCAAGTTGATTTATCAGTACCTGCTAAGAAAGGGAATCGAAGTTGCATCATGAATCAATCGGATATACTTATAGAGAACTACAACAATGACTTCCTAATTATAAAGTCGAAGTCTGACGGCCAGCTTCAATTGTTAGGTGCAACTTTGCATGCAGCTCAGTTGCCGTTCATAGAGGAGCTAATTGTTACTCCTGCTGAAATTTGTCTGAAGCTCAATTCCTTATTCAGTCCAGAATGCATTGAGCGACTAAAGCAATTACAAGCCTCTGCTTTTGTTGCCCCTGATAGTCTCAAACTTCCGATCTGCTTCTCTGAGCATGACGATTGGTCGTATATTTTAGCAAAGACAGGACTGCGGAAACAAGAAATTAGAGAAAGACTCTTGAGTACCCAGTTTAAAGTGGCTATGTTTGGCTTCTTGCCTGGATTTACCTACATGACTGGTTTGGAGCCCCTGCTTCATGTTCCTAGAAAGCCCTTCCCGTCAAAGTATGTGCCGGCAAATTCTCTCGCTATCGGCGGTCAGTATCTGGGTGTATATGCTGTAGACAGTCCAGGAGGATGGCATGTCATTGCTAGGGTTGCGGTCTCACTTTTACAAACACATGAGCTTCCTCCTGTAGAATTTAGAGTAGGTGATGAAGTGGGCTTACAAGAGCTGGAAGAACAGGAATTCGAGAATATTAAACAAAGGGGTTTGACACTAAAGCAATACAATGCTGTTTCTTGAAATTGTTAAACCAGGCTTGCTCAGCAGTTTTCAGGATCTGGGACGGAAAGGCTTGTCGTACTACGCGATTCCAAATTCAGGAGTAATGGATCGAAACGCAGCGCAGATTGCTTTGCTGCTACTGGACAAGGGACATGAAGAGCCTGTACTGGAATGTACCTCTCTAGCCCCAACCATACGTTTTCATGCTGCGACCAGAATTGCCATCACAGGAGCTGACTTTTCCTGGAAATTGAATGGAACTTACGTAGGTGTTAACAATGTGCTTGAGATCAAAAGCGGTGATTTGCTCGAAGGGGGATTTGCAAAGGATAAACTCCGAGGTTACATTGGGTTCCAGGGAGAATTGATATTATCCTCGGTCTATGGTTCAAAGTCGACTTTACTGAGTGCAGCTTTTGGTGGATTTGCGGGTCGTTCTTTACGCAAAGGAGACAAGATATTTTGGCAGGATCAAACTAAGCTTGAAAAGGACGTCAAGCATTTTTTTCTCTATCCTGGTCCGGAGTTCAATTTGCTTGAACAGGAATCCCGTTCCCGACTTTGCAGCCAAAAGTACACAATCTCTACAGATAGCAATCGAATGGGATTGAGATTATCTGGCGTGCCACTGAAGGCGGTTAGCTACCAGCTGAGTTATAGTGCTCCGCTCTTGCCTGGCTTTATCCAGCTCCCGCCAAGTGGGCAGCCTATTATTGTCTTGCAGGACGGGCAGACAACTGGAGGCTACATACGCATCGCTTACATACGGGAGGTTCAGTTATCAAAGCTCAACCAAATCCCACTCGGTCAACAGTTGAGCTTTGGACTTTTCTCTTGATAGTGCCTTGCGCACAAAGTTATGGAAGGTATGCTTGTGCTTACCTTCTTGACAGCCAGATTAGCTGTTCTGAAGCGTACCTAGCAGCATTAGATTCGCAAAATGACAGTGAAAGGGAGTCATTTTACATTGATCGCTCTGCAAAATTGGGTCAAATTCGCAAACATGATGAAAGCAACAATTGATAAAGCAGTTAAGCAAAAGCTTGACGAGCTGCATAAAGATGCGCAGAAGGATATGCTAAGAATTGGCAAGGGGGTGGTGAAATCTATATTCCGGCCGATTACACCCGAGGATTTTGAGCATGCCTATCTGCCTATATCCAGATTACAGGGCGAAATGCTGCAGAATCTGATTCGGGATAGCAGGGCAAAACACGTGGTGGAGTTTGGAACCTCTTTCGGCATATCGACTATCTATCTTGCAGAAGCTGTAAGAGAAAACGGTGGGAAAGTGATCAGCACGGAACTACTTGCAAGTAAGGCTGAAAGAGCTCGTAAGAATATCGAAGAAGCGGGACTGAGCGACTTCGTTGAAATCCGAACAGGTGATGCTATGATGACTCTAAAGTTCTACGATGGACCAATAGACTTTCTTTTCCTGGATGGTTGGAAGGATCTTTATCTTCCGCTATTCAAGATGCTTGAATCTCAGCTGACTTCAGGCTGCATAGTATACGCGGACAATATGGATATGGCTGGGACGCGTCCCTATGCTGACTACATTTTGTCCAAAGGAAATGTTTACGCAACCGAAACCGTGCATGGCGGAAAGGCCTTCTTATCAAAAGTGCTATAGCAGCAATGTGAATTAGTCCAGAGATTGTGTGACAGTTAATCCGGATTAGCAACTCCTATAAAAAGGTTGGCCACCTGCAATTTGTGGTGGCCAACCTGAATTCAATTGGTCACGATACGATTAGTCTCTTTCGACATCATCGACTCTTGGATGAGCATTATCGCTCCAACCATTGGTACTACCGTTTCCGATAGTGATTTGACCACTTGTTGGGCCACCACCTATAGTCTCTTCCAATTCAGTTTCCTCAAGGACTGTTGACTCGAATTCTTCTAGCAATTCATCTTGCATAATACAATAATTAATGAGTGAAAAAATTTTGTCAATTCGTTCAAACCATATACTCGAACCATGAATTTTGGCTGGAACGATTGACAACTGTAAAATCAAATATTTAAGTTTCTATTTCGAAATGTGCGGGATTATTCCACGCATTTGCAGCAGGATCAAAGTCACAGGGATGAGCCAGCGTGAAGCTGTCCTTTTCTGGAAGGAGCTCGCTAACCGTGCCACACATATTTCTATATTGGCATTCCTTGCAAGGGTAAACAGCAGACTTTGGAATCAATTGCTGCTCAAGAAATCCAGGATCTCGCAAGATTTTGGAAAGCGGAAGTCCTGTTCTTAGGTTACCAAATTCTTTGCTATGCGCCGGATGATTCTTGATATAACCTTCTAAATCTATTCCGACTTTCCTGTGGAGTCCAATATTGTATTCTTGAGATTCGGCGAAAGTATTGACAGATGCTACAAAGCCGTCCTTTGTGATCTTTTCGAAATAACTGGCTGGTTTAAGCGGGCTTCGATAGTGGTGAATGGTTTTGGTATTATACTTTGGATCAGAATTGAAGATTAAATAATTGGAGACTCTTGGATGATTGTTTGCTATCTGAGTATATTCAGTCTCCTGTGGGGTGTAGCTTTCCTCATTCATGAGGATTTCGCAACGTTTAATCCTTGAGCGGTTCAATACTTGCAGAGCCTGGTTGATTTCCCCTATTTCAACCTGTCCAAACAATCTTAACTGGATCATTTCACAGGCCTCTTCGGCAAGCATCGCAAACAAAGAAGGCAAGTCGTAGTCGCTCATTATAGAGCTGTATTCTATGATTGCAACGGACAGCCGATAAGGGCTTTTCCAGGTTAGATCCATTTCCGGAAATCGTTCGGGTTCCGAGGTAAGGAACCCATACTCCATTTCGATCAACTTACTGAAATAGGAGAGGATGCCCTTTTCCAGATGTGGATACTTATCGCATACCAGCTCTCTAATGCAATACTCTTTCGACTGCTTTAGAATTGGAATAAGTAAATTCGGAATTGGCAAGAATGCGCCTCTCTGACTGTCCAGGATGATTCCCTTCTTTTTACCGGAAACCGGGAAGCAGCAGGCAAAGAGACTGAAGTATTTATTTTGATCCATTTGTTTTCAAGTTTAGGCATTCGGCAGGCTTTGAGGCCAATCGGACTGGGTAGTGCTTGGTTTGATGAAAGCCACTCGCTACATCTGATGTATATGATTTGAAGAACTCTGGCTTCGAGAGGAAGTACATGTGCACTGGGAAAGTTGCTTTGTTATTGTCAATGTATTTTGCAATTGTGCTATTCATAGAGCTTTATTTATCATTTAAGACTGTGAGTTCGAATCCTGCTAATCGGTTTCTCCTGAACATTGATCTGCCAAAAGTCTCAGTGCTATCTTTTCTTCCAGGTGATAATTGCAAGGGGAGGAGACCATACCAAATTGTCCAACAGGATTCACTTCAAGGAATACGTATCGGCCATCATGCGCTCTGATGATGTCAAGGGAACCGGTATCCAGTTGTATGTCTTTCATCAGCACTGCTATTGATTCTTCGACATGCTCTGGAAGCTTGTACGGTACTTTGCGGTTTCCCTTCCTGGTATTGTATTTTCGGAAGTCTACAGAGGTCTGTTGGTCTAGTTGTGAGAAGATGGCCATAGAGTAGCAGCTGCCATCCAGGTAGAATACCCTGAGCTCATAAGCTTTGTCAATTTGTTCCTGAAAAAGCGATGGAAAGAATGTTTCTGGTAGTTCTTTAACTCTCTCTTCGGTAATCGCTTCTGTATAACTTACAAGCACACTTTCAGATTTTGCTTGCAAGTGTATGGACTCTGCCAGCGGCTTGGTGATGAGCTGGCCCTGCTTCTTCATGAATTGAAGCACAGATTGCTTGCTCGAACAAATCAAACTTGCTGGTATGCTAAAGCCTGCATTCCGTGCTCGGATGAGCAGGTCCGTTTTTTCTACATTCATCTGGAAATAGTCACCAAGAGTTGGCGTATCAATCATCCTAAACAGACTGCGTTTCAAGGCGCGAGCTTCGTTTCTAAAGTGACGTTCGATCTCCGTCTGTAGTTTGTGGTCTTCATCGAAACAATGTGGGTTCTTCTGAAAGGCGTCTCGACGTACCCAAAGCCGATTTACTTTCTTGGCAAAGACGTCTACTCCTTGTTTGTATAAGGAAGTTTGGGTTGTTTCATCGCTAAGCTCAAGATGAACCTGGTATTCTTCCGAGGTCAGGTCCTCCCCATTGATCCTTGTGATGCTGGCTCCGTAAAAGTCCAGCCAATCCATAACCAATGAACTTGAATGATCATAGTCTTGTGTAAAAATGATTGTATTCTTTGCTTTCACGCCAATTCAGTTTTTCAGTACACTGTATAGTTTTTCAAATACTCTGTGAAAGATTCGTTTGTCTTCCGTGATGATAATAGCCATTCCTTTCATTTGTTGGCGGAATGGCAGTTCTCTGCCGTAGGTACTCACCAGCTTGTCCGGTAGGGCTAATTCCAATTGGTAAGTGAAAAGTCCATCCGAATTGGCATTAGGTACAAGAGAAATCTTGTCGACCTGCGACTGGATACTGCCATATTCCTGATAGGGAAATGCATCCAGGCGAATACTTGCCTTAGAACCCTGTTTTACTTTTCCTGCACCGATAACCGGTAGCTCACACTTTGCGAGTATTCCGCCTCTGGCTTTTCCTGGTACAATCTTGAATATTTCTTCCCCGGCTCTTATAAACTGGTTTTGTGCCCAGATGCCCGCGAAGGAGACCTGGCCATCGATTGGTGCACGTAGGAGGTATTTGTGTTCCCACTGCCCTATGTCGCCGCGCATGCGATCGACTCGTTGCTGCAGGCTCAGTCTTTGCGAAGAAAGCTCCAATTGAAACTCTTGTTTTAATGTCGAGATTTGGGATTGCAATTGCTCCTGCTTGACCTCATTGTTGATTTGGCTAGTCTTAAATGTCGAAATCTTCTGTTGCTGAGAAAGCACCAAGCCTTGGATGGATTCAGTTTCTGAATCGCTAACGATTGCTTGTTCATTCAATGCCCGACTTCTTTGCAAGTTCTTTTCGGTAAGCTGTAATTCTTG
>JAHDEE010000125.1:8764-18056 GCA_020629005.1 Chitinophagales bacterium
TTGTGCTGGTGATTGTTACTGTTGCCATATTGGAGTCGGGATATTTTATGAACCAGGATAGTGCAAGCATCATTGCAATAAAAAGCAGTACAACTGTAATACCCCATTTCAACATCCAACCAGGCGGATGTCCCAGGAGCTCCTGAATTTCATCTTGCTCGTTCAAGCTGATCTCATTCGGATCTTCTATGTATTTTCTTTCTGGCATACTAGTTTCCAAGTTCAAGTTGGTTCTTCACCAGGGTGAAATACTTTCCACGTTTGTCGACCAGTTCCTTATGTGTCCCGATTTCAGCGATGTCACCCTGCTCCAGTACAACGATTTGATCGGCATTCTTTACTGTGCTCAATCTATGAGCCACCACGATTACTGTTCGTCCTTTGAAAAAAGCTTCCAGGTTTTCCATGATCACCTTTTCATTGTTAGCATCGAGTGCATTGGTTGCTTCATCGAAGAATAGAACCTCTGGGTCCTTGTACACAGCTCTGGCGATCAGCATTCGTTGTTTCTGACCTTGACTCAAACCTTTTCCTTTTGCGCCGATCGTGGTGTTATACTTCTGCGGTAGCCTTTCTATATGTTCCTGGATATTTGCTGTCTTGACAGCTTTGAGCAACTGTGCCCGATCTACTATATCATCGGATTCAGCAATGTTATTTGCAATGGAATCTGAAAAGATGTACCCATCTTGTAAGACGGCACCGCACTTGGCCCTCCAGACTTGTTGATGTATTTGCTGCAAATCAGTTCCGCCGATACTAATTTTGCCACTGGTTGGAGGATAGAATCCAAGTAAGAGTTTTATGAGTGTCGTCTTGCCACTGCCACTGGTGCCTACAATTGCTGTTATCTTTCCTTTAGGGATTATTAGGTTGATCTTCTTCAGCACTACAGGAGATATAGGGCTGTACTTGAAGTGCAGATCCTCCAATACTATGTCCTCCTCAGGCACTATTTCTGTGTGTGTTTGGGTGCTTTTTTGTTCTCCTTCTCTGCTATGTATTTCATTTAGGCGTTCCAGACTGATTTTGGCATCCTGCGCCTTTCTGATAAATCCAATCAACTGGTTGAGTGGTCCATTGACTTGACCGACTATGTACTGCACTGCGATCATCATCCCCAAGGTCATTTCTCCTTTGATCACAGAGGTGGCGACTACAAAGGAAATGCAAATGTCTTTGAACTGGTTGATAAAAGAGGCTCCCGCATCCTGGTACTGAGTGATCGCCAGGCTTCGAATTTGAGTTTTAAAAAGTCTGGCCTGAATGTTTGCCCAATTCCATCGTCGCTTGTATTCGCTGTTCTGCAACTTTATCTCTGGCATTCCCTGAATGATTTCGATCAAGCTGTCTTGATTTTCGGAAAGTTGTTGAAAAGCCAGATAGTCCACCTCCTTTCTTTTTTTTAGGAACAGCACGATCCAAAGGATATAAAGCAGCGCGCCGAGGGCGAAGATGAAAAAGACCAGCGGTTTATACATGAAGAGCACAAAGCTGAAAACCAAAAGACTGAAACTTGAAAACACCACCTGTAGGGTAGTGCCTGTGAGAAAGGACTCAATTCTTTTATGATCGCCTATCCGCTGGAGCAAATCCCCAATATTTTTCGCATCGAAGAATCCTAAAGGGAGACGCATTAGTTTTTGCAGAAAGTCAGAAATCAGAGCGATGTTGATTCTTGTGCTGATATGCAGCAGGATCCAATTTTGTATGAATTGCACACTGGTCTGGCTGGCAAATAGAATCATTTGTGCCGCAAGAATCAGATAGATAAAGTTTAGATTGTTGTTTTGGATCCCAATGTCGACGACAGATTGGGTAAGGAAGGGAAAGAGCAGTTGGAACAAGACGCTCAGAAGCAGACCGAGAGACAGTTGGAGGATCAGTCGTTTATACGGGCTGAGGTATCTCATCAAAAATCCAAAGCTGTAGCTTTGTTGCTCTTCAGCCGAGTCCACAAAATCAGGCGTCTTTTGCAGTAGAAGGATAATGCCCTTGCCAGCATCAGTGGTCCAGCTTCGCTCAAAGTCGCTTCGCTTCAGTTTGTGCTTACCACTAGCTGGGTCAGCCACCCAAACGAACTTGTCGGTGACTCTATAGATGACGACAAAGTGATTCTGATTCCAATGTGCGATGCAAGGCATTGGAGCGGAAAGCAGTGAGGCGTGATCTCGATTTTCGTATTTGACTTTGGCTGCCAGAGTGCGGTAGCCAATTTGTTCGGCAGCATGAGAGATTCCTAGCAGACTGACTCCCTTGCGATCCAGGAAAGAGATTTCTCTTAGATACCTGGCGCTCAGCGACTTTCCGTGAAAATGTGAAATCATTCTCAGGCAAGTAGGGCCACAGTCGGCAGAATCTGCCTGGCGAAAGAACTTAAGTGAATTTCTCGAAAGGAATTCAGGGTTAAACAGTTGCATTCCGTCATGATACTAGCGTGCACCTAGTGGGGAGTGATGTGCACTAATCAGGGATGGAGACGTCTATGCAGCCCCTAATTTAGCGGAACTTTTCCAAAGTCGCAATGGCGGCGGGCAAAAAAAGAGTGCATTGCAGGTGGAGTGAGCGATGATTGCTGATAAATATATATTATAGGATTCTTCTTGTGCTTTCGTTGTGAGCTTTTTAGGGAAGAGCTTCATTGCGGGAGGACCTGCCTGAGCGTGCTTTGTAATTTGCAAAATAGCCCGGATCGCAGCGGCTATGAGTTGCCTTGATGCCGTGGCGAAAGCTCAGCCATAGTGGCTCGACGATAGGAGAGACGCTAGGGCTGAAGCTGGAGCAGGCAGCAAGGCAACGAATAATAGCGTAGAGCCGGTAGCCCATTTAAGCGTGGTTCTTTGCTCCGCTTCAAAAAAAGAATATCAATTGACCCTTTCTTTTGCTTATTTTACTGTTTCAATTGTAATCCTAAATTCGATAATTCTAAAATTCCCACAAATGTTACGCAGAAATATCCTAATCCCTGTATTGTTTCTGATGGCCTTTGAAGCAGAAGCTCAGATGGAGCTTAGACAGATAGTCTACAATTCCGATGAATTCCCCGCAGTCAAAGTTGCTGAAGCCGACTTCAATTCCGATGGTGTAGACGACTATCTCATAGCTTCTTCATGCCTGATTGTTAGTGAAGATGCAGTTGTGGATTCAATATTTTGGGACTCTTCATACGAGGTTACTGAGCCACTAATTGGGGATCTTGATTTGGATGGAGACCTGGATTTTGTGCATGTGGATAACAGTACCATTCTTGCATTTTTGAATGATGGTTCGGGTCAATTTACCATTAGCAATCTGAGTTCATCATTGTTAGAAGTGGAGCAGCTTTGGGATATTGACAATGACGGGGATCTGGACCTGATTTGTCAGAACCTGGCCTTGGAATCGGAGTTTTACATACAGTATGTGTATCTGGAAAATACAGGAAGTACTTCCCAGTGGCCGGTTGTGGAACTACATTTACCTGTACCTCATTTTGATCCTTCCTATGATCCAGTGTTTGTGGATCACGATCAAGATGGCAATTTTGGATTTCTGTTTGTCAATGATAATCAATTGCAGATTTTGCAGAAGACCTCTGGCATCGCTTTTGATTTGGTGCCACTTCAACAGCTTGAAAAATCCTATCGTGGACTTTTTAGTGTTAATGCCAATGGGGATGGACTTGCAGACCTGTTGATGTATGATTTAGAGGAAGGCATAAGTCTAAAGATTCAGAGTGAGACAGGTTTTTTTGAGGAATCGGAATTGCCGGCCAATACTTTTTGCAGAGCCCTCTTGAGTTGTGATATCAATGGAGATGGCTATGAGGATATTTGGGTTCAGAGCTCGCCCAACTCTCTTTGTGAAAATAGTGTGACAAAAAAATGGCTGATCAGCGAAGCAGCCGGTAGCTACCAATTGGTCAATAGCCCGGACGAGATTAATGTAAGTGGGATTGAGACTAGTGTGCTGGACTACGACAACGATGGAGTGGATGATGTTTGGATTGTAGATGAGTTTTCAGGAAGAGTGATGTTGGTGCAAGCCGATGGACAACAAGTTTTGCTGACTGAACTTTATGATACAGCGATTTCCAATAATACTCTTATCGAAGTGGCAGACCTGGATGGCGATGAGGATGAAGACCTGCTACTTTTGAACCTCCGGAAGAACAGAGTATATGTATGTAGGAATAATGGAAACGATACATTCGGCGACATAGAACTTTACCTGGAGCGAGAAGAAAGCCTCTATGAAAAAGCAAAGATCTATGACTTCGATAAAGATGGACTTGTCGAAATATTGCTTCCGGAAGACAAGGGAGCTACTTCTGAATTGCAGTTGCTGACTCTCGACTCGGAAGGGGGCTATGTTTCGGAGCAAACTTTGGCTGTATTGGATGGTTATCTGGATTATCGTCTTGTAGACATAAATCAAGATGGTTGGATGGATATCGCCTACTTTGGTCCGTCGCAATTTGCTTTTCATTATTTGCAGAACGATCAGAGCGGCGGGTTTGAGCAGTCTATATTGCTGGATACTCAATTGCAGTACGTAGTTGAAGGCGAATTGATTGTATGTGCGGACAGAGCGTTTTTTGATTATGATTTAGACGGTGATCTGGATTACTTGCTTCTGTCGAATGAAAATTTTGTATTCAATTTAAAGCTTATTTTGAATGAAGGCAGCAGTTTTGCTGGTGAGGCGCTGACTCTGTTGACTCTAGATGATGTTATCAATTTTTATCCAGACTTGGCAGCTGGTTATTTGAATGACAGTCCAGAATCATTTCGGATAGTGCTGGCAGAATTCCACAACTGGGTTTACGGTTTCAATGCGGGATCGCTCGAACTCCTGCAAGAGAACCAGTTGACAGATCCTTATGCTCTATTTGCAGAGCCCTTCATTGATTTTGATTTGGATGGTCAAAGAGATCTGGTTAGTACCGATTGGACACTGTATATTGAGCCAGATCATGAGTTCGTTTTACATCAGATGTCTGATCAATGGCTGATCGAACCATTATATCCTTCGGATGGAGGTCTGCCAAAACTCGTCAGTATTAGCACAAGTGGTGACTTGCTGGTGTGGCAACAGGTAGGAGATGCGGTCTCTGTCGCTCAAATTATGGAGGAGGGCAATGATGGACTAATCATGGTGCCAAATCCAGCACAGCATTCAATCAGTATTGCCTCAGCGAATGAAGAGAAGATCCAAGCCATTTCCATTTTTGATTCTCAAGGGCGATTGGTGTATCGGGGTGAACAAAGTGATTTGCCTATATCCAACTGGCCGGTGGGTTTGTATTTTTGTATTGCCGACATTGGAAGCGAGAAGAGCAAGGGAAGATTTACGATCGCAAGATAGAGTTATTGTTCTGAGCTGTTCCAATTGTGATTGCCATGAAAATGAGTTGGCCTTAGAAATCTCCTATATGCATTGGTTGACAAGAAACATAGTTCTTATCTTGTTCATTGTACCGCTTTGCTCAGCTTGTCGAAGCAAGCATAGAGACTTGAAAGAAGGAAGATGGAAATACGGAAGTGGATACCATATAAAGGACGTCATAAATTTTAACAGGGAGCATAGCCTGCATGGAGATACCGTTAAGTTTATGAACGAGCCCAAAGCTGTGATCGTGTTTTATTGGGGTAATACCTTGAAAATCAAATCACTCGATTCATTTTCTATCGGGACCTATCACAGGAAATGAAATGCGTGATTGGGCGGGAGACAGATCAGACTTTCTGGATGGGAATTAGTATTAGTTCTAATCGTGCTCTTATTTAGTTCCCATAGGAACTCTTATGCCATTGCTAGTGGTTTAAATTGAGTCCGAGCATTCTGGCCAGAGAGATCGGAATCCCTATTTAACCCTTATTGCCACAGCGGCATTAAAACCCAAATTAATGATTTTAGCATCTAGACTTATTTTAGCAGTGCTTTTGTTTTCAAGCGCTGCATTTGCACAATCGGAGAGCAGCGATCTTCGCAACAAGATTTTGAAGAATGATAGTTTGATTTTTGAAGAGGCCTTCAACCAGTGCAGGTTTGCTTCCCTAGAACGTTTGATCAGTGAAGACTTTGAATTCTACCATGATCAGCATGGAATTACAAACGGCAAAGAGTCCTTTGTCAACACAATCAAGAACAATATTTGCGGGCTCCCTTATCGGCCAAGACGAGCGCTCGTTAAAGGGACTAGCGAGGTTTACCCTCTTTATCAGGCTGGGGAACTGTATGCTGCCATTCAGATGGGGAAGCATCGTTTTTATGCGAATGAAGAAGGGGTGGAAGAATATTTCACCAGCATTGCTGATTTTACCCATCTCTGGATTTTAGAAGACGGAGAGTTCTTATTGAAACGGGTATTGAGCTACAATCATGAAACAACCGACAAGGAGTCGAAGCAGATCACTGATTGGGGAAACGAAGCAGTAAGCAAATGGCTGGAAGAATTGAATGTGCCTTGCCTTGGACTGGGAGTGATCAATGAAGGCAAACTGGGAGAGATCAAGGTTTATGGAGAGCTAAAAAACGGAAGCAGTGCGCCACACAATACCATTTTTAACGTGGCTTCACTCACTAAGCCAATTGTCTCGATGACGGTGCTCAGACTTGTGAATGCTGGACTATGGGATTTGGATGAACCTTTAAGCAAATATTGGGTTGATCCCGATGTTAAATCCGATCCCAAGCATAAACTTCTCACCAGCAGGCATGTATTGAATCATGAGACAGGGTTCGCCAATTGGAGAGTACTGCATGAAACGGAAAAGCTGACTTTTGAGTTTGAACCAGGAACAGGGTTCAGTTATTCCGGTGAAGGCTTTGAGTATTTACGACGGGCTCTTGAAAGTAAATTTGAAAAACCTCTGGAGGCAATAGCTGCTGAGCAAGTATTTCTTCCAGCCGGCATGACAGAGACGCAATTTATTTGGGATGAAAATACAGATGCATCCAGATTTGCTCATTGGCATGATCAGCAGGGCGAGAATGTTTACGAGAATTTCAAGTTTGGAGAAGCCAATGCAGCGGATAATTTATTGACTACGGTAGAGGACTACGGGAAATTTATGCAGTGGGTAATGAATGGCGCAGGAATCAAGCCATCGCTTTATGCAGAAATGATCGATACTCATGAAGTAAATGGCAAAAACACAGGAATGGGCCTTGGCTGGGAAGTGCTTAGCGATTTGAGTGATGGTGAATATGCGCTTGTCCATAGCGGAGCAGATCAAGGGGTTCATTGTGTTAGCATACTCTTTCCGGAATCCGGTCAAGGAATGGTAATAATGACCAATGGAGACAACGGTTACATGGTATATCAAAAGTGCGTTGAAGACCATCTGAAGCTGGGTAAGGAATTGTGGCAGCGTGGTAATTAAGTGTCTTTGATATCGCTTTCCTCATAAACGAAACTGAAATGAAGGCTGCCATGTGAAGCATGGCAGCCTCTCGTGATTTACTTTTCCATATGCCCCTTCCTTGTTCAAGCTCAGCATAGTCATGTTGATGATTTTGAATCTTACAATCCAGGCGAAATGATCACGGAAGTCAGTGATTACTGGCTGACCTGGTCGGGAGCCGCACAAGAGGATGCTCCCATCTCTGATGAGCAAGCCTTTAGCGGAAGTAACTCTTTGCTCATCGAAGGAAACAATGGACCAGTGGATATTTTGTTTCCGTTTTCGCAGGCTTATCAAGAGGGCGAAATTGAGTTATCCATGATGCTCAAGTTCAGGTTTCTACTGGCGACTCCTTGTAAGCATACATCGCTTTTATTATCTTCAACTTCGAAAATTGTGATTGCGAAAATTGCTCACATGGAAGAAACAGAACACTACATCGATGAGATTATCACCACCTCTGCCATTTTGCATTGCGATCAACAGCAGGCATTTAACTACTTTTCGGAGAGCAATCTTCTGACCAAGTGGTTGACAAATAAGGCAGTGGTAGAGATGATCCCTGCCGGCAAGTATGAGTTATTCTGGACCCCAGACGATCCAGATCCCTTCAACAACAGCACCTTTGGTTGCAAGGTTCTTGCAGTAGACAAACCTCACTTTTTTAACATCGAGTGGAGAGGCAATGCCGAGCAAAAGGGCTTCATGAATAACGTCCGGCCACTCACCAATGTCACTGTCCTTTTCTCTGCCCTTGGCGAACAGCTAACAAAGGTTACCCTTATTCACACAGGTTGGAGGCCAGGTGATGACTGGGACTCGGCAAGGCAATATTTCATCGCTGCATGGGGCGGAGCCTTCAAAAAGCTGGAGTCAATTGTCAATAGCGATTAACTGAATAATAATTTGGAGCGAAGCGAAATTGCTCGTGGAGGCTGTCTACCCGCTGTCCGCTATAATGCAAGCACTATATCGGAGCTTCGCTGCACCAGCATCTACGTCTCCTTAAGGGAGCCGTAGCTGCTGGGCGCTCAGTCTCCGCTATAGCACTTGCATTCCGCTACCATCGGGGCTATTTTGCCACACCACTCCCTCGTTGCGAGAATCGCATAAGGTGGCGCAGCTAGAAAAAAGTGGGCGAAAATGGGATTGAAAGAATTGGTAAGTGAAAGAATATAATAAATTAGCTCTGGATTATGTCGAGCAGTATAGCTATTTGAGAAGCGATGCTGCCTGGAGACTAATTGATCATGTTGCAAAGATGTCCAACATTTCGAAGGCCGAGATTTTGGAACTACTTGCTCAGATAGGAGAGAAGGCAAACATAGCACTACACTTTCATCCCTATCGCCTGCTTGCAGTATCAAGGTCAGTACGGGATAGTATATTGGAGACTGGCATACCCTCATCAAGTACGGACAAGCGGTGGTCTGAGACTCCCTTGAGAGACTTTGTGTCCCTGTTGATCTATTTCACAAAGCTTGTTTCATTGGTAAATGTATCGACCGTTATCTAGTGGAGGTATGCTTTAGAGATACTTAGCCCATATGCTCAATCGAATCCTTGGAGACCAAAGAGCGAAGTTTGTCAATCACCAGATCGAACTTTTCGCAACTGCACTCCGTATTCTCCGTTGTTTCTGGTTCTCCTGCTTCTTGCCATGCATCGTAAGGACAAACATGAAAATCTGCATCCCGGAGTTCACGAATATCATTGATTATTTCTTCCAGTACTTTATCATTCATTTCATCTACAGTTTTGTTCGTACTATCAATCCAAGGATCATTCCACTATCACCTTCCCCCTTAAAATTTTCTTGCCTCTTAACTCCACGACATAGACATAAAGTCCAGCCTCCATCTGTTCAGGAATGGTCAACTCCCTAGCACTTCCAGCGGTAGGCA
>JAHDEE010000432.1 GCA_020629005.1 Chitinophagales bacterium
AAATGATGTACTCTACTTCGTCGCAGAGTTGCTGTGGACCATCTGGTTCAGACCATAGCTCCAACTGTAAATCAGAAGGATCAAATGTGTAGACATAGGCAACTTCAACGTCTGCACAAGGTGTGTCGGGGCCCAAATCAATTAGAGACCGAACTTCTGGTGACAGACAACCCGAAAATCCTTGCACTCGAATCTCCGAAGTAGAAGTATTCAGTGGACAAAATAACAGACGGGTTTCCAATTGCAAGTCCCAGCATGTGCCAGACACGACAGAGGTAGGTCCGGTCACGAGATACTCATTTTCGGTTGCAGTGCTATTAATAAGGGTGAAAGTAAGGGAGCTTCCACTACTCGCATCTATTGCATCCTCAAGGGCAATATTATATGGTATCCAGATACTGGCACCGAGATTTTCATGCACATATGCATTTGCAGCATTGTTACAAATAGAGACGGTATTTATCTCAGTATCTCCGCTTGATACCAATACTGTTTGCTGCAAGGTAGCATCAAGTGGCACTGGAGCATTTCTATTATCTTGAATTTCAAAAATATTGAGGAAAACGTCTGCCATACATCCTCTTGCGCTGGAAAATTCTCTGAACAATAGACTATCTAATGGGTACTCTCCCGGACAGACATACCCAAGTTGATATCTGATTTTTTCCGAACCTGATGCTCCCCCTCCAATACAAATAGCACCCAACGGATCTGCTGTGCCATTTGAAGCATCAGAGAAATAGAAAACACCACTTTCATCTCGATCTTTACATAACTCATTCGAGGGGTTGACAGGATTGTCGTAGCAGGAAGTGATCGTGCCTGGACCCGGATCATTAATGCAATACTCTGAGCCACTTATCGTAGAACATGATACAGCAGCCATACTATCCGGAACCAGTGGCAAGATTGTTCCGTCCTGGGATTCGTATTCCCAAGAATTCTCGACGAGATATGTACCACTGATAATAGGAGCTTCCAGATGCAAAAGACGTGTGTGCACTCTCTTTTCATTCTCATACCAAGGTGGATCTGCAGGAGGGAATTCATCAAAGTGGTACTTCTCAAACTCCACATTCATGCTGCAATCATTGAGCTCTACGTTGATCTGGCGTCTAATTTGAGGATTATAGAATTCAATTGGACTATACTCGTAGCAGCTATTATTGTTTGCAACATTGGTGTTTGTACCATCAGGGTTTCGCAAGTAACTGTTCATAAATATACCAACGAGTGGATTTACAGTTGGGTCTCCTCCTTTTTGCTTTAAGGCTCTGTAGTTGTAGGAAATGCAGACGGTGTCACCTGCAAAGAATTGTCCATTCACATTACAGGGCGCTTCAATATCATACCAGCGCCACATAGGCGTATCTGGGGGTGAATTGTAATTGTAACCGTTAAAGATTCCATTAACATCACAGGTACTCATATCCGTTCGAGTACCAGTAGCACCATCGATATGGGTGACCTCAATGTTAAATGGCTGATCAAAGCTAGAATTAATCCAAGATCCTTGTGCATTTCCGTTGGTTCCTGGTGCATTCCAACGGTGAGCGATTCTTGTGAAGTCCCAAGTGACATCCTCAAAGATAGCGATACAGGCTTCCAGCTGTGCCGTGTCGCAATTGATGAAGCGATAAGTGTCCACTAAAGGAACATCCTCTGCCGTGAGCTGGACTCCAGTTACGGGATCCACGCCATAGTCTTTGCGCTGCAAAGATTGCGAGGCAGTTCTGTAGATGCAGGGAACTATACATCCTTCATAATCAGCTTGAATCAAAGCAGAATGGCAAGCAACCACGGTATGGCAGGTGCAGCCTCCATCTGTACATGTTTCAATCACTTGAAAGTCAGCGCTTGCCCATTCCAGTGGCTCAAGACATTCATTTAGTGCCATATCCATCGTAAAGTCATGTCTGCCAGGGGCTATAGGACCCACATCAATAGTAAAAACTATATCAGTGTCGGGGTATCCATCGAAGTCGATTGTCATGGCTGAGTCTGCAATGGCATTTCCATCCCATGTTAAAGTTCCAGCCTGATACTCCATATCGTCGGCCATTTTTGGAGGCGCTGCAATCGTTACAACTAGTTGTTGCGTGGCACTTGCACAGGGAATTACATTGCTTGTCTCCCACTCGTAGGCAAATCCATAAGTAGTAATTGCCTGCGTACCTGGGGTTACATGCCCATGATCGAAACCTGTGATTCCCAGATTTGTCGAGGCATCTTCGTCATAGATATCCACCTCGTAGGGAACGCCAGCCAAGTCGGTAGCAGGATAGTCTGTGGTTCCATACTGCAATACCGGAATACTGGTAGCGGGTGCCAAAGGCAAAAAAGTGCTGGAGCTCATAAAGTTAGTACCGCAGTGACGCTTACCCCTAATCTGATATTGATCAAATGAACAAGCAAATGACTCACAAGCACTGCCGTCTTGACAAATCAAATCAAATTCAATCTGCCCTGTCAAAGTGTGGCCGTATGGCAAGTCATTGTATACGCCATCTCCATCAGTATCTTCTAAGCCTACTCCAGCTCCATCCGGATCAGAGGTAAAGGGTAGCTGGTACCAAAATAATCCATTGCTAAAGGGATTGATTGTTCCTAATTCTTGGCCATTAATCGTAACAACTGGCGCAGTCATCGTTGCGGAAGCCTTGCACAGATCTGAAAGTCGAAAATCAATATCCTCAATCACTCCACTATTTGAATCCAAGGCAGGATTTGGGACTGTAAATTGAAACTCATATATGGCCGACTGACCACAAATTGCTGGCTGCTGCACCAAGCCCAGATAGGCCTCGACATCTGCCCCAAAGTTGGGAAGAAATGCAATTGACCCTGATTGGTACGGCT
>JAHDEE010000126.1 GCA_020629005.1 Chitinophagales bacterium
ATAAGAGAGGTTAGCGCCACCATAGGCTGCACTGTAGGCTGCATCACTCCACCAGCTTACATCCGGTTCTCCATTTGCATCGACATCCAGAGCAAACCCAGCATCGGTCATATCGGTTATCAGCGCTGCAGGAGTTGGCAGAGCTGGTACCAGGGCGCTTCCGTCATTACAAAAGTCCACTGTGGTGGCTGGCTCGGTTGAGGTAGGACAGGCGCAGGCTGTCACTGTTACCACCACTTCGGCAGTAGCAGCAGGACAACCATCTGCTGCCGGTATGGTATAGGTAAAGGTATTATCCCCGATTGCCAAGGTTGACGGATCCTGAGCATCAGTAGTGGCAGCACTGCTGGCATCGGTCCAGTCTCCTCCGGCATCTGGGGTACCTGTAAGCTGATCAAACAGATTAAACGTTGGATCTGTGTCACAGACTGCTAATACCCCATCCAGCCCTGGCGACAAGATGGCACCAATTGTAAAAGTGACTTCTCCGACAGCCGTACAAGCCCCCTCGGAGACTTCCAAATAATAAGTTTCTCCATCAGATACTGCTACAGCAGTAGCCGGAGTAATGGGAGTGACCAAGGTTGCCTCCTCATACCAATTATACGCGGCAGAACCGGAGTTGTAGATTGCACTTTCATATGCGGTCAGATCGACGGTTGCTGTTCCAGAGCCAGCTGTATCTTCACAAATTTGATCAGTTTGGTTTACGACAGTTGGAGGTTCACTTAGGGTAATCACAAAAGGCTCTGCGTCCACACAGATTCCAATTGTTGCCTCCACCCAATAGGTTGAGGGTCCAGAAGGAGCACTAAGATTAAGCGCTCCACCATTTAGCACAGAAGAAGTTCCTAATGATGGATCACCATCCCATATCGCAATGTTGGAGTTCCCTAAATTTGTTCCTGTCAGCGTTGCCTCTACATCTGTTAGGCTAAAGGTCGCTTGGCATAGATCAAGATCCAAAATCGGATCAATATCCGGACTAAGCTCTACTACTACTGTTTGCGTATACTCGTACTCGCAAATTCCATCGTAGGATACAATGTATGAGATATCATGAGTCCCAAACCCAGCAACTCCCGGAGAAAAAACTCCTTCTCCATTGACAATATTAGTATTAGTTGCTCCCGGTCCAAAATAGGTAGTTGTCGACACTATGTCAGGTGGGCAAGGTAGTACAAATTGCAATCCTCCGTTAGCACAGTTGTTTGGCCCATTCGCTGAAAGCGTCGAGCACCAATCGCCAGTTTGAGTTGTTACAATTGCACCTGTTACGTTATCCACAATTTGGAAGCCTCCTTGCATTTGACTTGAATAAGCGCAGGCATCCTGACCATCGTTTGCCGAATCATACATGATCAAGGTGTAAGGACAGTTTGCTGAATCCAACGGTCCTATAGGAAAACTGCCAGTTTCGCCTACTGTTTCACCGGGATATGGGCCACCTGAAGCGACAACTGCACCCGATGCATCTTCTACCTCCCAAGTTGTTTCTTGTGGAAACTGGTCCCAAGTAATGTCTAAAGTGTAGTTTGCGTCTTGCGGAATATTTGCTGGTAAAGGAGAGGCAACAAGAGGTACATCCGGATCAGTTTCACAATAGATTGGATTTAAGGCTGTAAAAGTGGGTACAGGCTCAATGAAGTTGTAGGTCCCACTAAATGGTGTTGAACATCCGTTGGCGTCTTCCACAATGATAGAGAAAGCGTCCCCATCTGCGAGATCAGAGATCAGTACCGTTTCACCGTTAGTTATCGCACTGCTCGACAAGGAGCCAGAACCGGTATTGGTAATATTGTAATTACTACCAAAAAATTCTGGAGACCCTCCAGTAATTGTCAGCTGCACACCACTGCAGTCTTGTTGCACAACAAATTCAATGGGTTCAAGATAAACCACCTCTATATAGGCACCAGTATCATAGCAAAGGTCGTTATCCAAATCATATGCTGGTGCTGTTACAGCATCTCCCACGTAAGGCACGAACCACAATGTCTGATTAGTCACGACTGCTCCAAAACAACCAGACAGAATATTGGCTACATTCCCTCCATTGTTGATTGCCCCCCAGTTCTCAGTGGGAGTACCGCCTCCTGTATAGTAGATACCAGTAAAGCCTGGATCAACACCGGGATCCCCCACTGTCGGGAGTCCGTTGTACAGCATGTAACTCATTCCGGCAGCATAATAGACCGGTGGAGCCCCAAAGCTACCAGCGTCATCAGGCAGAGTAAACCCTGAACCTTCTAGTGTTAGCTCGTCGCCAAAGCACAGGTAAAAAGGTCCTTGGCTATCTAAACCGTTGTTGGCGGTTGTAAGTCCCTGGCCAATTTGAGTTGCAGTGACAACCCCAGCATCTGCTGAGCAGCCTGTACAAAAGTCATTTGTATCGATTGAAGGATTAATGACTTCGGATATCGAGCAGCTGGCACCGTCAGAAATTGTGAATGAAATGTTCCCATTGTCTGGAATACCGCTGATCGTAAAGGTGCCACCATCAGAAACAGGAACGCCACCTAATGTTCCATCTCCATCATTAACAACTACAAAGTCTGATCCATCAACTGAGGGTAATCCGCCTACAACCGTCACTGTGATCTCTACCGTGTTGGCTGCATTATTATCACAGTTTATTTCAAAAGTATATGCAATTTCCGGATTAAAATAGACCGACACAGGATCACCGACAACAAAGCAATCCGGATCGTAGAGAAGGTTAGCACAATCGGTCAATGTGAATGGAGCAATATAGTAGGTGACTCCAGTACCTTCCCCTGACATCGTTCCAGATCCTGGTGGAACGTCCCCAATACCAACAAAATTCGGATCCAAATTCGGATCTCCCCCAGATGGTGGATTGGTACCGGTGGCGATTCCTGTAAATATTCCTAGCGGATCGTCTTGCACCCAATAGCCCCAGGCTATACAGGGATCAGCACCAGCTGGCAAAGCAAATCCGGTTGATGTTCCTTGATAACTGTCACCGAAGCAAACACTGGCATTAGCCGAGGTGGTTGTACCTAGCACTGCATCACAAACTATCGGGAAGGCCCCCTCGTAGTTCGGATCGTTTGCAAGATCAGGACAATTGTTTTCTTCGGGACCTGAACCACTCCAAAAAGTAGGATAAGCATCTACAGTGATGGTCAATGTGTAGCAACAGAGACCTCCAGGACAAGCGCTTGGATCAGTCGCGTCGATAAATGACCCTCCTCCCTGGGCTGAAGCAGGATTTCCATATGAGATTGTATTACCGGGACCATTTATACCTCCTGTTATAGAAGTCCCCGCGTTTCCGACAAGGCTATTTGGTGTAAAACCTATGATTGTTGCTCCTGTTATACTTATCTCAAAACCATAAGTATCACCGAAAGTACCATTACCAAAGGTATTCGTCGCAAAGCAAGCAGTATAATCAATATCATAGGTCCCATTACCATTATCCGTGATTCCATCCATAGTGAAACCAGAACCATCACATGCTTGAGATTGCAAAGGCAATAATAAAGCGATCACACAGGTTACAAAAATAAACCAGCATTTGGAAAAAGCTGATCCAAACGAAAATACAGAATAAATTTTACATTCATTTTGCACTACTAATCTCCTTCTTAAGTTAGAAAACATCATTGCATTAATATTAAAAACAATACTTCAGATTTTACACTAGTACCCCCGTTTGCGCGGGATTTAGCTTTCAAATCAACACATTCAAATCGATTTAAACGTCATTGATTCATAAACTATCTAATTTTGGCAAATTTGCCAACCGGAACTTATTTGTTGAATTTCTTTAAAAAGCCTGGGAAACTGCATTTTGTAGGATTAGCTCCACACAAACCACTTGCCTTTCACTGGACTTACTCGGAATCAATAGCGCAGTTGCCATACTTACGTGCGCTTTATGCAGGCGACTCTTCAACTAAGCGGAGGAAAAGGGATATTCCCGGAAAGATAGCCATAATCACAGCCAATGCATGTCCAATTTTTGGCATTAGTGGCATATTTCATAGCAATTCCGGGTGAGCAAGACAGGAAGCAAAAAGGAGGAAATATTACACGGCACCCAAGGCAACCTTTTGCAAATTCATGCAACCACCCTTCACTACAAATATAAATTATTGGTTTAAAGCTACTTAAAGGTTAATATTTCAATCATATAGTAACTTCAAAATAATTGACCCATCAAAATTGGCCCTTGAGTGAGCAGGAATGAAGACAAAAGTGAAATTGAGTATTCAGTAAATGCGCCAGTCCAAAAGCAGCAGTCTACTGACATGGGGTTGTGAAGTGTCAAAGTAGTTGTACCTCAAACACATATGATTTTGAAGGCTTGAAAGACCAATTTGTTCACGTAAAACACCCCAAGGCTAGTCCTCTTGTCATCGAAAACCAAGCACGGAACACCAATAAAACACCCCATGGCCAGTCCTCTTGTCGATACTATTTGTTGACTCCACCAATCATCGAAAAGCAACCACGGAACACCAATGGTGCAAAATAGCCCTGATAGAAATGGAAATGGAGGTGCAGGGAGCTGACTGACTGCGCCAGTAGCTGTGGCTCCCTTAAGGAGACGCAGCTACTGGATGCAGGAAGCAGCGAACTGTGCCTCCATTGGAATGGATAGCAGGTAGCCCGTGAACGCGCTGGTGTTCTGCTTTGCTCCAAAATAAAAAGCAGAGCTGTAATCTCCAGAATGTTGCACACAGAAGGGAAAAAGAAAGCGTCCAACAATCATCTTGATTATTGGACGCTTTATGGTTCAAAGTCTAAATTCTCTTCTATCTGACAACTGTCACATTGCCTTTGTACAACTTGGTGATACCATCATCGAAGGTCACATAAGCGAAGTAAACATAGACACCCATGTCTACAGGCTCGCCCTGATGTGTGCCATCCCAGGCATCGTTCATATCTGAGGAGACAAAGAGTAATTTGCCCCAGCGATCGAAGACCTGGAAATTGGTTTCTGCGATGTATTTGCCTTGAATCTGAAGTACATCATTTACTCCATCTCCATTGGGCGACATAGCATTTGGAATGAGTACATTCTTGATGCTACAATCTTCAACCAGGACAGTAACGGTGTATGACAAATCTTCGCAAGGCTCCTCTGCGCTATCTGTTGTATAGATGAACTCATACAGGGCTGGTGCGACATTCTCAAAATCGAGGATCGGATATGTGCCACTCGCTCCAGAGCCATAAACATCGGTCCAGGTGCCAAACATATCGCCTTCAACGATCAGCTGGGAGAGATCCACAATAGTACCATCAATGTCGCGGTTGCAGGTAACGGTACCTGGAAGCAGCTCAGCAAATGGCACCTCATTGACAGTGACCAATTGCGTGCTTGACATCGATATACAGCTTGCAGGATCACCAGCTGGTGGATCAACTGTGTATTCCAGTGAGTATGTCCCTGGTGCGATTCCAAAAGGATTGAACAGTGGTCCGGTGAGGGCACCTGAAGGAGCATTGGATGAGCTCCAGGTGCCTCCAGGTGTTGCACCTTCTGCAAGCAGGCTACTTAGATTGAGGGCTCCACCGTCATTACACAAGTCATCTGGAGCAATTGTGCTTGCATCTATAGGTGTACAACAGATGAAGTCTGCTGCGATATCCAATGATGCACATGCAACAGGTGCTCCTGGATTGTTGATTGTGAAGGTTACAATACCTTCCGTTCCATAGTTAGCTGTGTAGTCAAATCCGGTTCCGGAATTTGTGCCATCAGACCAAATAGCTGTGAACTCCGGACAGGTCTGCGTGATGCCTGCGAAGCATTCCCCTTCTTCTGTAACGGAAGATTGTGGAATACCAAAGATTTCGAGATCTATCACTCCTGATTGCATGAGTGAGCCGTCATCTATACAGTAGACTTCGTAGGAAGCAGTTTGTAGTTCGTAACATCCCGTGCTAGAGCTCATAGTGAAATCAGTGCTACTACCATTGAAGTTGCTACCATCGGGCAATACCCAATTTACATTGGCTAGTGAATCGAAGTCAAGGGTTACGAAGAAGTCCACTACGTCACCATCACAAATGGCAGCCGAGCTTACCCCAATATCACCAATCACAGGGCAATTAGGCGGACAGTCGAAGTCCGCACTAAAGCTGGCTGAGTTGCAGGCAGCCGGCGCCCCGGGATTGCTGATCGTAAATGTTACGATTCCTTCTGAATTCGTGTCTGAGATATACTCCCAGTCTGTGCCACTTCCTCCTGCTCCTCCATCATCCCAAGACGAGATGAATTCGGGGCAATCCTGAGAGACACTAGCTAAACATTCATCATCTGAACTGACAGTGGTGGTGATGGCCGGATATACATTCAAGGCCCAGGTGTCTGTTTGCATCACCGCTCCATTGTCCAAACAAATTATTTCATAAGATACTGATTGATTCTCCGAACAACCGCCAAATGAAGCAGCGGCAAAGGAGATGTCTGTTCCTGATTGAATACTACCATCTGGTAATGTCCAGTTAATTTCTGCAAGTATTGGCTGATCCAAAACTGCTTGCAATTCTATCATATCACCGACACAGGCCTCACTGGAAGAGAGGCTTACATCCTGAATTATCGGACAATTTGCCGGGCAATCGAAATCTGATGTGAATACGGCTGAAGCACAATCGACTGGTGCCCCCGCATTTGTGATTGTAAAGCTCACCGTACCTGCAGAGTTGGTATCAGAGATGTACTCCCAGTCAGTTCCAGTTCCTCCTGCGCCTGCATCGTCCCAGCTCGCAGTAAATTCAGGACAA
The DNA here is from genome assembly GCA_020629005.1 of Chitinophagales bacterium. Classification (GTDB taxonomy): domain Bacteria; phylum Bacteroidota; class Bacteroidia; order Chitinophagales; family UBA2359; genus JAHDDV01. The sequence goes on from JAHDEE010000126.1 coordinate 6,772, forward strand.
TCCTGTGAGATGCTTGCACTACATTCATCGCTTGTTACTGTAGCCGTGATCTGCGCATAAATGGAGATTTCGATTATACCGTCCTGCATTGGTGTTCCATCATCAAGACAAGTAATGCTGTAGCTGATTTGTTGGCTTTCTGCACAGCCTGTACTTGAGTTCATATCATAATCTATGTTGTCACCAATCTGGCTACTACCGTCTGGAAGGGTCCATTCTACGCTTGCAAGTCCGGCAGTATTGAAGCTTGCTGTCAGGCTCACCACTTCGCCATCACAAACGCTTGTAGCGGAGGCTGATACATCCAGTATTTCCGGACAGTCGGCAGGACAAGCATAAGCAGCTGTGGCAGTGTTTGTATTACAAGCCGCAGGAGCATCAGGGTTCACGATTGTAAATACTACATCTCCGGAAGTCGCTGTTTCGGCATTGTAAGAGAAGCCTGAACCGGCCTCATTACCGGCATCCCAAGTTGCAGTGAATTCCGGGCATTCCTGTGTTATGCTTGCAGTACAGACACCGTCGGTTGCAGTTGCAAACGGAGTAACATAGACCATATAGTCAAAGCTACCCTGGTCTACCACAGCATTGTTGCCAGTACAGTTGAGCTCCCAGGTAATGGTTTGCAACTCGCTACAGCCTGAAAGACTGATGGCTTCGTAGTTGATGGCACTGTCTGTTTGAGTACTTCCATCTGGCAAGTTCCAGCTTACGGTACCCAGATCCTCTAAGTCCATCATGACCGAGGCTATCACGGTTTCACCTTCACAGTAGGTCGTTGTTTCTATATCGCTGTCGGTCACTGAAGGACAACCTGGAGGACAATCAAAGGCTCCTGTGAAGGTTGCTGAGGCACAATTTGCTGGTGCACTGGCATTGGTGATCGTGAAGGTCACCGTACCTGCACTGTCTTCTGTGGCTCCATAGCTAAATCCAGAACCAGTAGTATTTCCATCATTCCAGGTAGCTGAGTAATCCGAACAGTCTTGTGTAATGGATACGTTGCAGCTCTGCTCTGTGACAATTCCTGTAATCGGCGGATACACGTAGAAACTTACAGAACCATCTGCAATGACGGTATTGTTTCCGTCACAGACAATGCTGTATTGCGCTGCCAGGAATGCAGGACAGTTATCAAATGATGAGGGGGCAAAATTGACGGTGGCTCCAGTCAACTGTGTCCCATCGGGCATGGTCCAGGTAACAGTTGCAAGGCTAGCATCATCCAGGTCTACACTGTAGGTCAATTCGTCGCCTTGGCATACTCCGTCCTGATCAGTTCCAGCAGCGAGGAACTGCGGGCAACCAGGGGGACAGTCGTATGTGGCTTCTGCAGTTCCCGTACTACAGTTTGCTGGTGCATCCGGATTGTTGATCGTCCAGGTCACTGTCCCGCTCCCTCCAGAGGCAGCCGTATAAGTTGTTCCATCTCCAGTATTTGTACCATCGTTCCAGGTGGCCGTCCATTCAGGGCAGGCCAGGTTGATGTATGGTTGACAAACGTCGTTTACTGCTTCCGCCGTAGGGCTAGTATAAATTTCGAGCGGGAAGTAGTTAGTCTCAATCACAGAATTGTTGACAAGGCAAACGACAGAATAATTCACCGCCACAAACGCGTAACAACCAGAGCTGCTCACTAAGGTATAATCAAGCGAAAGCCCAGTTTGAGTACTACCATCAGGTAATGTCCAGTTCACTGTTGCCAGAGTTGGATTGTCAAGTTGAATTTCGAAGTTCAGCGTTTCCCCTTCACAGGCAGCATCTGCTTCAGCAATTGCGCCTGTCACGATTGGGCAACCTGGTTCACAAATGACATTGGCCTCAAAGCTTGCAGAGGAACAGTCACCTGTAACAGCTGCATTACTAAGCGTCCAGACTACCGTTCCCTCTTCTCCTTCGGCACCTGTATAACTGAAACCAACACCACTTTCAGTACCGCTAGTCCAGGAAGCCGCGTAACCAGGACAATCCTGCGTGAGGTATGGAGTACATCCATCTGATCCAACTACGGTGGCAGTGACAGGTCCCCAGACGCTAAAGGATACAGATCCCTGAGCAATCACAGAACCATCACTACATATAATTTCGTAGTTGGCCGATTGTCCTTCTCCACAAGCGCTTGCCGTAGAGGCGGTGTAAGTCACCGGAGAGCCCTGGGCAACAGTACCGTCAGGCAATGTCCAATTGATCGTCGTCGCGGTATCGTCACTGCTATTTGCGGTCAAGGTAATTTCTTCACCATCGCAGATAACAGTTCCAGAGCCTTCTGCCGAGATAAAGGTAGGGCAGGCTTCAGCACAATTGAATGTGGCTTCGAAATCAGCAGTGCTGCAGCCTGCAGGCGCCAGTGTATTAGAAACAGTAAAGTTGACTGCTCCACTTTCCCCTTCAAGGGCTGTGTAGCTGAAGCCACTTCCACTCTCTGCTCCCTGACTCCAGCTTGCTTCAAACTCCGGACAATCCTGAGAAATTGAAGCGGCACATCCACCACTGTTGATGCTTGCTGTAATTTCAGGGTATACGGTAAGATCGAGTGAACCTTCAGCGATAAGGGAACCATCAATGGTACAAGAGATCAAGTAAGTGATGCTCTGAGCATGCGTACATTGCTCAAGGGCGCCGGCAGTAAAGCTTGTATTTAAATCTGTACTAGTTGAGCCATCTGGTAAAGTCCAAATTATAGATGCCGAAGCATCGTTGCTGGTTGCCGAGGATAGTGAAACCGTTTCACCGACACAAGCGGCTGTCAAATCTGCATCGACAGAAACCAGCGTCGGACAACCTGCGGCACACGCATAAGTTGCCTCAAAGACCGCCTCGGAACATCCGGCTGGTGCCAATGTATTACTAATGGTAAAGTTCACAGAGCCATTTTCTCCTTCGAGTGCAGTGTAGCTGAAGCCATTACCTGTTTGAGAACCGTCTGACCAAGAGCTTTCGAACTCTGGACAATTTTGAGATACTGAGGCCGTGCAGCCCCCGTCATTTATATCAGCAGTTATGTCGGGGAAGACACTCACGTTCAATGTTCCTTCAGCAATCAACGATCCGTCTACTCCACAGCTGATGCTGTATTCAATATTCTGAGACTCTGTACATCCTGAAATTGTTGAGGCAACAAAGCTTGTATTTATGTCTGTGCTAGTAGAGCCATCTGGCAGTGTCCAGACAATACTAGCCTGAGCATCATCAGTTGTTGAAGCAGAAATATTGATGGCAGTTCCATTACAGGCGGCAGATACATCTACGTCAGCACTGACTAATGATGGGCAACCGGCGGCACATGCAAAACTGGCTTCAAAATTTACAGGAACACAATCAGCTGGTGCACCGGGATTGCTTACTGTAAATACCACATTTCCATCTTCACCTTCTGCTGCTGTATAGGTAAATCCGTCTCCGGCTCCAGTTGGGCTAACCCAGCTTGCTTCGAATTCAGGACAATCCTGTGTAATGGATGCCGTACAACCTCCATCTGATACTTCAGCAGTAACTGGCACCCAGATGTTGATATCCAATGTTCCAGTCTGGATAACCGAGCCATCTGCTTGACAGATCACCTCATAGGCACATGACTGAAGCTCCGTACAACCGGATTCAGAGTAGCAAGTGAAATTGATCGTTTCACCATTCTGTGTGCTTCCGTCTGGGAGGGTCCAGTTTATGTCCGCCCCTTCAGCCTCTGAAATGATTACGCTGGCTGTGGTTTCAGCACCTTCACAAACGTCAGAGACGCTCAAGAATGCTGTATCGAAAGTCGGGCATTCCGCCTGGCAATCATAAATTGCTTCAAAACTCGCATTTTGACATGCGGCAGGTGCAAGAGGATTGGTCACTACAAAATTGACAGAACCGCTCTCTCCCTGATTAGCAGCATAGCTGAAGCCAATACCATTATCGTCTGCTGTTGTCCAGGTAGCCTCAAACTCCGGGCAATCCTGCGAGACAGAAGCTGCACAACCACCATTGCTAACCGTCGTCTGAGGACTAACGTAGACGTCAAAGTTCAAGCTTCCTTCCGCCACAAGAGAGCCATCGTCATCACAGGTAATGCTGTATGAAACGGACTGATTCTCGCTGCAGCCACCTACTGAAGAGGTCCCCCAATTAGTTGAATTTCCTGTTACGGTATCGCCATTTGGCAATGTCCAGGTGACCGTGGCAGCTTGTGGACCTAGCTCTACTTCGAAGGTGATATTTTCACCTTCACAAACTTGCGCATTTATCGGAGTGGCTGCAATGAAGGCAGGGCAATCGGCAGCACAATCATAAGCTACAGTAAATACTGCCTCAGAGCATCCTGAAGGCGCTCCAGGATTAGTAATCGTAAAGTCTACTGTCCCAGACTCTGCGGTGCCTGCGGAATAAACAAATCCAGTGCCATTATCTGTGGCTGAAGACCATGAGGCTTCGAAGTCATCACATTCCTGGCTTACCGAAGCAGAACATCCGCCAGCTTGCTCAACCGCAGTTACAGCTACATAGATATCAAAGTCGATAGATCCTTCCGCTATTAGAGATCCATCCTCGATACAATTGACCTGGTAACTTGCCGTCTGGCTTTCGTTACAGCCACCAAGAGATGAAACAACATAATTATAGGCCACTGTGTTTCCAGTGCTTCCATCTGGCAATGTCCAAACAACATTTCCAAACTCCGCTCCTTCCAAATCCAGTGAGAGATTCAAGACTTCCCCTTCGCAAAGTAAATCCGACGATGCATTAACTGCATTAAAGACCGGGCAATCAGCAGCGCAGTCGTAGTCTGCTGCCAGTTCGAGATCCAAACAAGCTGCAGGTGCTCCTGGGTTACTAACTGTAAAGCTGACACTGCCCGCATTTCCACTAGCAGCATTGTAGCTGAAGCCAGTGCCAGTATCAGTACCGTCATCCCATGTAGCAACAAAATCATCGCAATCCTGACTTACAGAAGCAGCGCATCCACCATTACTGGCAGTAGCTGTAACAGGAACAAACAGATCAACATTTACACTTCCTTGGGAAACAATTGAACCATCCTCCAGACAAGTAATCGTGTAACTGGCAGATTGGGTTTCATTGCAGCCATTACTCGAGTTCAGGGCTGCGCTTACAGACCAGTCATTAGAGCTGCTTCCGTCTGGCAATTGCCATTCAATCGAAGCTTGTTCTTCTATATCTACACTTGCAGTAAAGGTAACACTACTACCGTCACAGACTTCCGGATTGTCCACCGTAGCCTCAACAAATTGCGGGCAGTTGGCTGCGCAAGCGTAAGTCGCAACAAAGGTCGCTTCATTACATGCATCAGGAGCATCTTCATGCGTTAAGGTAAAGATGACCTGACCAGTGCCGAAGCCTGGTGTTGTAAAGGAGTTTCCTGTGCCAGCATCTGCATCAGTTGCCCAAGTGGATGTCCAATCATCACAAGCAGGTTCAATAGAAGCTGTACAACCGCCATTTGTTACAATCGCTGACGGGGGCACAAAGACTTGAATACCAACATTGGCGCCACCAACATAGGAGAAGTCATCCGCACAAATAATATTGTAGGCAATTGCCTGTGATTCTGTGCATCCCGAAGCAGAATTAACGATGTAACTGACCTCAGCACCCATGAGAATGGTACCATCGGGCAATGTCCATTCGATAATTGCTTGCTCCTCATCACTCACAACAGCATAAAGCGTTACTTCTTCTCCATCACAAACCTGATTGTTGGAACTATAAGCATTAATGAATTCCGGGCAATCGGCGGGACAATCATAGGCGGCACTGAATTGAGCACTATTACAGCCTACTGGAGCGTCTGGAACCGTTACTGTAAAGGTCACGTCTCCGGAGGTGTAGGAGGCTGCATTGTATTCTGTGCCAAATCCGGACTCTGCTCCAGCCGTCCATTCAACCATGAACTCCGGACAATCCCAGCTGATTGCTGCAGTACAAATGCCATCAATTTCCGTAGCAGTTATTGCTGCATAAACATGCAAGAATAAACTACCCTGAGCCACTATGCTTCCATCATCAACACAGACTAATTCATAGTTGAATATTTGATCTTCTCCACAGCCACTAAAGCTGATAGCTGTATAGTCGAATGTGTATCCATCCTGAGTGCTTCCATCTGGAAGTGTCCAGGTCATGATTCCCAATTCTTCCTGAGCTACATTGGCGGAGACTGTAATGAGTTCTCCATCACAAACGGCTTCAGGCGCATCTGCCGAAAGGAAACCTGGACAATTGGCATCGCAGTCATAGTTGGCTGTAAAGGTGGCATCAAAGCAGGCAGTGCCCACTCCATCAGCGTTAAAGACGGTGAAGGTGACAGTTCCACTACCGGCGCCAACAGAATTATAAACGAAACCATCTCCGATGCTTGCTCCATCAGACCAGGAGGCAGCGAAGTCGTCGCAGTCTTGCGAGATGAAAGCAGAACAGCCGCCGTCAGTAACGGTCGCTGTTGGTATTACTACTATTTCAATTTCAATTGTACCTGCACCAACCAAAGAGTTATCTTCTGAGCAATATACTTCGTAGCTGGCCTGCTGCATTTCATTACAGCCAGACAGTGATGTTGCACCGAAACTTACGTTGGCACCCTGAGGAGATGTTCCGTCAGGAAGAATCCAGTTCACAGTTCCGAGGGTTTCGTCTGTTAGTCCTACAAATAAGTCAATGGTAGATCCCTCACAGTAAGTAGCGGGACCATTTGCATCCTGTACTTGCGGACAATTTGCAGCACAATCATAAGTGGCTATGAAGTCTGCCGAGCCACAAGCTACAGGTGCTCCGGTTGCAGTTATTGTAAAGGTTACATCTCCCGCTTCCGCTGTACCAGCTGTAAAGGAGAAGCCTGATCCACTGTCAGAGCTCGTTGTCCAGCTGCTCTCATACTCTGGACAGTCCTGAGATACTGAGGCAAAACATCCACCGTTTGTTATAGTTCCATTGATTACACCGTAGACATCCAGGGATACAGTACCTGATGACACAGTTGAGCCATCATCATTGCACACTACGGTATAGCTCGCTTCTTGATTTTCCAGACAATTGCCATTTAAATTGGCAACATAGGCTACATTTTCGCCGCTGGCATTGCTTCCATCCGGCAATGTCCAGCTCACTGTTCCCCAACTTGGCTCATCCAGGGTCACAGCGAAATTCACGAGATCACCATCACAAGCTACCAATCCGACTGGATCGGATACAGTTGGACATTCTACCACACATCCAATGATGGACACATCGAAAGTCTCACTCGAAGGACAAGGGCCCACAGTGGTATAAGTAATTGTAAATGGTCCTCCAATACCGGTTGCAGCCAGGTCGATTTCACCAGAACCAGCATCAGCAAAGACCAGTCCGCCAGTAGCCGTAAAGTCGCCTCCTGAGAAGCCACCAAATACCGCCATCGGGTTGGGATCATTATCACAATAAGTATCGCTATCGTAGCTAAAGTTTGCATTATCTGGTGCATCAATTGTTACGGATAAATCATAGGTATTCGCGCATTGGCCTGGATCAGGACTAAACTGGTAGTCGCCTGAAGCCAGATTGTCAATCACTGCTGGAGACCAGCTTCCTGTGATGCCGTTGTCAGCTATGTCCGAAAGCAAGTCGGTAGTAGCACCAGAACAGTAGTTATCAATCAATGTAAACTCTGGGTCTATCGAAGAATCAATATTTACATTCAGCGTATAGTCATTCCCACATTGTCCGGCATCGGGAGTAAACACATACACTCCAGTGGTTGTGTTATCTATAGCAGATGGCGACCAGCTTCCGCTGATACCATTATCGGAACTTGGTATAAGAGCATCGACTGTCGCTCCTGTACAATAGGTATCTGTGATATTGAACACAGGATCTATAGAGGAGTCAATGGTCACGCTTAATGTATACGATTGCGCACATAGTCCTGCATCAGGGCTAAACACGTAATCTGCATCTACATTACTGTCAATAGTCGCCGGAGTCCAACTTCCGCTCACGCCATTATCAGATACCGCCGGCAAGAGATCAACTGTTGCGCCAGTACAATAGCTCTGAGTCAAAACAAAGCTAGGTTGTATGGGGCTATCTATGGTCACTAGCAAAGTGTAATCATTTGCACATTGACCGGCATCCGGAGTAAAGATGTAGCTACCGTCAGTACTGTTGTCTATTACTGCTGGCGACCAGGTTCCGCTAATTCCATTATCTGAGTTGGCAGGTAGCAAGTCTGTGGCATCGCCCTCACAATAGGTGTCGGTGAGCACAAATGTCGGGTCTGTACTTGCATCTATGGTTACGATTACTTCAGCTAGATCACTACAGCCACCTGCATCATATTGTACATAGATCGTACTGCTGGCTGCTACTGCTGAGGGATCGTCAGTATAAGGAACATTGGCCGTAGCATCGGTCCAGTATGAGATTACCGGAGCCACTGCTCCGCTGTTATCTGTAACCACTCCACTGGTGATATCAACTGTAGTCGGAGCACATACGGCAGCAGGATCACTGACACTTAAATCTGGAGTGGCATTGACGCTGAAGGTTTCTGAAGTAATACAGTTATCAGCATCGGTATAGCTAATAGTAACATTACCTTCTGCTATAGCAGATATCTCACCACTATCGCCGATACTGGCTATGCTCGGATCTGAACTCTGCCAAGGCGAAACTGCAGCAGGTAATGAAGAACCTGTCCATGTCACTGAAGTGCCTGCACAACTGCTCAGTGCTCCGGAAATTGAAGGTGCAACTCCTGTAATTGTCCAGTCACAGACTGCTGGACTACCGTCCCAGGTTGCTGTCTCGTAGCAAGCTGTTGCAGGTTCCGCTGGTTGCGTGCCAGTGACTACCCAATCACATAAAGGATCATCCCAAGTGGCAGTCTCATAACACAATGTAGTAGGCTCAGCCGGCTGAGTACCAGTGACTATCCAATCACAAACTCCTACGGCTCCATCCCAGATGGCTGTCTCATAGCAGAGTGTTGCAGGCTCTGTCGGTTGCGTACCTGATACTATCCAATCACAGAGTGGATCATCCCAAGTGGCGGTTTCGTAACATGCCATTGCAGGTTCTGCTGGCTGCGTTCCAGTCACCACCCAATCACAGAGTGGATCGTCCCAGGTAGCCGTCTCGTAACACAATGTTACAGGCTCAGCCGGCTGGGTACCACTGACGATCCAGTCGCAAAAAACATCATCCCAGGCGGCCATTTCGTAACATGCCATTGCAGGTTCTGCTGGCTGAGTACCACTGACTATCCAATCGCATAGCGTTGCATCCCAGGCTGCAGATTCGTAGCATAGCGTTGAAGGCTCGGAGGGTTGTGTACCAGTCACAACCCAGTCACAAAGTGTATCATCAAAATTTGTTGTTTCATAACATTCGGTGCTTGGTTCGACAGGCTGAGTACCTGTAACTACCCAATCGCATATTGCTACTGTACCATCCCAGGTAGCCGTCTCATAACAGGCGGTTGTTGGCTCTGCTGGCTGTACACCAGTTACCACCCAGTCACAGACTCCAACGCTTCCATCCCAGGTCGCGGTTTCGAAGCAGGCAGTAGACGGCTCCAAAGGCTGGGTACCATCAACTACCCAATCACATAAGGTGTCATCCCAGGTAGAGGTTTCATAACAAGCTATCGAAGGTTCTGCCGGTTGCGTTCCAGTGATCACCCAATCACAAATACCGACTGTACCATCCCAGGTAGCAGTTTCGAAGCAAGCAGTTGCAGGCTCAATAGGTTGAGTCCCAGTAACCACCCAGTCACATAAAGGGTCATCCCAGGTTGCGGTCTCATAGCATGCAGTTGTAGGAGCAGCTGGCTGTGTCCCGGTGATTACCCAGTCACATATGCCTACAGTTCCGTCCCATGTTGCGATCTCGTAACAGGCAGTTGAAGGTTCTGTTGGTTGCGTACCGGTTACAACCCAATCACACAAAGTGTCATCAAAATTTGCGCTTTCATAGCAGGCAGTAGTTGGTGCTGTTGGTTGAGTACCTGTAACTACCCAGTCACAGATTCCGACGCTGCCATCCCAAGTGGCCGTTTCATAACAAGCGGTTGCGGGTTCAGCTGGCTGTGTGCCAGTAACTACCCAGTCACAGACACCGACTGTGCCGTCCCAAGTCGCCGTTTCATAACATAAAGTGGTTGGTTCGGCCGGTTGAGTACCAGTAACTACCCAATCACAGACGCCTACGGTGCCATCCCAGGTCGCAGTTTCAAAACAGGCGGTTGCGGGTTCTGCCGGTTGGGTGCCGCTGATGACCCAGTCGCAGACGCCTACAGTACCATCCCAGGTTGCCGTTTCATAACACATTGTTGAAGGTTCTGCTGGTTGAGTGCCAGATACAACCCAATCACATACACCTGCGGTACCATCCCAAGTAGCAGTCTCGTAACAGGCAGTTGAGGGTTCTGCAGGCTGTGTGCCTGTAATCACCCAGTCACAAATACCAACTGTTCCATCCCAGGTGGCCGTTTCATAACAGGCCGTTGCCGGCTCAGTTGGTTGCGTTCCTGTCACAACCCAATCACATAAAGTATCATCAAAATTTGCGCTTTCGTAGCAGGCTGTAGATGGGGCTGTTGGTTGCGTACCTGTCACCACCCAATCACAGATTCCGACACTGCCGTCCCAAGTCGCTGTTTCATAACAGGCGGTTGAAGGTTCAACTGGCTGCGTGCCAGTAACTACCCAATCACAGACTCCAACAGTTCCGTCCCAAGTCGCCGTTTCATAACATAAGGTCGCCGGCTCGGCGGGTTGTGTTCCTGTCACTACCCAGTCACAGACTCCTACGGTACCATCCCAGGTCGCTGTTTCATAACAAGCAGTTGCAGGTTCAGCTGGCTGTGTACCGGTAACTACCCAGTCACAGACGCCTACAGTACCATCCCAAGTCGCTGTTTCATAACAAGCGGTTGCGGGTTCGGCTGGTTGTGTGCCAGTGATTACCCAGTCACAGACGCCTACAGTACCATCCCAAGTCGCTGTTTCATAACAAGCGGTTGCAGGTTCGGCTGGTTGTGTGCCAGTGATTACCCAGTCACAGACGCCGACAGTGCCATCCCAGGTCGCTGTCTCATAACAAGCGGTTGCGGGTTCAGATGGTTGCG
>JAHDEE010000127.1 GCA_020629005.1 Chitinophagales bacterium
GTCCAGTGGCACACTCAGTCGCACATCTGGCAGCCCCATTTCCATTGCAATCCGGGCTATTTTGCAAGCCACCTGGTCCGCGCAAACAAGAGCGAAGCACAGAACTAAATGTTAGCTGTGCTTCGCAGCATTCTTTGGTTAAATCAGCAACACGATTACTTACAATAGCCTCTTCGACAATACAATTGTCGAACCGCTCTTTGTGGTTGACTGATTTGATAACCCCAACCCCAACCCCAAATCCGTAATCCGTAATCATAATCCCAGATCCCTTAACGTTTACCTTTTACGGTTCTTTCGTTCTTGTATTGTCAAAACAGTTGTTGTTGTATGGACGGTTTGCAATTTGCGAACTATTGGACTACATTATCCGAGCGACTGATACGAAAAACGCACAGAATCACCCAATGTATGTAATCAACCCCATATACGACGTGGCCTTCAAATATCTGTTGGAGGATACTGATATTGCCCGAAAACTGATCGGAAAGATTATCGGTGAAGAAATCGAGCGACTGGAGGTGCAGCCGCAGGAATTTACCAGTCAGATGGAAAAGTATGGCATCTTGATTTTTCGTCTGGACTTTAAGGCAACAATCAAGCTGGCTTCAGGCGAGTTTAAGACTGTTCTTATCGAATTACAGAAGGCGAAGATGTATGATGATCTCATGCGCTTTCGCCGCTACCTGGCGGAAAACTATCGCAAAGAAGTGGCTGTGTTGCAAGACAATGGTGTGACCAGGCAAATGGCATTGCCGATTACTACGATCTACTTTTTGGGTTTTCCTCTTCCGCGAATCAATACTTCGATTCTTAAGGTAAATCGCGAGTACGTGGATCTCATCACGGGGAGTAAATTAGAGGTCAAGACAGAGTTTGTTGAGCAATTGACCCATGACAGCTTTGTGATTGTGATACCGGAGTTGCCGGCCCATGAACGAACCGAGCTGGAAGGCATACTTCAGGTATTCAACCAGAGTTACCAGCTTTCTTCTGATTCTCGTCTTTTAGAAATCGAAGAGAGTGAATTTGCGGAGCAGGCTCTGACTGTGCAAATCGTAGATCGCCTACGACGTGGTGCTACTGACGGTCAGGTACTTCGCGATATGGAAATAGAGGAAGAGGTGGGTGGTACCATCGAAAGACATATAAGGGAGAAGGAGGAGCTGCAGGAAACTGTGGATCTAAAGGATCAAAAGATTAGGACTCAAGACGAGCAGCTGAAGCGACAACAAAAACTGATTGAGGAGCTTCGGCAAAAACTGAAGGACGAAGATTAGTGAACCCTGGATGGAGTGGAGGGCCAAGGACTTAGCCATTCAGCAGCTCCGGACTTGCTTTTTTCAACAATTAAGTTAGGATTTTGTAATGCGTGTAATCAACCCCATATACGATGTGGCCTTCAAATATCTGTTGGAGGATATTGATATCGCCCGAAAACTGATCGGAAAGATTATCGGTGAAGAAATCGAGCGACTGGAGGTGCAGCCGCAGGAATTTACCAGTCAGATGGAAAAGTATGGCATCTTGATTTTTCGTCTGGACTTTAAGGCAACAATCAAGCTGGCTTCAGGCGAGTTTAAGACTGTTCTTATCGAATTACAGAAGGCGAAGATGTATGATGATCTCATGCGCTTTCGCCGCTACCTGGCGGAAAACTATCGCAAAGAAGTGGCTGTGTTGCAAGACAATGGTGTGACCAGGCAAATGGCATTGCCGATTACTACGATCTACTTTTTGGGTTTTCCTCTTCCGCGAATCAATACTTCGATTCTTAAGGTAAATCGCGAGTACGTGGATCTCATCACGGGGAGTAAATTAGAGGTCAAGACAGAGTTTGTTGAGCAATTGACCCATGACAGCTTTGTGATTGTGATACCGGAGTTGCCGGCCCATGAACGAACCGAGCTGGAAGGCATACTTCAGGTATTCAACCAGAGTTACCAGCTTTCTTCTGATTCTCGTCTTTTAGAAATCGAAGAGAGTGAATTTGCGGAGCAGGCTCTGACTGTGCAAATCGTAGATCGCCTACGACGTGGTGCTACTGACGGTCAGGTACTTCGCGATATGGAAATAGAGGAAGAGGTGGGTGGTACCATCGAAAGACATATAAGGGAGAAGGAGGAGCTGCAGGAAACTGTGGATCTAAAGGATCAAAAGATTAGGACTCAAGACGAGCAGCTAAAGACGAAAGATGAACAGCTGAAGTCGCAGGATGAGCAGCTGAAGTCTCAGGATGAGCAGCTAAAGTCTCAGGATGAGCAGCTAAAGTCTCAAGACGAGCAACTGAAGTCTCAAGAGGAGCGGCTCAAGCAGCATCAAAAGATGATTGAGGAGCTGCGGAAAAGGCTGGATGACGATGAAGCGTGAGTATTGCGGAATAGCTGTGGAAGGTCGTTGCAATTGAGCAGGAAAACAAGTTGGCGCGATGGAGCTGCCTGTCGAAATAGCCGTGGGCGAAGTGGTATGAGGTGCCTGGCTAGCGTGGTGAGTGCAAAGCCAATGAGGGCTCGACGATAGGAGAGACCTCATTGGCACTGCACGAACAGCTAGACAGGTGCCGAGTACAAGCGGAGCACGCGCCTACAGTCTCTACGGCTCTTATCGTTTCGCTTCATAAGATATTTAGTGTTTTTACACTCGATAGTTTTCGCGAGACTTTCTGACTTGCAATTATTCTGAAAGGAGTAGCGCCTGAATTTTTCTCTTAAGCCAACCTTTCTCAGCTACTTCACGAATACTTAATACTTTGTCAAGTGTGCTTTTAAGTTGTTCAGCATCAAAGTTATAGGGGCGGCTGTGTCGGATCATTTCCCGGCTGAATCTTGCCAGGTTGAGGTAATAGAGATAGTGCTCTGGAAGGCTTCTGCGTTTGCGGTTCAGGAAAGCTGTGAAGGCAGTGATATGGGCTTCCAATCGATCTTCGTATTGATCGTTTTCTGGTTGTTGCAGACTGAGTTCATAGTAGGTTTTGAGCAACCAGGCCTTGGCTGAAAGATTGAGCAGGACCTCATCGTAGTCCGCTTTTTCGAACAGGTTTACGACCTCTTCGTAGCGTCCCTGGCTAAAACGCAAGATGGCAACATTGAAGTGATAAGAGCCAGGTGAGACAGCCTGCTGATTGTCGGTGAGAAACTGTTCGAGCCAATCAAAACGCTTAAGCAGGATGGCTGTGGTGCTTATGTTCTTGTAAGTGGCAGCTGGAATCTTGCCATTGACATAGATGAGTCCCTGCTTGATCTCCAATTGATAGAGTTCGTATAGCTCCTCCAGAAACTCTCTTCGATTGCTGTTGAGTTTCTTTATGCAATAGTTTCTGGCTGCAAGCAACATGGCCTGGAGGTCTTCGGCGGCCTCGCCCAATAGCTGTTCTTGAAGGAGGGCCTTCATGGCAAAGAAGTGTTCGTCTCCCTTGTCCAAAAGCGCGTAAACGGCATGTCGGTAATACTGAATGCCGTAGTGATGGCTGTAGTTGGCCTCGTCTACTTTCTCTAAAATTTCGGTGATCAATGCAAAGTTGTATTCGATCTTACTAAATCGGGCAAGCATCAGCGAGCTGCAATAGAATTTTAGCTTCTGATAATAGTAGAAGTGGTCTAGCGAATCAGAGACTTCTTGCAGTTTTGGCTCACGGTCTCTCTGCCCTAAAGCAAAAATCAGTTCGTGTTCTTCTCGGGCAAACTCGAAGTGAGCATAATTGTACCTATCGGATTCGTATGCTGAAGAATCGAGTAGCTTTTCGATGTCTTTCTGTACGCTCTCAGCATAGAGTTTTAGATTGCGCCGACTTAGTTCTTTCCACAGAGTCATCTGCCGCTCGATAGGAGAGGCCTTTTGTCTTTGATAGATCCAGAAATCGTACAATTGCTGGAGCATTTCGGTCATTAGCTGCTGAATCCTGATTTCCTTAAATGGCAGGTCCCTGTAGAGGAATTTGTGGACATTTTCTATCTTTAATCTCCGCCCGTGATATTGCGGCGCACTTTTTCGCAGGTATTCGAAAAAGGGTGCCAATTTCCCACTCCGATTATGAACGGGTGAAAGCAGCCATCGATGAAAATCGCGCCCTTCTTCCCTGGAAAAGGTTCTGAGATGACTGAGTAATTTGCTGTTTTCCATGCCTTAACACTGCTGTGGAAGCAAATTTAGCCTTCACGATCATTTTTTTAGCAAGATTTGGCAATTCTTTTTGTATAAAAGGGGGTAAGTCAAATCTGTGATGATGTAATTTATAGATTGGTGTCTATTAGTCGATAGTTGATGGTGTGTCTTGATTTTTCAGTGTGGAATGCTTCATTTCGAGCTAAAAAAGCAAGCTATCAATTTTTGGGTGAGCGGGCATTAAGACTGAAATTAGCATCATCGAAAGATCAAGGAATATGAATCACAATATTTGCAAACTTTACTTCGGCTTCTTGCTTCTCATGCTGTTAGGCAGTATGACGAGTCAGAATCAGCTTCAGGCCGGTTGTAATGGTGTGGAGGAGAGTGATTCTTTGCAGTTGGTGACACTGTATGATTCCTTGGGTGGCGAGAATTGGTTGCAGCAATACAATTGGTTTTCAACTCCGGTCGCCGACTGGTATGGGATATCCTTGACACAAGACGGCTGTCATGTTTACTCCATAGACTTATATAACAACAATATCACGGGACAGTTGCCGGATTTGCAGCTTCCGATGCTTGAGTACTTGGAATTAGACTATAACCATATAGAGGGCGAGGTGCCGGACTTTGGGGGTTTGCCAGAACTTCGAAAACTTAACTTCAGGCGCAATGACCTGAGCGGACAGCTCCCCAATTTTAGCAACTTGCCGAAGTTGCACACGGTGTATGTAGATCAAAACAATTTGACAGGTACACCTCCATCGTTCAGCAATTGCCCTCTTCTTTTCCTCATTGACTTGTACGATAATCAGCTTGTAGGGCCAATTCCGGAATTCAATCTACCGATCTTGGAGTCGTTGAATTTGGGTACCAATAACATCGGCGGTGAATTGCCGAGCCTTGCGGGTCTTCCTTCGCTTCAGTTATTGTTGCTTTTTGAGAACCAACTAACTGGTCCATTGCCGGATTGTGTGAATAATCCAGAGCTAAGGGCCTATAACTTGAGAATCAATCAATTTACCGGAAGTATTCCTGATCTGCAGTTACCCTTGTTGAATGAACTACGTGTTGATCAAAATATGTTGGATGGAACGGTGCCGAACTTTTCTGGATTGCCAATGCTCGGATGGTTGGCGATAGCAGATAATGAGTTGGTAGGTAATTGTCCCGATTTTGATCAGATACCGCTGGTGAGTTCGATTACTTTGTGCCCAAACAATTTTGAGGGACTTGCGCCAAGCTTTATAAATCTGCCTTTGGTTGATTTCGAGCCTGAGTTTTTTGGGCCACCGGATCTAAGTTGCTTTAACGGAGCCACTTTTGGAGGACAAGCCTTCTACGACGTCAATGGGAACTGCTACTTTGATGAGGATGAACAAGCCTTAGCGAACGTTCGCATTTCGGCTGATGGGGTCTATTATGCTTACACGAACGAAGAAGGATATTACACGCTTTCGCTCGATATAGGTCCACACGAAATTTCTGCGGAGCCGCTGAACCAGTTGTGGGATTTCAGTTGTCCTGATCAGGAAGTGATTAGCATGACTGCTCAAGAGTATTCAGATAATTTTGGGAATATCAACTTTGGCTTTCAACCAGTGGAATATTGCTCTCAGCACTCGTTAAGTTTGTACAATAACCTGCTGCGAAAATGTGCACCAGTGCAATACTATCTGCAGTATTGTAATTCTGGTACCACAGAAACTGTGGGATCTTATGCTGAACTGTATATCCAAGAAGGACTAAGTATCACTGAAGCTACTCAGCCCTATACCCTAACTAATGATACCTTAAGATTTGACTTGGGAGAGATTCCTCCTGCTTTCTGTGAAACGATTCGTATTGAAGCTTTTATTGAATGCGATGTAGATGCAGGAATCACAGTTTGCTCTGAAGCGGCCATTTTCCCAGGAAATGACTGCACAGAGCCACTGGAAGTGTGGGATCTCTCCAATGTTACAGTTGATGGTTATTGCGATGAGGACAGCATTCATTTTACGATTAAGAATGTGGGAGAACCCATGTCAGAACCTAACGTGTACAAATGCTACGAGGACGATATCCTTTCAGCACTTGACCTCTATATGCTGGGAGAAAATGATAGCATGGTAGTAAGCAGGCTAGCCACGGGAGGAACTTTCCGCTTACGTGCTTATCAGAACGAGGGCCATCCCTTTCAATCTTTTGCGCAAGAAGTGGTTGAGATTTGTGGTGGAGGCCCCTGGTCATTAGGACTGGTGAACAGCCAGGCTGCAGCTGGAAATCCGCCCTATCGCGATCGACACTGTGGTGAAGTGGTGGCTTCCTTCGACCCTAATGACAAACAAGTACTGCCGAAGGGTGTGGATGAAGAGCAGTACATTCCCTCAAGCCAGGATTTGACCTACAAAATTCGATTCCAGAATACCGGTACCGATACAGCCTTTATTGTTCAGCTGGTTGATACCATTGATACAGCTGTGCTGGATATCAGTACACTGCGGACCACCTTTGCTAGTCATGATTACTACCTCAATATTGAAGAGGGTAATATTGCTAAGTGGACCTTTGAAAATATCCTACTTCCTGACAGTACAACTAATGAACAGTTGAGTCATGGATTTATCGAGTTTGTTATCCAGCAGAATCTTACCAACTCTTCCGGGACGGTGATCCGAAATTTTGCGGATATCTACTTCGATGCTAATGAAGCGGTTCGGACAAATTCCACCCACCAAACCGTCTGTGACGAATATGGGCTGGAACAGTTCGAATCGCTCCTTAGCGTTGACAATCTTTACCTGCAAGAGCAAGAACCGACTGAAGAAACTCCTGTTACAATTTCCTTCGATGGAACGCTTGTGAGCAACACAATATCGCTTATGAGTACCGAATGGGAAAGCGGTGAAGGAGGATTCGAGGTACAGTTAACATTTGAAAATACAGCTAATGAGTGCGGGGCAGAGGCAGGAATCTATAGCGATGAGATTGAACTCGGGCTGCTGAGTCCGGGTGTGTACAATCTCAACCTGAATAGCAATTACATCATGCACGGCGGATCTACTACCGAGACTTTCCAATTTATTGTTTACCCTTCTATTCCCTCTCTTGGTGACGGTTCGGTAGATATGCTATGCTTCGAAGGGCAGCCAGATCCGATCAATGCTACTGGTGAAAACATTCGCTGGTACAGTGATTCGGATTTGGCTACGCTCATCGGTCAGGGTCCGGAATTTACTCCAGAAGCAGAGACTCAGTGGATTTACTGCACACAGACAGTTAACGAAATTGAAAGTAAGGCTGAATCGATTTACTTGAAGGAGGCCCTTGTACCTGAGTTCGCTGAACTGGGGCCGTTTTGCTTGTCGGATTTAGCTCCCCAGCTGTACAATGAAAGCGATAATGAAGAACCCATCACCGGTGTTTGGTCTCCTGCTGAAATCGATACTAATACACCGGGAATCATCAACTACACTTTTGTTCCTGATTCGGAATTTTGTTCAAGTATTTTTCGCATAGACATAGAAGTAGTACAAGTGGAAGTCACAGTGACTTATGCGGAACAGGTATTGTTGGCTGATTCAGAAACTGCTGTGCAATTCGATTGGTACCTTAATGACGATTTATACCTTGAAAATGAAGTAGCCATCACAGCTCCCCAATCGGGCACCTATCATGTCGTTGCCACGGATGACAATGGTTGTAGCGCCTCCTCTGAGGACATCACAATCAGCCTCGAAGGGGTGAGTATTGGGGAGCTTCATCAAAAATCACTGTCGGTTTTTCCAAATCCGGCGAACGAATATTTTTCATTTGATACGGGCTCTTCCGAATCCTGGGAGCTCACCGTCATTGATCCTAGAGGCTCCATTATGTTTGAGCACTCGGGATTCGGGCCCGCATCGGTTAATACTAAAAGTTGGGCACCAGGTATTTATTACCTAAGCCTACGATCTGGCGAACAGTATTGGGTGAAGCGATTGTTGATTCTTTAGATTCAATGGTCGTTGTACTACGAGCCATCTCAAGCGGCTGTTCCGATTCGTCGGAACAGCCGTTTAGTTTTTTGTGGATGAGGCATTTGAGATTTGAAGAGCAAAGAGTAAGGAGAAAAGAGCAAGGAGAAAGGAGAAAAGAGTGAGGAGAAAAGAGGGTAAACAGAAAAATGAACAGGTCAGTGGCTGCCTAAACAACTGAGGAGCATAAAACTTCGTTACCATCATGCACCCATTAACCCGCATATGTGCCCTCGTACTTTCATTGCCTTATTCTGGATATTGTGGCCTTTTGGTATCTGCGCCCAAGCCATTTACAATGGACATGTGCAAGACGTAGCTACTCGAAGAGCAGTGGATGTTGTGGAGGTAAAGCTGCTGCACAGTGACAAGGAAGTACATAGTAATTATGGCGGGGATTTCGTGATCAAGAATACAGAGCAGGATAGCCTTAGTTATGCGGAAGATAGCTATCGTTTCTTTCACAATGCCTTGATTTGGGAGGGGAAAGCCGATCATACTTTTGAGTTCTTTTCGCTAGATGGAAAGCTGTTGAGTCCGACAGTTACTGTAAGGGCTCAAGGCAGTTTTCTACTGCCCCATATGCCAGTTGGTATCTACTTTCTTCGTGTTGCAAGTGAGGGCGGCATGGCAGTGTTCAGGGCTTTCTCCGATGGTGATAAAACGACCTCTGTGCATAGGCAAACGACCTGGCATCGCTCATCTGTAGCTACGAGAGCGGATACACTGGAACTTACAAAGGCTGGATACTATACAAGGAGGGTGGCATTGCATGGATCCGATACCACCTTTACTGTCAATTTGCTGAAGAAAGAACAGCAGGGGGAATTGCATTATTTCAATGAGCTGGTAGCTCCAGTGGCGTTTGAATTGATTGCCAGTTTGCCATCAAGGAGCAATGAGTCGGAAGTAAGCTCCGTGAAGATACTGCACGATTGGAATACGGATTTGATGTACTACACCAATACAAAAAAATACGAGTACCATCACTCCTTTGCACGCGATCAACTTGGTTTTGATCAGGGTAATATGGCTTTTAATTTTACGCAGTATCGCAACAATGCCGATCGTTATCTGTACTGCTCCAATTTGAATTATTTTCACCGACTGGACAAATACGTACTTCACTTTGTGTCTGCAAACGAGATTGATTGTGCGCAGATTCGCCGAATCTATGACAAGATTATCGAGACCTCTTATCTGAAAGGCAAACTGTACCTTCTTGTCAATCGACCATATTTTCAGGATTGTGGTCTACCTACAATAACCACCGAAGAGCTGTACAATAGTCAAAACTATCAGGCACTCAATCTGGCCCAAAATTTCGGCTATCTTAAAAAGGTAGATCTGCAAGATCTGGAGCAGACATTTCTAGGTCGTCAGGATATTGCATTGCTCAATGGCATCCCCAATGATGTATCTGTTGTGGCAGGCATCATCACCACTGAATTTCAAACACCGCTAAGCCATATCAATGTGCTTAGTCATAATCGTGGAACACCCAACATGGCTCTCCGAGATGGATGGGAGAATGAGCAATTGCAGTCGCTGTTGGGAGAGCTGGTCTACCTGCAGGTCCGCTCCGATTCCTTTAGCATTCGTAGGGCTGAACTAGAGGAAGCCAGAGCCTTCTGGGATCAAAATGCTCCGCAGGAAATTGTGGATCTGCCGATGAATACAGAGATCAATGAATTGGTGAATTTGGAAGAGGCTGATCATAGTTTCCTTGATGAGATCGGTGGCAAAGCAGCGAATTTTGCTGAGCTGCTAAAGGTTCGTTCTTTTTTGGAACCGGTTCCTACTCCGGAGCAGCCCTTTGCGATCCCGTTTCATTTTTATCAACAGCACTTGCAGCAATCTGGTCTCGACTCGTTTATCGAACAGATGCTGAGTAGCTCCGACTTTTTGAATTCGCCTGTGATTCGCAAGTTGACCCTGGAAGAGTTGCAAAGGAAGATTATCGACTTTCCGCTGGATCCGGATCTAGTACAAGCCGTGGAGGAAAAAATCGATTATTTTGGGAACTTCTCTTCGTTTAGGTTTAGATCCAGTACTAATGCTGAAGATCTTGAATCTTTTTCTGGTGCGGGGCTTTACAGCAGTTATTCGGCGAAGAAATATGATCCTACAAAAACGGTAGATCTTGCGATTAAACGGGTATGGGCCAGTCTTTGGAACTGGCGTGCTTTCGAAGAGCGCAGCTATTACAAAATTAAGCACAATTCCTGTGCCATGGGCATCTTGGTTCATCGCTCCTTTCCTAACGAAGATGCCAATGGCGTATTAATCACTAAGAATCTGTACAATAGCAACCGCGGTTTCACAATTAATGCTCAATACGGAGAACATAGTATCGTGTTTCCCGAGCCGGGAATACTGCACGATCTAATCATATTGTTTACTTTCTCTATTATCCCAGGACAGAGTTTCATGCCGGAGTACCTGACCTTTTCCAACATCCCGGAGCTGAATGGCAATACGGTATTAAGCGATGCAGAACTGATAAAGCTAGGTGAATATAGCAAGGCCATTCAACGGCACTTTTACAACGAGGTGCCTCATAATTGCGATTGTTCTCTCGATAACTTTGGGCTCGACATTGAGTTCAAAGTTGATTCGCAGTTGTTTCCTCGGCAGATTTATATCAAGCAGGTGAGGGTTTTTTAAGGGGTAGAGGGTAGAGGGTAGAGGGTAGAGAGTAGAGGGTCCCAAATCCAGCTACGGCTGCTCTATCCTAAACCAATCTATGTATTCGTCCAGCAAGCAACCTACAAAGTAGGGTAGATTTAAGAGGGTATATGGTTTTCCTGCGATCGTCTTTACTTGTTGCACACTGACTTTTCCGCGATAGAGACGAACAGTAAATCCATGTTCAGCCTGATCGACATATTGATGGAGAGATCGCAACCTTCCGCTTGCACCGGACTTGATTTCCACTGGGACAAGGATTTGCCCGCTTTGAACAAGCAAGTCTACCTCTGCGTTAGACGTTTTCTTCTCCCTAATCCAAAACGATGGCTGAAAATTGGGACTGTGATGAGAGGATATGTATTCTTGCATGATATGGTGCTGTACGATTTTGCCTCGGTAGAATGCATTGAGATCTTTGACTGACATCATCTCCACCTGAATTCCGAGCGCATAGTTCATCATACCTGTATCGATGAATTGAAGTCGTGGGTGCTTTCGCAGATTTGGTCTTATTGGTGGTGACACTGCCGATGTTGGATAGATTAGTCGAATGATCTTTGCTGCTTGGAGTGATCGCATGGCAGCGCTTACTTCTTTGGACCCATAGCTGGATCCTCCAAAGTGAGCCATCGTAACGCGGGCATCTGCTTCAGAAGGAGCATTGTCGATAATGTGTCTGATTATATCGGCCTCAGCGCTGTTTGAGGCGTATTTTATGACATCATCCTTATACGAGACAAGAATGCTATCCAGTATCTCATTGACTTCGTTCAGATCTTCCGTATCCACAAAGGAAGCTACCGCTTCTGGCATCCCACCCAGAATTGCAAATTGATGGAACTCCTTGAACAAGAGTTCGCAGGCGTAATCAGCAACCGGAATCTTGAACAGTTCATTCAATAATTCGTCTTTGGCTCGGCCTCGCAAATACTCTACAAAGTTCATGGGATACAGAGAAAGGTAAGTTACTCTGCCAACAGGAAAGCTTTTCAATTGCGATAACACATGCTCAAGCAGTGATCCTGCTGCGATTACATCGGCTCCTAGGTTGGATTCATGAAAATAGCGTAACTGCCGAATAGCATTTGGTGACTCTTGTATTTCGTCAATGAAAATCAGGCTGTTTTTGCTTTTCAATGGTAAGCCTCTGCTTAGATAAAGGACCTTTATTAAATTATCATAGGATTGGTTTTGCTCAAAGAGATCTCGGTCTTCCGGCTCATCTAAATTGAAATAGAGGTAGTGCTGATAGTATTTAGCCAGTTGATCTACCAGAGTGGTCTTCCCAATTTGTCTGGCCCCCCTGATTATGAGAGGCTTCTTACGTTTTTTGTTTTTCCAATTGAGCAGAAACGATAGTGCATTACGGTGAATCATAAGTGATTTTGCTTAAAGTTAGGGTTATTTTTGGTTGTTTTCTGCAAAAAGTTAGGGTTATATAGGTTTTTTTAACTTAAAGTTAGGGTGATTTTTGCTGCTTTTTGACACAAAGTTGGGGTTATTAGGGGTAGAGGGTAGAGGGTAGAGGGTAGAGGGTAGAGGGTAGAGGGTAGAGGGTAGAGAGTAGAGGGTAGAGAGCAAAGAGCAAAGAGTAGGGGGCAAAGAGCAAGGAATATCCCAAATCCCTTATCCCAAAACAGAGACTAACGAGCAACCAAGCTGTCGGCGCGACGCGGACGACAGGCCGGGCATCCGGGAGTGGATATCCCCAATCGCAAATCCTGCTACGGCGGAGGGGAGTTTCAAAATAGCCTTGATGGAAGCGGAAATGCCAGTGCCAGGCAGGTGCTGAGTGCCAGCTAATGGAGGCTGCGACCTTAGGAGCAGACTACAGTAGCTGTGCAGCGAAGCCCTGGATGGTGCTGGTATTGCAGCGGACAGCAAGACGGGTGTTTGCGCGCTGGGGGCTGTTTCGCTCCAAAAAATAAGAAATTAGATAGCATCATGCAGAAAGTATCAAGTATGGGTGGGTTTTGGTCGTATTGAAGTTGGGAAAAGTCCAGTATTTTCGTACTTTTGCAGTCACTTTTGACTTAATATTTTTTATAATGACAAATTACGAAACGGTTACCATCTTCACTCCCGTTTTGACTGAGTCTGAAATGCAGGAAAGAACCACGGCTTTGGTGGATTTTCTGAAGGAGAATGGGGCTGAAATTACTCACATTGATTCGTGGGGAATGAAAAAGCTTGCTTATCCGATTCAGAAGAAAACGACTGGATTCTATTTTATAATAGAGTATCAGGCGCCTGGAGACATCATCAAGAAATTGGATGTCAGATTCAAGAGAGATACGGATGTGTTGCGTGCCCTCAACGTGAAGCTCGATAAGTGGGGTGTTCAGTATCTGGACATGAAGCGTAAGGGCTTGATCGGCAAGAAGAAAGATCCTGTCGAAGCAGTTGAAGGAGAGTAACCCATAAACAAATTTCTAGCTATGAGTACTAACAAAGAAATTAGGTTTATGTCCACGCCCAAGATTGGGCAACGTAAGAAGAAGTACTGTCGATTCAAGAAAAACAAGATCAGGTACATTGATTACAAAGACGTAGACTTTCTCGTCCGGTTTGTGAACGAGCAGGGTAAGATTCTTCCAAGAAGGCTTACTGGAAACTCACTAAAGTGGCAGCGACGTGTGGCTACAGCGGTAAAACGTTGTCGTCAGATTGCCTTGATGCCATATGTAACAGACCTTTACAAGTAATGGGTGATCTTGAGAGACACCGTATTTCAAAACAAAAAGTGGTTGGATTCAGATTTTAGCATGTTGAAATGTGTTTCATTCTCGTATCTGCTGCCTGGCCTGCTAATCCGGGTAAAGGAGCTGCCAGAGGAGGAGAGAAGTTCATTTATGTGTTTTTGGAGATTTGTTTTTAACACTTGAAATTAAAGAACGTCATGGATGTTATTTTGCTGGAGGACGTGGATAATCTAGGCTATAAGTACGACACTGTAACGGTGAAGAACGGCTATGGTCGAAATTTCCTGCTTCCAAAGAGAAAGGCAGTGGTAGCCAATAAGGCGAATACGGCCAGAATCGGAGAAATCCGACGTCAGATTGACAAGAAGGAAGCTTCTATGCTTGCTGAGATTCAGGAAATGGTACAGCGCATCAAGGAAACACCGATTAAGGTGGGTGCCAAGGTGGGTACGACCGGGAAGATTTTTGGTAGCGTGACCAATGTACAGTTGGCCGAGGCAATCAAGAAGGAAACTGGAATTGAGGTAGATAGAAGAAAGATCAGCATTAAGGATGAAATCAAGCAATTGGGTACATTCACCGCTGATGTGAGCTTCCACAATCGAATTAAAGAAACAATTAGCTTTGAAGTGATTGCGGAGTAGGGGGGGATTGAGTATAGAGTATAGAGTATAGAGTATAGAGTAGAGGGTATAGAGTAGAGGGTATAGGGTACTTTTAAAGTACTTATACCCTCTATTTTTTTGGGCTTTATTCTCGCGCCAATTGCCCGAGCGCCAGTTTGCTTCTTAGCAAGGTCTTACCTTTTACCGAAATATTTCGGGTCAATAATCGTCCATCATCTAGATAGACACCGGAAGAGCATTCGTCATCAAGACTAAACCGCATCTTCATGATAATCTCCTTGTCATTGTAGAAGAATATCGCTCCATCCGGATCGCAGTCGTGTCGACGTTTACCATCCATAATCATAATGTCTTCCAGTTCCTTGAGCTCCTCCGGCCCAAGCTCCCGCACTCTCTCATAGGGGTCTGCGCGATCCTGACTATAGAGAAAAACTGTTCCTTTATCCGATTGGGCCAATAGGTTTCGGAAATTTGTATCCACCTCCTCTTTTGCACATCCTGTCAGGGCCCCACACACTAGCGCAGACAGTAAGAGCAATCTAAATTTCTCTCGCATCGTAAAATTGTTTTGTCGTACTCCTACTAGGTCAAATGCAATGCCATTCGGCTAGACCCTGACCGGAATACTCCAAATTCCTACGATGCATGCCTGAGGCTCAAGGCAATGCAGCGCTGCTTTTTTTTTGCCTAACACTGTATTCTCAAAGCGCATAGACACCTTGAGATGTGGATAAGTACAGACTGAAAATCTACTTTTAGATTGATCAAATCTCTCCTAACATTGTTGACCTCCAAGTGGTTAGTGAGAAATCAGATAATGATTAATGGTGCAGCATCGAGGTGTCCAAGAAGTTTACTGTGGCTCTACAGAAATCTGTCTGGATCGTATCGATTTAATAAATTGGTACATCCGCTTCTGTAGTCGATGTATTTGTGGCAGAAGCGAGTCAAGTTCATTCGGATTCAGGTATCCCAGTCTTTCCGAGAGGATGCACTGAGTCTCGATTTCATACAGAGACCCGTTAGCCACTTCGAGGTACCTGAGAAATTGTTTGTGGTGACTACTACCACAGCCCTCGGCAATGTTAGAAGGCACCGAAATTGCAGCTCTGCGAAGCTGGCTCTTTAGGCCAAACTTCTCTTCTGGCGGTAAATTCTCCGTGTAGTGGTACAGTGTTTTCACGAGTAGCATGGCCTCTTGCCAGACCTCTAATTTTCTGAAATTGTGCATAATTTTGGTCTTTAAGTTAAATTCAATAACCTAAAGAGCACCCAAGCCACAAAATTCCACAAAAAACCTATACCCTATACCCTCTACTGTATACCCTCTACTGTATACCCTCTACTGTACCTTCTACCCTATACCCTCTACTCTCTACCCCTTAAAAGCATTAAACCCAGTCACATCCATACCTGTAATTAGCAGGTGGATATCGTGGGTGCCTTCGTAGGTAACTACAGATTCCAGGTTCATCATATGGCGCATGATTGGATACTCTCCGGATATGCCGGCGCCGCCGAGAATCTGACGACATTCGCGAGCGATCTCTAGAGCCATGTTGACATTATTACGCTTGCCCATTGAAATCTGAGCTGGTGTGGCTCGATCTTGATCTTTTAATTGGCCAAGTCGCCAGGCAAGTAGCTGTGCTTTGGTGATTTCTGTGATCATTTCGGCGAGCTTCTTTTGCGTGAGCTGGAAAGCACCAATTGGCTTATCAAACTGAATACGCTCTTGTGAATAGCGAAGCGCCGTATCATAGCAATCCGAAGCAGCACCGATCGCTCCCCAGGCAATACCGAACCTGGCTGAGGACAGACAGGTTAATGGACCGCGTAGTCCCCGGATATCGGGGAATAGATTTTCTTTAGGTACTTTGACATCTTCGAATACGAGTTCGCCGGTGGCGGATGCGCGCAGAGACCATTTCTTGTGAATCGTAGGAGTGGTGAAACCTTCGGCACCTCTTTCTACGACCATTCCGCGTATTTTGCCCTCTTCATCCTTTGCCCAAACCACCGCAATATCTGCAAATGGTGAATTGGAAATCCACATTTTGGATCCGTTTAGGATCACATGATCTCCGGCATCTTTGATGGTGCTGAGCATTCCTCCAGGATTAGAACCATGATCCGGCTCCGTAAGTCCAAAACAGCCCATCATTTCTCCTGTGGCCAATTTTGGAAGGTATTTTCTGCGCTGCTCCTCCGTACCAAACTTGTAGATGGGAAACATCACCAAAGAGCTCTGAACAGAAGCCGTTGAACGGATGCCTGAGTCACCGCGTTCCAATTCTTGCATCAGCAGTCCGTAGGAGGTATAATCCATCCCTGCTCCACCATATTCTTCCGGAATTGTAGGCCCAAAAGCACCAATTTCACCTAGCCCTTTGAGCAACTGCGAAGGGAATTCTGCACGTTCCGCATAGTCCTCGATGATTGGACTCACTTCCTTTTTCACCCATGCTCTGGCAGAGTCGCGAATCAGCTTTTGCTCTTCTGTCAATAGCTCATCTACTAACATATAATCGTGCGCCTGATATAGGTCTGTTTTGGCAGCTCTGCCGTTTTGATGGTCTACAGTTGGATTACTCATTCTTCTACTATTTTATTGGCTGCAAAGATAGGTTTTTTGGGGGGTAGTTGCTAGCGGGGATTTGGCATTTGAGATATGGGATGTGGGATGCGAGAAATGGTATCTGGTATCTGGTATTTGGTATCTGGTATTTGGTATCTGGTATTTGGGCTCAGCCACCACAACCCGCCTCCCCAACCAAAGTCCAGGTCTCCGGAGGATCGAAGGATTGGCCGGAACGCATCACCTTGCCGTATGGGTACTGTTCTACCACTTCGCTCCAGGTGAGGATATCCCAGTTTTGTGATTCGTGCTTTTCCATATCCACACCTCGGTAAGGGCCCGAGATGGCGCGATTGGTGATGGGCCACCAGAGGCTTTCCGTATCGCGATCCCATAGGATGAAGCTTTCCAATCCATCTTTGATGTCTTCATCGTAGTAGGTGTATCCGCTCACGGCAAAGGTGAGGTTTCTACCACAATAATTTCTTTTATATACTGCTGCCAGGTCAGCCAGAAAGCAATACACGACCATTAGAGACTGAGAGCCAACCTGAATATTGACCAGCTCATGTGGCTGCAGCACCGAGTACGGGAAAATCTTGGTGTCGACACTGCTTTTTACAACAATACAGCGTTCATGGTCTGGATAACGAGTTATTACATCTGAAAGTGCTTGAAATTTCGTCTCAATGAGTGCCGGAAAGAGTTCTCTGCCAATTCCATAATGTAATTTGCAGGGATCGAGTGAAAAATTGTTGGCCAGGAAATGGGTGGAGCTGTCTTCCCCTGCCCACAGCCGCTGATCACCCGCTGCATCTACATAGAATAAACTGTTGCTTTCGGCATCCGGCCATTCGCAGGGTGATTCTTCAATCTCCGGCAGCTGCTCTTCTGATTTAAAGCAACCAAGCATAAGTAGGGCACCTAAAAGTGTTAACAAAAATCGCCTCATTATTGGGTTTTGACTTACCCTAAGTTAAGCTAATGGATAGGCTGTAGTTGCTTTTTGGCGGACAAATGTATTTTCGAGGAGTAGGGAGTAAGGAGCAAAGATCAAGGAGCAAGGAG
>JAHDEE010000433.1 GCA_020629005.1 Chitinophagales bacterium
GGCACTGGGCTGGAGATAGCTTGGCTAAAATTCGAAATCAAAACGCTAAAACATTTAAACTCGCCGGTTTCGACCTCTAAATTTTCGATTTCTCTGTGGCTCAAACAATAAATGTTTCTTTACGCGCCTTGCTTCCGAATTTCTTAATGCCAAACTATCTAAGGCCGGTCATTGTTTGGTCCTGATTGAAGATGTTCAGGACTGGGCTTTGGATGACTTTGCTTAAACTCACAATTCAAATTATGCATGAAGTCTAGGAGTGTTGGAATAACAGTGATGATAGGAATTCTATTTTGGATATATCATCATCTGCAGTTCTTGTATCGGTACCAGCATTCAAGTCTACTTTGGTTGGCAAGGTATCCAACTTGGTATCTGGTATTGAATACGATTTTGGGAATCATTGGATTTGTGATTGGCGTTGGTCAACAATACAGCGATCGATTTATGGATTGTGAAATACAGGCACAGAATTAGCAGCCATATGCATGAAATTCAAGATCACAGACAATCGTATTATTCAAGACCACTAGATGCACGCAAAGAAGATAATCCCATTAGTCACGCCTTTCTCGATCTTGTACCTAGCGGGTTTGGGAATTGTGGTTTATTTCGTGGTTTTTCCAGGTCCGGAAGGTTGGGGGCTACTAGTAGCTCTGTATGCAGCTATTGCAGTTGCGATCCTATTTATGGCAGATATGGTACTGAGGCTACTATTTGTTGGAAATGAGAAAAACAATTTTATCCTGCAATTAGTACTTGTATTGGTTTTGGGTGTGTGGATTCTTTTGTAGGATGAGATAGATTCTATTACTCAAGAGGGCAAAGGCACAATAGATCCATACCGCTAGCCGCTTCGCCTAAATCACCACGCAAGCTTTTTAGATTTCAGTCGCCACCTGGAGGTGACGCTGGGCAAGGGTCTTGGTCGCCATGGAATGCAGGAGCTGATAACGCCAGCCGCTTCGCCTAAATCACCACGCAAGCTTTTTAGATTTCAGTCGCCACCTGGAGGTAACGCTGGGCCAGTGCGTTGGTTGCCATGGAATACTTGAGCTCATATCGCTAAGCTGGAGTAGATCAAACAAAAATGAGCTGCCACGGAGCAGCAGCATTGGCTAATTTAGATTATCTTGCTCCAGCCCCGCCCTAGACCACCAGACGGTGCTATCTAGCCGGGATGGAAGTGGAAATGCAAGTGCCAGACAGGGGACTGAGTGTGCCACTAACTGGGGCTCGGAGCGCAGGCGGAGAGACCCAGGTAGTGGATACACGAAGCCCCTGACTGGTGCTTGCATTGGAACGGACAGCCCGACGGGTGTTGGAATGAGTGATTCTGCTGGGCTCCAACTTAAAAAGACGAACCAAGCGAATGTTTCTTTGAAATGATCTTTGGAAGAAAGAGATAAAAATTGAAGGGCTATCGCATCTTTGGTTTTTACATTGATGCTAATTGAGTAGGGACTATCCGGTGTAACTTTCCGTAGATTTGTAGGCAATCCAAACGACCATCAAATGAGTAGAAAGATCTTTGATTTGATAAACAAGTTCACAACGGTGACGATCGGAGAGTATGCTTGCCTGGAACAGAAGCTAAGAGTGACTCCCTTTGAACGGACTGAAAACTTTATAGAAATTGGTCAGCAAAATAGAATTTTGGGATTTTTGGATAAAGGCTTACTTAGAAGCTATTACTATGATGAAGAGGGCAAAGAGATTACGACTGCCTTTATCGAAGAAGGAGCCTTCTTTTCTGAACTGAATAGCTACCAATCAGATCAGCCAAGCGAAAGAGCCATTGAAGCTCTGGAGCGGAGCGATATTTTCATTTTGACCGAGGAAGATCTGAAAGAAGTCAGGGCTTCTATCAGCAATTGGTCTGTTTTTGAAAGGAAATATTATGAACTGATCTTAAAAGAAAAGGTCAACTTTCAGCGTAAACTTTACAGCGGTAGCAAAAAGGAAGCCTATCAGTTGTTTGTGGATACCTATGGACAGGCAGCACAATATGCACCACGGCAGTACATTGCTTCCTTCCTTGGAATGACTCCCTTTACCTTAAGTAGAATTAAATTGTAATCTCCATTTCTTGCCTTTTAGCAAGAGCTCTTATCATTGCCAGCTTTACATTTGTGGCCATTTATAAAGCCAAATAATGATAAAAATGAGTAAGAAGAGTCTTGAAATCCTATTTATGCTGTTTGTGATTTTTACAATGGCAAGTTGTTCAGATGATGATGATTGTACACCCGATTCAAGTCTGGATGTTACAAGCTCAGAGCTTGTAGAAATCGATAGCGAACATCATCGCGTTTACACGGATGTAGTAGTCGATATTTCTGCTTCTGAATTGTGGGCAGTGCTCACAGATTTTGACAATATGCCAAACTGGAGCACCTCCTTTCAGGGATTAGAGGGAGATATAAGAGAGGGAGGAGAAGTCACCGTTACCTATATTTTCCCCGATCCTGTTACTGGAGAGCCTACCGAAAGTCAATTCACTCGTAATTTGATTTATACAGAAGGGGAGCAATTCGGTTGGTCAGCTGCTAGTTCAACATTTCCAGGTATTGTAGACAACCACATTTTTAGGGTAGAAGCTATTTCTGACTGTCAAGCCCGATTTATTCAAACGGATGAGTTTCAGGGAACAAACCCCGTTTTCTCAACAGAAGATTTAGGGAATGCGGCTTTGCCTGCCTACAATCAATTCAATTCGGAATTAAAAGCAGAGGCGGAGAATTAATCAATGGCGCTTCCCGTGATTTGATGAATGTAAATGCAACATTGTTGCATTTGCGATTTATTGGACTATCTTTGAGGGTGATTAA
>JAHDEE010000128.1 GCA_020629005.1 Chitinophagales bacterium
GATGCCATCAGCATCTTCTTGATGGATGTCAATGGAAGGTTGGTGCAAAAGGTATTTGACGCTGAAGTGGAAGCCAATCAACTTTATGCTATAGATTTGGATGCCAGTGACTTAAGTGAAGGGGTTTACTTCTTCAAGTTAATCGGTGAGCATGCAGAATCTACAACCAGATTGATCATTATTAGGTAAAAAACACGCCTTCATTTTTTAGGGAGTGGCACTTTCGAAAGGAAGGGTTGCTCCCTTTTTTTGGGGATGTGTGATGCTGAATTGCGGATTAAGGATTGGGTCACGGATTATCGATCACGGATTACGGAAAGCGAATTGCAAAAACAGCAACAACTCCGGATCATTCTTCAATTCCATTAGAGAATTGGCTATGATAAGTAACCGTATTTCGAGCTTACGAGTTTCACTTTCACCTTTATACGGTTCCTTCAAACCGAATTGGCTGCACAAATCTATGCACTCAACTCTTGCTTCGGAGCCCCTTAACTGCCAACCAGAAACTCGCGTACTTATTGTAGGGGTATTTGACAATACAATTGTCGAACCGCACGACGGATAGCCGCGTATCGTGTAGGGACCAAGTCAGGATTGTATATCAGGGTAGTTGTTGGGAAGGAAGAGAAAAATGGCCCCAAAAAGCCGGCTAGCGGATTTTGGGGCCATGATTGTGGAGTTGGCGGGAATCGAACCCGCGTCCAGATAAAGCACTAATGAGGCTTCTACATGCTTAGTGTTACATTAAGGATTCGGCTGCGCATATGGATGAACACAATCCTTGTGCGAGCCTAGAACTAGTGGTTTCGCAACTGATGGCTAGTACAGCACCACCAGAAACTATCCTGAGGGTTTGGTTGATGCTCGGCGGCTGTCGGTCAGGAAACGACGTTGCGGCGGAACAGTAGGTGCTAATTCCTAGAATTAGGCAGCCATACGGACACTTGGAGTGCCATCTAAAATATGGTTGAGTATTAGTTTTTACGAGCTAAGTACACAAATCTCGACATGCTTACACTTACCAATAACTCTACTGTCAATACCGGTCAACCCCGTATTTACTGTTTCTGTCAAAGGACTGCATTAATAACAAGTAATAGTGCAGTAAAAGTTCCGCAATGACGGAAATTTCTTGCTGATTGCAAAATCAATCTCTCATAAGTCTGTGTATCTTAGCTCCTATCCAAAACGATACCCCAATGAAAAACCTCAAAAACAAGGTGGCAGTAGTCACTGGTGTAGGCTCTGGAATAGGTAAAGCGCTCGCTTGGCAACTAGGTCAGGAAGGATGCTTGTTGGCCATCAACGAGCTCAATCCGGAGCGTCTTGAGACGCTTACAGCTGAACTGGAAGAAAGTGGAACGACTGTGCTTCCGGCACAGTTTGATGTGGCTGACCGACCTTCATGGGATGAATTTGCCGATCAGGTTATTCGCAGGTTTGGTAGGGTAGATCTTGTGATTAATAATGCGGGTGTTGCCTTAGGTAAATTTACTGTGGAAGAAGTGGACTATCAAGACTTCGAGTGGTTGATGAATATCAATTTTTGGGGGATGGTTTACGGTACAAAGGTTTTTCTGCCGGAATTGAAAGTGCAAGATGAGGCCGCCTTGGTTAATGTGTCTAGTGTGCTTGGCCTCGCAGCCCTTGCAGGTCAAAGCCCTTACTGTGCATCGAAGTTTGCCATTCGAGGCTTTACGGAATCTCTTCGTATGGAGGCGGCTCAAGAATTTCCTCATGTTAGCATTCATAGCGTGCACCCTGGTGGAATCAAAACCAACATTGGAAAAGATGCGAATTGGGAGAATTCGAAGTTGGACAAGGGAGAGCAAGAGCGATTGATTACAAAGTTCGAAACGACCTTTATCACCACTCCTGAAGATGCAGCAGACCAGATCATACAAGCAGTCAAGAAGAAGAAATCAAGAGTCTTGATTGGCAGTGATGCGCGGCGCTTTGATCGAGTTGCCAGGTTGTTTCCCACGGGTTATACCAAGATGGTACTTAAAGACTTCGAGCGTAAAGGTTTCTAATCTACGTTAAGAGGAAACACTTTTATTTTGGTCTGTGGCCGCGGGGGAGCGAAGGTGCAGAATAGCCCCGATGGAAATGGAAATGGAGGCTGCAGGCAGGGACTGAGCGCTATGCTAGCCGAGGCTGCCAGAGCAGACTCGGATAGCTTAGCAGCGAAGCCCTGCATGTAGCCTCCATTATAATGGACAGCGGGAAGAACAGAACGCGAAGGATTAGGTTTCGCTCCTGATCTTATTAATCCTACTGTTCGATAATTTTTCTCGTATCCGTCATTCCATCTATTGACAGTTTGACAATGTACATGCCAGTTGAATGCCCAGAAGCAGCGGCAGAGAAGTCGTACTGATAGCCTCCTGCTTCTTGTGGTTGATTGGCTATTTCCTGAACCAGTTTTCCAGTCACATCGAAAACAGAGAGATTTACCTCGGCAGCTTGTTCCAATTGATATCGGATATTCGTTTGTCCCTCATATGCAGTCGGGTAAACTTCGAACAAAGTGCTAGCTGTTGCATCTTCCGCATTGGTGGAGTAGGAGGTAGGGCCTAAGGTGTATTGGTAATAAGTAACAAACATCTCATCATCGGTTGTCAAGCCAAATCCTACATCTTCCGGGCCTTCATTTACCCACTTTGCTGACATGACCAAACCGTCGCTGTTTTTGATGGGAAGTAGTTCGTCGTAGCGCAGGATCGGTGGATGTGCATAGTCAAAATAGCCTTGGTCGAATTGGTGATAACTATCGTAGAAACCTTCGTAAATTTGCTCGCCTTCAGTACCATCCGGGTTGCGGAGGTAGATGTCGAAATCAGTTCCCAAGGCATGTGTATGTCCCTGGAATTTCCAGAAATAGGTGGTTTCGAAATCACTCGGACCAAACCAGTCATACTTGAGTGCCGTCTCTCCCGTGTTTGGAATGTTGAGGATAAATGGATCAAATTCGCCATAAGTAGCCAAACCTGATAGCATCTCCTGCTCGGCCGTTCCTGCTGGCTGCGTATAGACATTGAGGTACACAGATGCAGAAAGAATAGATGTGGAGCTGTAGTTTTTAATGTGGTAATTGAGATCCAGCGATGTGCCGGAAGGCCAAACGTAGGCAGTGCCTGGAGGCAAAGCATTGTCGTCGCTAAACATCCAGACGGCCAATGGCGTAGCGCCTGTGTTTATGTCGATTACATCCAGCAAACCTTCGCTCACTTTTCTTCCCTCGGTTACGTTTGGTGCAGTTTCAGGGAAATACTTATACAAAACGAAGTGATGAGAATACTCGTGAATTTTGGCTTCGATTCTAGTGACTTCCATGGTTTCCGGAACGTCCAGAACAAATTTCTGCGTGAATTCTCGTTCCTCACCCGGAGCAAGAAAAACAGGATCGTAGAAAATCTGGAATCCTTCGTCAGCAGCTGGTGGCTCAAGGTATTCTGTTTCGATGCCTGGACCAGCAGCGTAATAGTCCTCGATTAGGTTGGTACCTTTTACAACCCCATCTATTGGTGCACCATGCACGATCCATTGACGAACAAGCTCGATTTCCGGATCAGTCATTGCTTCTTGATATACTGGCATTAACCCACCTTCGGATGCTGTAAGTTGAAAATCGGGATCCAGTGCGGCATTGATTTTTTTGTAGAAGAAGCTTTCGCGGGGATAGCCAGGTTTTACCAATTGATAACCCTTGTTTGCTGCGGATGGGTTGACAGGAAAGGTGCCCACCAAGGCATTGTATACTTCTTGTTCACTTCCGGATAAATCCAGCTGACCCGCAGGGACATCTCCACTGTGACAGGAGGCGCATTTTGCTTGCATTAGCTGATAAATCTGCGGATAGGTGTCCTGTGCATTAGACTCAAATGCGCAAAATCCTAGTGCGAAGATGATAGCGAAAAATAGATGTTTTCCCATAAATTAAACGCTTTTGAATGACAGATGATTAAGCTGATTTTTTTTCGTTTGTAAGATAACAGAATGTGGTTTAAGAATGTATGTTCAAAATGTTGGCAATGTGACAATATTTAGGCATAGATGCCTAAATTTGCATTTTATCGCTTTACTGAGGTTCTCAATATGGGGTTTATGTGGATTTGTCTGAAAGTTAGATTTACTATATTGTTTTTTTGAGTGAATCGCTAGAGCAGAATTACCCATGCATGTTATCAAAAATTGTACAACATTTCCCGGATTTGAGTGCGGAGCAGCTTGAAATGTTTGATCGTTTACCCGCATTGTATGAAGATTGGAATTCAAAGATAAATGTCGTATCGAGGAAAGACATTGACCAGCTGATGTTGCGGCATGTCTTGCATAGCCTAAGCATTGCCAAGTTGATTCAATTTTTGCCTTACACGAAGATTCTTGATGCCGGCACGGGAGGAGGTTTTCCCGGGATTCCTTTGGCGATCTTGTTTCCGAAAGTGGATTTTCATCTGGTTGATTCAATCGGAAAAAAGATCAAAGTTGTGGAGGCGGTGGTCGAAGACCTGGGATTAAAGAATGTGAGAGCTAGTCATATTCGTATGGAGCACTTGAAAGAGGATTATGATTTTGTGATTTCAAGGGCGGTAGCCAGAACGCAAAAGATAATTGACTGGACTTACAGGTTGGTGATTCGCGATAAGTCCAATGAGATATCCAATGGGTGGTTGTTGCTGAAGGGAGGGGATTTGCGAGAGGAATTGAGCGAGGTAAGGCTTCCCAAGCAGTTATGGGATTTGCGTTCGCTGATCGATGAAGAATTGTTTGCTGAGAAATATCTTGTGCATGTTGTTAAAAAATAGTGCATGTTGACGATCAAGTGTGCGGGTTGCAAGCGTAAAATTTGGAAATATGACAAGGTGGGGAAGGGGCAAGTGCTTCGTTGCCACAAAACCAAGATTACGAAGGAATATGATTTCGTTTTTGCAAATAATCGTGTTTCCTGTAAATGTGGTCGGACCATCTGCGAAGACAAGGGCAGTTATTACAGAATGATACCAAAGGCTTTTATGTACACGGGAGAAAAGAGGACTTCCTAGTGCTACGCAAACGAAATTCGCACCACCTTTAAGTGCTTCTATTTCTGTCATACTTCGTTGCTCGTCGGTGCCGTAGCTAAGGCTATGCTCCCTCCTCGCGCCTTGTCTGACAAAAAGATAAGCTCCTCAAAGGTGTTACGAACTTTTAGTGCCCGAGGGACCATTGCCAGGCAGTTGTTTTACTTACCACTGCCGGTCCTTTCTAAAGATGAGAAATGGAGCCATTACGGTCAAGTATATGAAAAATAGAAAATCGAGTAAAGGTAGTAGCCAAAGCAAATCGGTTTCTTCCAGTCTGCGTGCAATGGGAAACAATACGACAAACATCAGAAGCCAGCGGATAGCCATCAAAGTCGGGAGAGATTGGTGAAGGTTTGACCCGATCATAAGCAGCAGAAAACTGAGCCAGGAAAACATGTGGGTTGCACTAAAAATGCCCAGCAGCAATTGGATTTGCTCGTCGTAAGAGGTGGCGGTGCTTAGGTGACGTCTTTTTTGTCTAAACCAGGCTTTCCAGGTGTCGTTGACTTGAGATACGGTATGACTTCTTGGAGTTATTCTGATGGCCGTATTGTCGGCTGTAGCGACTTCAGAGATAAAGAGGTCGTCATCACCGGAGCTCATATGTCCATGTCTTTGAAAGCCATCTGCCGCGAGAAAGAGTTCTTTCTTATAGGCAAGATTTCTGCCTACACCCATATAAGGGAAACCGTGCAATGCGAAGGAAAAGTACTGCACTGCCGTCATCAGTGTTTCATAGCGAATCAGCTTGTTTAGTAATGTCGGCTGCTTGTGGTAGGCGCCATAGCCAAGAACAATGGACTTTGGAGATTGCAGCTCCTCTATCATTTCTTCAATCCAAAGATTGCTTTTCGGTCTGCAGTCTGCATCCGTCAAGAGTATCTGGTCATAGCTGCAACTTTCTATGCCCAGTGTCAGTGCAAACTTTTTGCCCTGCATGTCGCGATGCATTCCGGCAGTGGAAATAGCCTTTAGGACTGGATATATTGCCTGAAAATGCTTTAGAACTTCGGCGGTTTCATCAATTGAAGAATCATCTACCACAATCACTTCAAAGAGGGGGTAGTCTTGTTGGCAGATAAGCGGTAAGAATGCTTCCAGATTGTCAGCCTCATCCTTGGCGCAAATGATCACGCTGACTGCTCTTCTGGTGATTACAGACTTTCCCTGTTCTTTTGACTTGTATAGGCTAAGGCGTGAAAAAGCCAGCAGGTAAAAAGCGATCTGCCCTAATAAGAAAAGAAAGCAGACTACTGTGAGTAGCAGAAAGATAGGACTATAGTCGATTACCAATGAGTCGGGTTTAACTGATCAGGCAAGAGGATATAGCGGATTTTGTGGCTCAATGGTTGGCCAAAATTAAGCATAAATTGATAAATGAAAAAAGTTACTTTTGTGGGCATTATTCCAGCCTATTATTATGAAGTTTAGCTTAGTACACAATGATCCACATTCTAATGCCCGTGCCGGGATAGTTGAAACCGATCATGGAACAATCCAAACGCCGATTTTCATGCCTGTCGGGACTGCTGCCACCGTGAAGGCCGTTCACCAGCATGAACTAGAATATGAGATAGGTGCTGAGATCATTCTGGGCAATACCTACCACCTGTATTTGCGTCCCGGCCTGGAGGTATTGGAAGAAGCAGGGGGTTTACATAGGTTTAACAATTGGTCAAAGCCGATTCTTACCGACAGTGGGGGTTATCAGGTATATTCACTTGCAAAAAAGCGAAAGATCACCGAAGACGGAGTGCGTTTTCAATCGCATATCGATGGCTCCTATCATTTGTTTACTCCGGAAAGTGTAATGGATACACAGCGGAAGATTGGTGCCGATTTTATCATGGCATTTGATGAATGCACGCCATATCCCTGCGAGTATGAGTATGCCAAGAACTCGATGGAAATGACACATCGTTGGTTGGATCGATGCATTAAGAGGGTAGGGGAGACGGATGAGCGCTATTCCTACAAACAAACGCTTTTGCCGATTGTGCAAGGAAGTGTGTTTCCAGATTTGCGAAAACGCTCTGCGGAGTATATTGCGAATTCGGATATGTCTGGTAATGCGATTGGAGGACTTTCGGTGGGAGAACCTCATGAGGATATGTATGCGATGACGGATTTGGTCTGTCAAATATTGCCAAAGGACAGGCCTCGTTATCTAATGGGTGTTGGAACACCTGCTAACATTCTGGAATCGATTGCTTTGGGAATCGATATGTTCGACTGTGTCATGCCTACTCGCAATGCTCGACACTGTATGTTGTTCACCAGCGAAGGGATCATTAACATTAAGAACCTGAAATGGGAGCGAGACTTTAGTCCTATAGACATCAAATCGCCTGCATACACCAGTAGAACACACTCTAAGGCCTATCTTCGGCATTTAATGCGTTCAGATGAATTATTAGGTGCCCAAATTGCATCAATACACAATCTGGCTTTTTATCTTTGGTTAGTTAAGCAAGCTCGCCTACATATAATTGAAGGTGACTTTGCCAGCTGGAAGAACAAGATGGTTCCTAAACTGCAGAATAGGCTATGAAACTGATTCTTTTTGATATAGATGGTACACTTACTCGCACTAATGAGGTTGACCAGCGCTGTTTTAGAGAGGCTCTAGAAGAGGTAATGGGGCTCAGTGATCAAAGTTGGGAGGAGATGGACTTTTTGCAGGTTACTGATCCTGGCTGTGTAAGGGAGTCTTTCAAACGTCAGTTAGAACGCTCGCCAACTGAAGATGAGTTCGAACGTATCAAAGAGGAGTTTATCAGTAACCTTGAGGGGGAAACGATGGATGCGGATCAATTTTCGGAGGTGCCCGGGGCTGCTAATCTGATCGCGGAGCTTAGAGAACATGAGGACTACAAGATTGCATTGTCGACGGGATGTTGGGGATACTCTGCTGAGCTGAAATTGAATATGGTCAACATTGACTATGACGGCATTCCATTTGGTAATGCAGATATCTACACCACCCGGGACGAAATTGCAAAGCATGCTATCCGATTGGCCGAAAAAATGTTTCCGAACATCGACTTCGAAAAGATTTACTATGTAGGAGATGGGCTATGGGATCTAAGGACTTCCGAGTTGATCGGTCTTTCATTTATCGGTATAGATGCGGAAGGAACCGGGAAACTCAAAGCGGCAGGTGCCAAGAAGGTGCTTCGAAATTTTTTGGACAAAGAGGCGTTTTATGGTATGTTGGAAGGATCAGTAGCATAGTGGTTGAATCCGGCTCTACTTTAGTGGGGATCGTGTTGTGACGCCGCTAGTAAAATGGTTAGGCTGGTCATCTGAATCCTCATTACCTCTCTCTGGACCTGGAGAATCAAGATAAGACATGAAACTGCTTGATCGCTATATAATCGCTAAGTTCCTCGGAACTTACCTCTTTTCTATTCTACTCTTTACGGCAATTGCCGTTGTGATTGACTTTACTGAGAAAGTTGATGACTTCCTTGATTCTAGTGCGGGCTTTTGG
This sequence comes from Chitinophagales bacterium, assembly GCA_020629005.1. Classification (GTDB taxonomy): domain Bacteria; phylum Bacteroidota; class Bacteroidia; order Chitinophagales; family UBA2359; genus JAHDDV01. The sequence goes on from JAHDEE010000128.1 coordinate 8,563, forward strand.
CAGATCATTACTGAATACTATCTCAATTTCATCCCCTGGATAGTTTTGCTGCTCAGTCCTTTATTTATTTTTATTTCGGTCATTTTCTTTACCAGCAAGCTGGCTTATAAATCTGAGATCATAGCCATGCTCAACGGGGGCATGAGTTTTTATCGATTGCTGTTTGTCCCTTACTTCATCTCTGCTGCATTATTGGTTGGTTTTCAGCTGTATGCAAATCATTATCTCGTACCTCAATCCAATGCACGACGAATCAATTTTGAGGACCTTCATTTGAAACGAAAGTCTAAGGACCTTACTCAGAATGTACACATTCAGATGGATGCCCAGAACTATGTTTCTGCAAGCACTTTTAGTATGCGAGATAGTTCTGCAACGCACTTCATTCTGGAGACTTTTACTAAAGAGGACCGGGTCAGTATGCTCTATGCAAAGAAGGCCAGGTTTCGAGACAGTACCTGGCAGCTTCAGAATTATTATCATAGAAGGATAAATGGTGAGCAGGAGCGGATCAGAAGAGGAAAGAAGATGGATACCGTGCTTAATGTTAAGCCCTCAGAATTTACCGATCTCGTACACCTCAAAGAGGCTATGTCAACGCCGCAGTTGAACACATTTATAGAGCGTGAAACGCTCAAAGGTTCAAACAATATATCCTTTTTTGAAATGGAAAAGCACCGGCGAAGCTCTATGCCGTTCGCCACCTTTTTTCTTACGATCATCGGAATGTCGATTGGTTCAAGAAAGGTGCGTGGAGGTACTGGATTTCACTTGTTTTTTGGCATTGCACTGAGCGCTGCCTATGTTGTCTGCTTTCAGTTTTCTAGTACCTTTTCGACCTTGGGAGATCTACCCACAATTTGGGGGGCATGGATTCCAAATATACTCTTTGGCTTTCTTGCTATCGTGTTGATGTTGTCAGCACAAAAATAGCCTGGTAGTATGACTTAATAAATGATCACCAAAATGTCTTTGCTTTCCATTGGCATTCGTGACTCGTCGTCATATAGCTACGAACAGACTGCTTATTCCTGCCTTAGCCGGGGAAAAGAGAAGCAGCTCATTTTGCCGGTTCATTATTTCGGCCAAGCACCACTAGCCGATCATCTTAACCTGATAACCCAGGCTTGTGAGAATTTCGGTGATTTTTTTTCTGAAGTCGCCCTGGATGATAATCTCACCGTCTTTAGCAGATCCTCCCACTCCGCATTTGGTTTTGAGCTCTTTGGCTAATTCTTTTAGATCATCACTTTTCCCCACAAAACCGGTAATGAGGGTCACTTGCTTGCCTCTTCTTCTTTTTTTGTCGAGTTCAACTCTCAGCTTTTGGCTGCCCGGTTCTGGCGTCTCGACTTCCTGATCGTCGTATTCAGGTTCATAATTTGGGTTGGTGCTGTAGACAACTCTTCCTTTGTTTTTCCTGGCCATGAGACTGATTTTAAAGAATTTGCAAGGATAAAGGATTTTGGGCGTAATGAGAAATATTGATTGCTTCTTGAGTGTGGTCTCTGCAGAATTGCTGCATGCAACCAGTTTAGGGATAGAGAATCAATAACTGTCCATTTTGACTTGCTAGAAATAATTTATCCATCGTTATTTTTCTCCACCAGCCAACAAGGATGCTGTCAAAAAATGCCTCGTCTAAATCATTTCTTGCGGCGTCAAAATCAGACAGTTATTGATTTCTTATCCCTTAGAGCCTTTTAGTTAAAGTTTTGACGACTTTGGATTCACTCATGAACTCTTTTGCCACGACACGCAGGACTGTATATGCTGGAATAGCAATGATCATCATGCTTACTCCTCCGAGCGTTGCCGAAATAATGATCAAGAGGAAGATTTCTAGCGGATGGGCATTTACTGAGTTTGCGAAAATGAGTGGTTGAAAGAAGATGTTGTCCAGAATCTGCACAATGACATAAACTGAAAGCACAGAAAAGAGAATGGAAACAGAGACATAGGGATTGGTTAATACAACAATCAAAACACCAAGAATAATGGCGATTGCCGGACCGATGTAAGGGATAATATTGAGGATTCCAGAAGTAAAGCCAATCAATACTGCGTTATTTACACCTATTATCAACATTCCGAACGTGACTAGTGTGCCGATGCAAATCGTCTGTAATAACACACCAATGAAGTATCTAGTCAGGAGTTCCTTGCTAGTTGCGTAAACATTTTCGAAGCGTTGCTCCTCCTTTTCGGGAATGAATGCAAAGATTACCGACTTCATCAGCCCTTCCTCCCTCAATAGAAAGAAGGTAATGAAGCTTACTGCAAAAATTCCTGCAAAAGCGCTCCCAACAAATCCGACGACGCCTCCAAAGATATCCGTAATTCTTGAAGGATTTATAGATGTTGTGACTGCCTCTTGAAGATACTCACCGGCAGAACTCTGCGTAGGGCCAAATAGCTTTGTGATCCAAACATCGACCTGATCGAGTCGATCCTGAAGTGTAAACGCTACTGAATCAAAATCCACGCTACCGAGGTTACGAACTTGTTCCAGGATGACTGGGAGTATCAGACCAATAAATCCCATTACTACCAAATAGAAGCAACACAATGTTAGCAGTGCTGCCAGCGATCTTGGAATCCGATGACCAAAGATCTTTTTTGTATTTATGAACCTGGCCAGTGGAGAGCCGATGAGCGAAAGAACTGCAGAAACGCAAATGTAGGCGATGATTGTACCTAGGTACTTGACACTTATGTAGAGCACAGCAACTGCTAACAGGGCAAGAATTATTTTCAGGTACTGTTTCATATTATGCGGCGTGAATCTCCACTGTCATAATCAATTTGTGACAGGCATGGTTTAGTCTCAGGGCAAAAATCCGGGATGAATCGTGATTATTGCAGATCAAGGGCAATATAAGCTAAAGCAATCGCTTCTTCAATGCCGGATATGCCAGAACGGAACCAATGATTAGAATAGCTCCCAGGTAAAAGCCAGGTTGCATCTTTTCTGACTCTCCAAAAATTAATCGCGCAAGAATAATGGCGTATATCGGTTCGAGATTAATGGCCAGTGACACGAAGAATGCAGAAAGTCTTCGGAGCAGCTCCACGGTAGCCACAAATGCATAGGCAGTGCAGAGGATACCTAAAATTGCGATGTAAATCATATCGCTGGCTGATATGACGAGGGTGCTGACGTTCGCAGCTGTGCTGAAGAGCAGAACTAGACCAAACACAAGAAATCCACTTAACATTTCATAGAAGGAGACGAGCTCTGGGGGATGCTTGTCTACAAGCCCTTTGTTAAGTACACCAAATAATGCAGCGAGAAAGGCGGAAGAAACCGCGGCAATGATTCCAAGATAGAATTCAAAGGCAAATCGAAAAATAATGTAGAGTCCAGCAATGACAATGAGCCCCATTAGTACTTCTAGCCAAGCCAATTTGCGCTTTAAGATGAGCGGCTCGAGGAAACTGGTGAATAGACTTGCTGTTGCCATGCAACCAAGGGTAACGGACACATTGCTGAGTTTGATGGCACCGAAGAAAGTAAGCCAATGAAGGGCTACTATAACTCCCACTGACATTATCTTGGCGACATCTTTCACGGGAATCGTAAGCTTGATCTTACGCCATGATGCTATTAGTCCGATGGCGAGGGCGGCGATCAACATTCGGTAAAAGACCAATTCAAGTGCTCCGACTGTGATCAGTTTCCCCAGAATACCTGTAAAACCAAATAAGAGAACTACAAAGTGAAGATGTAATTGATCTTTAAGCCGAGCTTCCAAAAGGAGTGAGATTTAGTAATGCGGCCACAAAGGTAATGGAATATGCATTTTGGAGGCTATTAATTTGTACTATTCCACTGATAGACTTGCAATTAGCTTGTAGATGTTCTATATTTGCCGTCACATCGCGGGGTGGAGCAGTTGGTAGCTCACCGGGCTCATAACCCGGAGGTCGCAGGTTCGAGTCCTGTCTCCGCAACAAAGTAAGCCTTTACAGCAATTGCTGTAAAGGCTTTTCTCTTTTATGGCTTAATGGGATTTAGTAAGAGCTTAGCGGTTTGCGTTTAGTTCTGTTCTTCTCTGAATTCACTCCTTGGGTGGTCTCTCATACAGTCGAGCAGCCATCCTTCCTGATCTTCAAAAGCCTGGTCCAGAAATCTTATTTCGTGTGTGTATCGCGCCTTAGACAGAAAACACTCGCAGAATTTGTAAGGGTCGATTTCCTCCATATCAATATACTGATCGACGCAATAGAGTACCTGTTTCTCCATTTGGCTGATATCCCAGAGCGGCTTATCAAAAACGGTTGCTTGGTTTCTGCTATCTGTAGCAGGTTTGTCAGTTTTGATTGGAGCCGGGGCTGTAACGGAGGGCGTTTCAGTCTGCTCTTTCTGTTCCTTGCTGGAACAGCCGAAAAGACAAAAGACCATCAAAAGCAGAACAGAAAACTCTTTGATCATTGACTTGCGCATTATTCAGTTGAGGCAGCCTCGAAGCATTCCTGGTTCCATTGTGCCTGGTCCTGGTAAGCCTCCTTAGAGAAGCGAGGCTCGTAGTAGTATTGAATTTTTGACAGGAAGCACTCGCAAAACTGCAATCCATTGAGATTGGTGAGATTAGATACAGTTGAAACACAATAGCCAATTTGAAAATCCATTTCCTGGTCAGTCCACCCATCTGGACGCACAACAGTTATGCCTTTTTCAGCTTTCGGAATGCCAGTGGCTGTCTTCTCTGTATTGGCGGTTTTGGTAGCTGCCTTAGTCGTGACTTTCTGGCCTTCAACTTGTTGTTCAGTTTTTGGCTGGCAAGCAAACACGCACAATAGCAGAGCACACGGTAAAATCCATTTCATGCAACAAAATTACAATTTTGAGTGGTAAAATGTCAAGCGCGCAGCGCCACATGATCCTAATCCGCTAGTTCAAGCAAGCGATGGCATAAGCGGGATGGCGCCACTGGCTTTTCGATAACTTTTACTTCAGTAAGTACTTCCATTACCTTTTCCAGCACGTCTCCGGGGAAATGATGGTCGGTCGACCAGGATGTTTGTCTAAACCAGGCTCGTACATCGACCGGTTTTTGGTCATATCTTTCGGCAACCAGTGATATAGCTTGTTCATTGTCCATGAAATCTGCACATTCTTTGTGAATGACAGACAGCAGCGCTTCAAGCTTTCCAAGGTGATTTTTGATGAATTTCTTGTGGGCAACAATTACAAAGCAGGGCCAAGGCGTTCGGACTTCGGCTACTCTTCGAAATTCTCCATTATCCACCAATGGCTTTGTTGTATATTTTTCCCATAGCAAGGTATCAGCTTTTCCCTCAGCCAATGCCGATCGGGAGCCTTCTAGGCCTCCGACAATAACAAATTGCTGTTTACTGGGATCCCAACCCTTGTGCAGAGCATGCACAAAGGACATCAAATGAGAACCAGATCCCATTCTGCTAACTGCATATCGCTGTCCCTCTAAATCTGCTTCAGTTTTGATCGGACCGTCTGCGCCGACATGGACTCCCCAAATTAAGGGACTAGTGATGTATTGCCCAACAATTCTGCTGGGGTTTCCTTTGATGATGTCTGCAACTATGCCTTCAGTTAAGAGAATGGCAATGTCAACTTCATCATCACGCAGTGCCTTGCTCATTGCTCCAGTTCCTCCAGGAAACTCTCTCCAACTCACTTTCAATCCTTCTTGTTCGAATTTTCCGTTTTCAATGGCCAGATGCCAGGGTAGATTGAAATGTTCGGGTACTCCCCCGATTCTAATCACTTTTCTGCTTTTTTTCATAACTGATTTCCCAGGTGGCTTTTCCGGGCGGAAAGCTTCAGACCTGTTTCTTATAAATGATTTTATTGGATAAAGTGAGCAGGGCTTGCCGATCCACCTTGTGAGGCCCATCAAATCTATGAACTTCATGCTGGATTCCAAGTTCTCTCATTGAGTTTTGGTGTTGCTCGGCCTGCTGTGCGTTTATGAATGGGTCCTCATTTCCGTACACGAAGTAGAGATCCAGTTGATCGAGTACCGGTTTTGCTTTTGGCCATTCCACATCACTTGCTAAGGGGCCTGCCCAAAGGATCAGATTGTCGGCTCGTGATTTTTGATTTGCGATCCAGCGAGTCACTGTTGCAGTGCCTTGTGAAAATCCCAGAATATTGACCCTGATTTCTTGCTGGAACTTCGCCCTGATCTCAATGTAAAGACGGTCCAGATAATTGAGATAGTCTGCAATTTCATTGAGACGATCTTCGGAGGTCATCCAGGAAGCCACTGGTTTACCTCCAAATCCATTCCAGTAGAATCTCGACAGGCCTTCCGGAGCCACAACAAAATGTTTTTCGGGGTCCAAAACCTCAAACTTTCTGATGAGCGAAGCCGCAAGCTGACCGTAGCCGTGACAGCAAAACCATAAATCGGTTGTTTCGGCACTGGCGTGTCCAACTGTATAAAACCTTGCCGTTCGCTGTACAAGAATATGATGTTCCTTTATCTCCATAGGATCCTTGGCGTACTACCCTTCATTAGCCTTTTCGAGTTTTGCAAGGGCCTTTTCGAGCTTTTTAACTCGCTTTTTAAGCTTCTTGACTTCCTTGGAGGTAGGCAAATCAAGTCGTTCCTTCACCTGCTCTCGTACAACGGTGAACTTATTGTCTAAAAAGCTACGTTGCTCCTTGCTGTCGTTGATAAAGTCTGTTACAATTCGCTTCCCTTCTTCTGTGGAGAGCTTTCCGTCCTTAATCAGGTCTTTGACTGTGTCTTCCAGTCTTTCCGCTGCGGCACTAGCCATGCTGACGCCGGTTTGTAACATCTTTTGTATGAAATCATCCATTTTCATAATTCATGTTTTAAGGATTGTTAGATATCGTCTCTATAAACAATCTGAAGTGCAATTGTTCACAGTGCATGATTTCAATTCGTGCAAGCGAACAAGGGCAGACAAGTTAGTCCTTTTCTAGCAGAATAGTCTTTGCAATTATCAGCACTTAACGACTATTGTTTCTTTTCTTATCGCATAAGCTTACCTTTGTGCAACTTTTGAGAAGTACGATTCCCAGATCGGAAATGACAGAATATGGCAAAAAGCATACTAGATAAGGCGTCGCTTGCCTTCTTCGAAAATTATATAAACAATTTCTCGCCAACCGGCTTTGAATCGCCTGGTCAGAAACTTTGGCTCGATTACCTTTTTCCGTACATAGACGAATACGGCGTAGACAACTACGGCACTGCCTATGGAGTTGTGAATCCTGGGCAAGAGTACCGGGTGGTCATCGAAGCGCATGCTGATGAAATTGCATGGTTTGTGCATTACATTACGGATGATGGCTTCATTTATCTGCGCAAGAATGGAGGGTCCGATCCACTTATTGCTCCTTCCAAAAGAGTTCTAATCCACGGCGAAAAAGGGCCGGTTCGTGCTGTTTTCGGGTGGCCAGCCATACACATTAGGTCTAAAGCCAATGCGAAAGCACCAAGCATCACTAATATTTTTCTCGATTGCGGATGTCGCTCGAAGGTCGAAGTGCAGGAGTTGGGAGTGCATATAGGTGCTATAGTCACTTTTGATGATCAATTTGAAATATTGAACAACAAGTACTTTGTTGGGCGTGCAATGGATAACCGGGCTGGTGGTTTTGCGATTTCACAAGTAGCCAGGCTGCTAAAGAAGAATAAGGATAAACTGCCGTACAGCCTTTACATTGTGAACTCAGTTCAAGAGGAAGTTGGCTTACGCGGAGCATCCATGATTACCGATACGATTCAACCTGATGTGGCTATAGTGACTGATGTTGGTCATGATACCTCTACACCGATGATAGACTCCAAGGTGCATGGAGACTTTCGAGGAGGGGACGGGCCCTTAATTACCTATGGGCCGCCGGTCCATAATAATCTGCTGAAGTTGATAATAGATACGGCAGCGAAGAAGAAGATACCGATTCAAAGAGAGGCGATCTCAAGATCGACCGGAACAGATACGGATGCTTTTGCTTACAGTAATGGAGGCGTGGTTTCAGCTTTAATCAGCTTTCCCTTGAAGTATATGCACACAACCGTAGAAATGGTGCATCGCGATGATCTTGAGAACGCGATCAAATTGATTTATTATAGTTTGCTCAATATCGAAGCTAATCACGATTTCAGATATTTTTCCTAGATTGATGTGAAGCCACTGGTTTGATAAAAGCTTTGTAGACTGCAGTTCACTCAGAGATACCTTGCAAATCTATTGTTTAACAGTCATCTATGGATGGCTATCGGCGCGGTTTGTGCCCTGTGGTCCAGCTATCTGCAGCTAGGACTTGAAATTCAGTTTGATCGAGTAGCTTTATGCCTGTTTTCTTCAACGCTGGTTTCCTATGTTCTTCATCGCTTGCTCGCGCTAAGAAACCGAGATGAACTTGCACTTCGTTCGTCTGAGCTATTGTCCTGGTCGCTGAGGCACCACTTTCTACTACGTTGTTTCTTCTTCCTGGGAGTAGTTGGGAGCCTAGGTAGTTTTTTGATGCTGAAACAAGTATCGCAGTTGCTGTTGTCAGTTACCGGCTTGGTTACTGTGCTTTATTCTTATCCATTTATATACGTTAGGGGTAGGACGATCAGGTTAAGGGATATAGGTTTGAGTAAGATTTTTTTGATCGCCTTGATCTGGGCCTTGTCGACAGTATTGTTGCCGGTTGTCGAGTTCTCGATTTCCATTGGTACCGCTGAGCTGCTATTACTCGCCGAGCGTTTTCTCTTCTTGTTTGTGATTACCGTTCCATTTGACATCAGAGACATCGACTATGATGCCGGAGAAGGACTGCGTACTGTTCCTATCTTGGTGGGAATAAAAAAAGCCAGACTGTTGTGTCTGGCTTGTCTTCTTTTGCTGGCTGGAACTTCAGCAGTCAGAGCGTTCCTGCTTCACGCCATAAGCGTGCCCCAATTGTTTTCGCTCTTAGTCTGTTATATGCTGACTTCTGTGTTGATTATGCTCACTACGAAAAACCGAAGTGATCACTTTTTCATCGGAGCCATGGACGGTACCTTGGTTCTGATGTTTGTGTTGCTAGTGCTTGTTTAGG
>JAHDEE010000129.1 GCA_020629005.1 Chitinophagales bacterium
AGGCAGGCTGTACCGCTGCGCCCACGGCTATTTTGCAAGCGCCTGTCTGGCGCGCCGACAAATGAAGTGGAAATGTAGGTGCCAGGCCTTAGGCTTAAATCCAGTTGTCAAGCCATTGACAATCTAGTCTATTGTTATTATTTTTGTACAAATACAGGAAACTGTCGATTCAGGGTCATAGGTAATTTATTCATTGTTGATAATCAGTGCGCTTTCTGGTACTGATATGTTTTGATGCAGAATTTTGCTCTCAGTGGCTGTAGAGATGGTTCCTTAAACGTACCCCACTATGGATACTGATTACGGGCAGGAATACGATGGCGCAAGTAAGGAGGCCAAACAATCTGGGTTGTTTGCCGCTGAGCAGAAAGGAGAATCTAATAGCATTCAGATTCCCGAAATTTCCTTGCCTAGGGGTGGCGGCGCGATAAGAGGAATCGATGAAAAATTTGAAGTTAATCCTGCCAATGGTACTGCAGGGTTTACGATACCCTTATCAGTGACTAAAGGCAGGAACAGCTTTTATCCTTCGCTTTCACTTCACTACAATTCCGGTTTGGGTAACGGTCCATTTGGTATAGGGTGGTCATTAGGACTGGCCAGTATTCAGCGCAAGACCGACAAAGGCATCCCGAGATATTTCGATCAGTTGGAGCTCCATTCTGAAGCGGAAAGACCTGACGTATTTGTGCTATCGGGAGCTGAGGACTTGGTGCCATACCTGTTTAAAGATGATAATGGGAATTGGCAAGTCAAAGAGTTTGAGCAAGATGGTTTCTTTGTTCGTCGATACCGTCCCCGGAGGGAAAACAGCTTTGAGAGACTTGAAGAGATTCGGCACAAAGAATTTGGACACTATTGGAAGGTCAAGTCCAGAGAGAATGTCACCACTTTCTACGGGAAATCCGAAGCAGCAAGAATTGCAGATCCAGAATGCAAAGACAAAACCTTCGCCTGGCTTCCGGAATTGAGTTATGATGGCTCCGGTAATTGGATACAATATCACTATAAACGTGATAGTAATCTTGACAAGGATGCCATCCCAATCGCGGTGGAATCAGTACCAGCGCATCTCCATGAGAGCAATCGAAGATCCGGCGCAGCACCTTACACAAATACTTACCTAAAACGTATAAGCTATGGCAACAAGGTAGCTTGGTATCCGGATCCTTCGCAGCCGTATGACCCACATATTGACCCAGAGGCTGAATATTTCTTCGAAGTAGTCTTGGACTATGGTGAACATGATAATGACTTGCCATCAGCTCAGGAAACCAAACGATGGGAGTATCGCAGTGATGCATTTTCATCGTTTCGATCCGGCTTTGAAATTCGGGTAAATCGAAGCTGCAGACGATTGTTGATGTTTCATCATTTTAGGGCCGAAAAGCAATTCCTTGGCACAGATGAGGAAGAGGTGTTTGGTGAGGACTACCTGGTCCAGTCTTACGATTTCGCTTACAAGGCTTCCTCGATCAATCACTCTGGCTTGGCTGAAACGACTTACCTAGAGTCCATCACTCAATGCGGTTACATCCGAAAGCCTGATGGTACTTATTCTGGCAAATCGTTACCTCCCTTAGTGTTTAGCTATCAAGAATTGCAATGGAACCAAAGCATTAGAAAAGTGGACCAAGCTAGTGTGATGAACGCCCCGGTAGGCTTGACTAACAATTACCAGTGGGTCGATCTTTTTGGTGAAGGAATTTCAGGCATTTTGACGGAGCAGGCAGAAGCATGGTATTACAAAAGCAATTTGGGCGATATCAAAGGAACGGGTGAGGTTACATTTGACAGTGCCAGGCAGCTTCGGTCCAAACCTTCCTTTGGCAGCTTATCCGCTACCACAATGCGCATCGAGGATTTGGCGGCCTCTGGTGAAACGCAGGCGCTTGTTGACACCAGGGAGATGAAGGGTTACTTTGAGCTGACTGCCGACGAGGATTGGAAAGCCTTTAAAGCCTTTGAACAGACGAGCAACACGAGTCTGGAGGACAGAAATGCAAGATTTATTGATTTAACTGGCAATGGACAGCCGGACCTTGTTGTGACTGAAGAACAGGCATTCAGGTGGTACGCTGCCAATGCTAAAAAAGGTTACGCTGAAGCTGAGTATAGCTGGAAGGCATTCGATGAAGAAAAGGGCCCGGCCATTGTGTTCGCTGATCAGGAGCAATGCATCTTTCTTGCAGATATGTGCGGGGATGGATTGACGGATATTGTAAGAATTCGGAATGGAGCAATCTGCTACTGGGCAAATAAGGGCTATGGAAGATTTAGCGCTAAGGTCTCAATGAGTAATGCACCACTTTTTGACAGTCCAGACAATTACCATCCTAACAATATTCACCTCGCCGATGTAAGCGGCACAGGAGCTACAGATATTATTTATCTGGCAGGGGACACCTTCAAAGCTTACATAAATCTGAGTGGCAATTGCTGGAGTGATCAGCATGAGATTGATCCCTGTTTCCCATCGATTTCGGGCAGCCAAATTTCTGTGGTTGATTTACTCGGCAGTGGTACTTCCTGTATAGTTTGGTCCTCTGAGCTACCTATTGATCAGCAATCGCCAATGAGCTATATAGACCTCATGGATAGTAAGAAGCCCCATATTCTTATCGGTTATCGTAACAATTTGGGAAAGGAAATCTCGATCCAGTATGAAAGCTCCACTAAATTTTATCTGAGGGATAAACTGGCGGCAAAACCATGGCGCACAAAGTTGCCATTTCCTTTACAAGTAGTCAGCAAATTGGTACTAGAAGAACGCATCACGGAAGTGCGTTTCACAAGTTCGTATACTTATCATCATGGACATTATGATTCTCAAGAGCGAGAGTTTCGGGGTTTTGGTCGAGTAGAGCAAATAGATACAGAGCATTATCAGGAATGGCATAGCAATAATATTGGAAATCAACTGGAGAAAGATACTCGATTGTATCAAAAACCAGTCTTGACAAAAACCTGGTTCCATACTGGAGCTCTGGGGAAGGGTGAAGAGAGATTGCATCGATATAGAGAGGAATATTGGTATGAAGTGTACAACAAGTCCTTTCCAGATAATCCCATAAGCATGGTTGAAGCGGAACTTCCGGATGTCCATCTGAACGATCCGGTGCTAAGTCTTTACGGAGAACACTTTGTGCAGGCTCTGAAGGCTTGCAGAGGCAGCAAACTACGCCAGGAGATATTTGCTTTGGATGCATCAGATCAGCCTGATGAAGCTGAAGTTCAATTACAGTTGAAACCATACACGGTGATGTTGCACAGCTGTGAGGTGCAACTGTTGCAACCAGGCCTTCATGGTGGATATCCAGTGTTTTTGATCGCAGAGAGGGAAGCCATGACCATTCATTATGAACGAGACGAAACCGATTTTAGGCTGAGGCATAAATTGAATACAAAATTTGATGAGTTAGGTAATGTACTCGAAGAAGTGAGCGTGGTTTATGGTAGGAATCCAGAAAAAGCTAGTGAGACCCGAGCGTCTTTGGCAAGCAGGGTTACCGATTTTAGCGACTTTGATGATGCACAAAAACTGCATGATGCATTCACCAGCAACATAGACGCTTTGCAAGCAGCTCAGCAAAAAATGCATATTCTCGTTAGCAGGCACCGCTATGCAAAATTCATGCATGACGGTGAATTGCACTCAGACCTTGACCTGCCTACAATATATCGGACGAGGTTACCCTTTGAAACAGCCACTTATGAAATCACTGGAGTCACGCCTGCCGAAAATCAGTTTAGAGTCCAGGAGCTGGCTGATATTCTGGATTCCGATTCTTCGGAAATAGCCTATCAAGCCTCCCCAAGCGGACAGGCGGAAAGGCGTCTTATAGAGCGGCAAATCCTGAGATACAGGAGTAATGATTTTATTAATCCGCTGCCATTTGGACAAGCAGAAAGTGAAGCGCTTCCTGATGAAAACTTTCAACTTGCCTACACCGAGGATCTGATCGAACACATTTATCAGCACGATGGAGGTTTACTGGAAGTTGAAGGTACAGCAATTACAGAATTGTTTGACTCCATCGGCAGTTATACAAAGATTCAGGGAAACTATTGGGTACGCTCTGGAAGAACTCATTTTCTTGAGGAAGGAGAAAGCGCCGCAGATGCAAAAGCGCGTTTCCAGTCTCCAATATGCTTTGAAAACCCATTTGGATTAATGACAAAGCTACGCTACGATGTTGAATCGTTTGGTGAGGCTGGTGTTCGTAAGAACGATGGCTATTATCTCTTTATTCGAGAAATCGAAGATCCAATAGGAAACAGAACAAGTGTGGATCGCTTCAACTATCGTGTACTCTCTGCGACACGAGTGTTGGATATCAATGCCAACCCAACTTCCATCCTTATGGATGAGCTAGGCATGGTAAAAGCTCTAGCCTTGGAAGGCAACGGGTTTTTTGACGAGCAGCAGCACATGCTCGAAGCTGCCGATGAGCTCTCAGCTATAAAGGCTTGGACAAGTGAGGAGGAGCGGGCGCTAGTCAAAGAATACTTCAGCATAGACAATTCTGATGACTTGAAAGCAGTAGCTGCAAGCTTGATAGGAGGGGCTTCAGTTCGATTTGTATATGACTTAGATATCTATCAAGAGTCTGCCCGCTTGCAGGCCGAAGTGTCGCAGCCAGCAGGTGAAGTCAATCATTGTGATCAAAAGCTCTCGCAACCAACAGTCGTCGGAACAATTATTCGTGAGCAGCATTTCTCTGAGCATCCTAACAGTAATTTGCAGCTTAGTTTCGAGTATTCTGAAGGGCTTGGAAACCTTGTGATGACAAAGTCTCAAGCTGCCCCAGGACCTGCTTTGAAAATTCAGATTGAGGCGGACTGCAGCTTTGCACTGGACGAAATCGACTCAGGAGAGCAATTGAGATGGATAGGAACGGGCAGGACAATTCTCAACAACAAGGGTAATGCAGTCAAAAGATATGAGCCATATTTTTCAGTAACTCCCTTTTTTGAAGCAGCCCGAGCGCTGGTGCAGAGGGGAGTTAGCCCTATATTACACTACGATAGCCTTGGTCGGCTCATTCGCACAGATATGCCTGATGGGACCTTTACTAAAGTAGTTTTTGATGCCTGGGGCCAACAGCTCTTCGATCAGAATGATACCGTTCTTGACAGTCATTGGCACCTGATTCGAACGGAATCCAGCCATCCCGATTTCATTGAAGAAGCCAAACAGTTTCGTGCTGCAAAGAAGGCAGAACTACACGCGTCAACTCCTTCCTCTTTGTTTTTTGATTCCTTGGGGCGTTCAGTCATGAGCATAGAACACAATGGAACTGCCTCTGGCAAGGAGCATCTTTTCAGCACCTTTATCGATTTCGATGTTGAAGGCAATGCTTTAGGCATCAGAGACGCAAGAGGAAATAGTCCAGTGCAGTATCAGTACAACCTACTTAGTCAACGTATTGCTGAAGACAGCATGGACGATGGCAAACGGTGGAGCATGCGAGATGTGGGTTCGAAGCCGCTACATACTTGGGATCAGAGAGGGCAAGTTTGGACCTACCAATATGATCGTTTTAACCGACCGTTGTATATGCGGGTTCAAGGGGGAGACGGGCCGCTTGAGCTAGATCATATCTTTGAGCGTTACATGTATGGTGATCATCAGGCAAATGCTGAGGAACGAAATCTAAAAGGTCAGGTTTATATAATGTATGACTCTGCAGGTAAGGTGGAAACTAAGGCCTTTGATTTTAAAGGAAATCCCCTTCAGGTAAGCAGAGGCATCGCTGGGAGTTATCAGCAGTCCGTCAACTGGTTTGTGCCTGAAGGAGCTGATGAATCCACTGCTATTTCGCTTCTGGATGAGTCATTGGATAGTGAACTTCCGATCTATAGCACCGAAGCAAGCTACGATGCACTTGGCCGTCTAGTTCTTTCCAGAGAAGTAGATGGTAGTTTGCATCGTCCGACCTACAATCCGACTGGCCTTTTGCATAGTTTGAAGGTGGCTCTCCCAAATCCTGCCGGCGGTATTATGCCTGAAAGGACATTTATTGGCAGGATTGACTATGATGAGAAAGGCAGAAGAATGCTGCTGCAGTCTGTGGATGCACAGGAGGGCATTTTGACAAGTAGTAGATATGATTACGACCCAGAGACCCATAGACTGTTGCGATTGCGTACCCTGCAAAATGGAAATGTTGTTCAGGATCTACAATATTGTTACGACCCTGTTGGCAATCTAAGTGAGATAGAAGATGCGGCAATTCCTAGTAGGTTTTTCAACAACTTTATGGTTGAAGCCAGAACAATGTATCACTACGATCCACTCTATCGCTTAATAGTCGCAGAAGGGAGAGAGCATGCAGGGCAGGCGATGAGTTTTGGAAGCTGCGACAATTGGAATGATAATATATTCAGGATAAATCATCAGGTGGGTGATGACATGGCTTGGCAAAACTACCGGCAGGCATACCGTTACGATCCAGTAGGAAACGTTCTGCAGATGCGTCATACAGTGTCGGGAAACAGCTCAGCAAACTGGACACGAAATTACCTTTATGCCGAAGCGAGCAATCGCCTGCTAAGCACTCAAATTGGAAACAATTTAAGCTATGCGTATAGTCATCACGATCATCATGGATTGATTACCGGGTTACCTCATCTCAGCGAAATGGCCTGGAACTTCAAGGGTGAACTGCAGCATAGCGCCACACAGCAAAGCTGCACAGGGGTGCCGGAACAAAGTACCTGGTATATGTATGATAGTGCAGGACAGCGCATTCGAAAAGTGACAGATAGCAGTACTTTATCTCAGAAACGGCAGCAACGTATTTACCTTGGGCAAGTAGAAATATATCGAAGCTACGACCAAATGGGTATTCTGGAGGTAGAGCGTCAGACTTTGCATATTGGAGATGGATCAGGGAGGATTGCTCAGGTAGATACCCTGATTCAGGGAAATGACGACTTCGAGCAGCAGCTAATCCGATATCAATTGAGCAACCATTTAGGATCCGCACAGATCGAACTGGACGAGCATGGAAATGTGATCAGTTACGAAGAATTTCATCCATATGGAACCAGTGCTTATCGGGCGCAAAACGCCGACATCCGTTCGACTTCAAAGCGATACCGATATACGGCCATGGAACGAGACGAAGAAAGTGGTTTGAGCTATCATGCCGCAAGGTATTATTTGCCTTGGTTAGGGCGATGGTTGAGTGCTGATCCAATCGGTGTTGGCGATGGGGTTAATGTTTGGCGGTATGCGGGCGGAAAGCCTACCGTGTCGGTCGATAGGACTGGAAACCGAGAGCTAAACGTTCATGCTGATCCGGACAAGGCCTATGAGGCGGCAAGACAATCTTATGAACGTGACCTCTATCGTTACAATCGGGAAAGAAAGGAATATCACGCACAAAAGCAGGGCTATTCCGAAGAATCTCGCAGTGCATTCGAAGAAAATTTCCGTTTCATTGCAGGAGATCTGAGAAGTCGGTACAAAGGACTCTTGCAGCAGCGAAGTGCACTGCCAGAAGCAAGAGCAGAATACCGCAGGCAACAGATCATCCAGGCTCGAAAGCAAGAGGAACTGGACCAAATTAAGTCAAATTTCCACACTATAGGTACCTTAACAGAAGCCGGAGGTGCGGTGGTTGCTGCCATTGTGTTACTGCCAATTGCGATTGAAGGAGCCGCTACTGCCTACACGGCTGCCTACACAGCAGCTCCAAATGCCACCCCATTTTTGACGGAGCTGGCATTGGATGTTGTGGGTGGAGAGGCAACTATCGGGGTGTCAACGACGGTCGCAGGCACCGCAGTAGCAGTGAAGCAGGCAGATAATGTACTAGCGCAAGCCGATGATTTAGGCGCTTTGGTTGATGACATTTTCGACTCGGGCAGACTGACCGCTGGTGAGCTTTTGACACTGCAACCACACAGAGCGGCGAGCAAGGCGAGAAACGTATTTAGTGTTAGCGGTCGTACTCATCAGTCCGCACATTTTGGGCCGCAATCAGCTTATAGAGACTTAGCTAACTATAACGCCAAGGATGTTTTGACGATTATTTTGCCTAGAGCAACGCATGCCCGATTCGACAATTATTGGAAACAGGTATTTAGACAATTAGCTGCTCAAAGTAGCACAGGAAAAATTACTGGAAGGCAATTGCTAGAGACCGTTTCTGATGCTGTAAGAAATTCACCAGACTTCACGGCAGCGGAAAAGATTTCGATGATAGCAAGACTAGAAGATGAATTTGTGGAGCTAGGTCTCTCCTTTGATTCGCTAGTCAGATTGCCGTATTCCAAATAGCCCTTAAAGGTGTTGTGTACTTCGTTTGCGCAGCTTTTTGGTACAGATGGTCAAGTTTTGATCTTCCCCATCAAGTCAGCTCACTTCTCTTGCGCCTAACGAAAAAATTAGATTATGAACCGCACTATTACTTTTCCTCTTAGACCCGGAGATCAAGGGCAAGCTGTAGCCGATCTGCATACAGCATTACTTTTCTTGAATAGCAGGATAGAGATGCTCGGAATCGATCTTCCGCAAACGGAGCTTGATAAACAGTTCTATGGTCGTCGAACCAGAGCTGCAGTAATGAGAATCCAGGATTTGCGGACTCGGCCTGCTGAGCAGGGCATTGTCCTCCAAGTAACAGGAAAGCTCGAGGCTAAAACTGCCGCTAAGTTGAATAGACTGTTGTCAATTCAGGGCTATTTTCGTGCTCCAGATCTCGAGTTTGACTTGTTCAACAATACTCCTGAGTTGATCAGCTCTGATTCTGAGCTTTTTGTCACAGAAAGACTTAACAAGCATTTACAAGATTCCATACTCAAGCTCTTTCCTAATGCAAGTACTGCTTTGTTGTCCAAAATTAGGGCAGAGATTAAAAGCTTTAATGAATATGATCTTGAGACCAAACTGGTTTCTATCGTCAAGGATGACCTGCTAGAGAAACTAATTCAAGATGAACAACTTGAACAGGAAATTTACCGGCTTGATTATGCTCGAATTGAGGAGGCAAATACAACACTGGCACAACTGCTGAATACCTCCGAGAAGCTGCGAGATCATCCTTTACTTCGCAGCGCAAAACAAAGAACGATTCGCTCGCGACTTATTGAAAATGTTTTTGACGATATGGTCGATCAGCAGCAAAAAGAGGAAAAGACAGAGGCATTGTTGCTCGTTCCAATTGAGCATTTGACGGATGAAGGTTGGGCCAGACTTGCAGAGAAATTTGAGCTAAGTAGAGAAACGGCCAGAAGACTGCAAGTCAAAGCAGACTTGTCCCGGATGACCGGTCAAAACCTTGCTATCGTCAAAAAACTAACAGAAGGTAGACAAGCGAGAATTCGCTCCCTCAAGGATTTGATCGAATTAAGTGAAGCAGAGTGGAAGCACTTGTGCTCTGATTTGCAAGAAGCGGAAATTCCAGAAGGGGAAACCTCGGACTCTTTTGCAGAAAGACTAAGCGCCAGTGTCAATGCCAGTTTCCCAACTCAGCATCTGCTATTCCATATGGCCAAACGTGGCAAAGAAAACGAACTAAGAGAACTGGATGATCTTAAATCGGTGTTCATGGACATTGACGAAGACTCCACTTTATTTTCCGCAAGGCAATTTACACCAGAGCAACTGGCCGAATTCGAACCTGCGGTACAGCAGGCTTTAAGCAATACCATCAGTTTTGTGAATCGATATCGTTACCTGGGTTTGGAAGAAGAATTGAAGAAGCCACGTTCGACGGGACAGCGTTTTACCAGCTTTATGAAGCAGAAGAGAGAGAATATAAGGAATGGACCTATAAAACTGCTGGAGACCTTCTATCAGAACAACCCTAAACTCGACCTGCGATATGCAGACCTCAGCGAAAGTAACGACAAACTGGATAGCTTTTATGAGGAAATTGAAGATGAGATCGACGATTCCAAAGTGCTGCGTCCAAACTGGAAAGGCATTAGCACTGCAAACAGAACAAAACTAAGAAAGCAGCTCAAAGTCTACCAGCGACTATTGCGTATTAGCACGGATACTAATGAGAAGCAACAGATACTGAGCGCAGGGTTTGAATCTGCTCGTGATATCTCCGAGGTCCCATTTAGCAGGTTTATGCAACGTGGCCAATTTTCAGAATCTGCTGCTAAGCGCATTTACAAAAGAGCCAAAGACAATGCCCTGTCTGCCTCTCATTTGATGATCGCCGCTTTGAGTGCCGACCGGGACAATCGTTTTTTACCTGCTATGTTGGCAACGGATAATGTATTAAAAGGACTGCAGGATGTGGAAAGCTACAATGCCTGGTTTGGTGACCAGAATTATTGTAAGTGTGAGCACTGCCGATCCATCTTCAGTCCAGCAGCATATTTTGTTGATTTGATGCACTATGTGGAAACACATATTTCGGAGCCAAGTTTCATTAGTACTGGCAAGACCGCTCACTCAATTTACCTCAAGAATCGGCGTCCAGACCTCTGGACGCTTGAGTTAAGCTGTGAAAACACCAAACAGCCAATTCCAAACCTTCAAATTGTCATCGAAGTATTAGAATCTTATCTGTTGGGAGAGCATACCTACGAACTCATCAAAGACGCTAATTACCATTTCGACTTTCCCATCAACATTGACTATGAGGCCTCAAGAGTGCATCTTGACACCTTGGGCACGAGCCGTCTAGAGGTCTCCAAGCACATTCACGCAAATGATGCAGCCATTATTGACCTTAACTTCGATGCTGGTCTTGCAGAGTATCTGAACCTCTCAGAATCCGAGTGGACAATCATCGCGCTTGCTGATACCCAAAATGCTACAGAGCGCTTCAAATTTGAAAAGGCTGAGGAGATACAAAATGCAAACCTACGAATTGAAGTCCAGAGCTTGATCAAGACCCTGAATATAAACAGGAGCGAATTAGAAGATTTGATTGAGCTCAGTTTTGTTCAGACAAGTGTTGGGAGTATGTCTATCCAACTAGAGCAGGGGCAGGAGCCAAATCAGTTCCTGGAGTATTTGACTCCAGTGAATGCCGTAAAGGTAGATCGACTGTATCGATTCTATCGTTTGTTTAAAAAGGCTCCATGGACTTTGCATGAACTGAATTTGCTGATGTCACATCTTCGTCTGGCCGGTTTCTCCGCATTTGATGGTAAGCAATTGAATGCCCTGGCATGTCTGAGGAAAATACAATTGCAATTCGATATCGCAAGCATAGAATTAGGACCACTTGTAGCTCCATTTATCGGTTTACCAGCCGAAAAGCAGGGGCTCTCGCTTGTAGAACAAATACTACCAGAAATTGACCGACATCTGTTCTTTGCCAGTGGCCTAAATATGCATCATCATGCTTTCAATGAATTAGACGATCAGGACTTGTTGGTAGAAGACAGTTTTTTGAGCCTGGCAAGGGCGCTGAATATCTCTGAAGCAGAATTCTTGCTGCTCATCGACCAACTACCTTTTGTGCAACTCAACACCTCTCCTGAGGGAAACATCAATATCAAGGATGAACAACTAGCCGTGTACTTTCGACATGTACGTTTGGCGCGAGCCTTTCAATTGGACCTAATTAGCTACCTCAGTTTGCTAGACATTTATCCTCAAAAACAAGAGCTCAATAATCTTGAAGGGCTTATTGATTGGATAGCTTTCTACAATAAGCTAAAGCAATCTCCACTTAGTTTGCAACTCAGAGTCGAATTGCTGAGCCAACCTGTTTTCGAGCCTGAAAATCAGCTTCAACGGGCAAGCCTGCAGAAATTACATAGTGCGCTATTGACTGCTGAGACTCGTTTATTCCGAAATGATATTTTTCAGTCTATTGAGGGGCTGGAAGAAGGTACAGCCCTGGACCTCTTTAACTTGTTTTTGCACGAGCAGGTCCAACCAAAACTAATCTTGCCTTTTAAAAACTCAACAGTCCTGGAGCAGCAGAACTTGTCAGAGCCAAATCGCTTTTACCTCATCCAGGACTATGATTCGAATTGGGTATTGCAGGTTCCGAATCAGATCGTAGACCAGGGGATTATGGAGGCATTGCAGGCCTTTGAAATAGAAATCAAGGCTGTGCTGCAAGCGTTTACAGTCGAGCAAAGCTTGCGTCTGGATCTGCCCGTGCTAATGGAATCTGACGAAGACTTGTTTAATTTCTTAGCACAAAATCAATGGACAAGTGTAGATCTAGAGGAAATCAGCTCGCTGTATTATAGCGCTAGCGAAGAAGTATCGGAACTCTCCTGGAAAGCACTATTTGATCTTAGGAATGAATTATCCTTTTGGCAGACTTGCATGCAGTCGCATGCATTGGCAATTTCAGATTTTACGTTTATAGATGCACATCAAGAATTGTTCGGTCGCCTTGATACAGCGTGGAATAAAGGCGAGGTATTGAGTCAACTGGATAGCTATGGGCAGTTAAAGGCAGCTTTTAATGGCAATCTATCAAATCAGGAGCAGCTGCAAATCTTGACTGCGATCCTTGAAAGCCAATCGGCTCAGCAATTGCTTCAAGAAGCAGCACCGGAAGCAGTGATATTGGACAAGCAGTTTGCCGAGCAACTTGCAAGGCTCTTTGATACCGAAATTAGCCAGCTTCCCTCAGTCTGGCGCATTTGCCTTGCCAACGATGCTAGTTGGTTGCTTCGTCTATTGCACCTTTCTCAATTGCTTACGTTCAGCAAAAAGAGGAGCATGGCCACACAAGATCTGTTTGGAGCCACTTCTGTATTGCAGGGGTTTGGAGAAGAGGATTTTCGAAGATTATATGTGGCTCGATACAAAGAGTCGTGGCGGCAAAAATATGAAGCTGCAAACGAGCGAGTTATCACCCTAAAACGAGATGCATTGGTAACCTATACCCTGCACCGCGAATCTCAGTTCAAAGACAGCAACGATCTATACAGGTATTTTTTGCTCGACGTATCAATAGAAGGTTGCGGAAGAACCACACGTGTTCTCTCAGCAATCAGTAGCCTACAACTATATGTGCACAGGGCGCAGATGCAGCTCGAACTCGCCGCAGACGATCTCGTGGAAGTAAATTTTGCTCCACAAGATAGCGCCGCCGAATGGGATTGGCGAAGGAATTACCGAGTTTGGGAGGCTAATCGTAAAGTCTTCCTATATCCAGAAAACTACCTGGAACCAGATTTACGTGATAACAAGACCCACCTGTTCAAAGAGCTAGAAGAGAATTTACTGCAAGTAAACCTTACAAAAGAATCAGCCGAGGCCGCCTACAAGAAATACATGACCGGCTTTTCTTCCTTGGCGAAAATGCGCATCTCCGCTGTCTACTATTGTAAGCAAGAACAAAACTATTATCTGTTCGGTAGTACGCTGGATCAGCAGCCAAAACACTTCTTCCGAAAGCTTAAGTACCCTCGAATTTGGACCTCTTGGCTTCCCATTGACTTGCCGATAGACGCAAAAAGACTGAATGCGACCCATTATCAAGGGAAACTATATTTGTTCTGGATCAGCATTCCGACCTATGAAGACGGCAATCAACTCTACCTTGCGGAAGGACAACAGGTCATCCTAAACTTCTCCAATCTAAATGCGCAGGGCAATTGGGAAGAAGTCAAAAGATACGATCTGTACAGGATTAATCCAGGCGATTTTGATGCTGACAGTCCCCCGCAAGCCGAAGATACTGCTCCCGAAATCAAACGCATAAAATATGACGATGACGTCTACAAAACCAAAGTCTATCCCCTTATTCGCGCTGGTCGCTTGTACGTGCAGTATCATCAAAACATCCGCAATGAATGGCGCGTCGCAGAGGTAGATACCTATCAAAATAGGGCCACCGACCGACCCCATATCGCCGATGAGTCTTTCAAAAGCGTATATCGGATTTCAACCATCACCAAGTCCCAGCTATTGATCCGCTTCATCGAAGATCGGTATGAAGATGAGGACATCATTTTCCCCGGTGGGCATGATGAGCTAAACAACTGGGCTATCGGTTCCGAGCAGAGCATTTCGGAAACCTTTGACAACAGCAAACTCAAAATTTTCGAAGAATGCATCAGCAATAGGCCTCAAGACATTTTGCTCCATCTTAGCAGGAACGCTCAAGTTTATCTATCACATCAACTGCCAAACATTGAAAATGTCCATCCAGAAAATGGCATCAAGAGGCTACTATATCGCCTTTCCACATCGGCCAATGAGGCCGTAGCCAGAACCCTTTTCGAGCAGGGGCTGGAAAAGATGCTATCCTTCACCACGCAGCTGAACAAAGAAAAGGACTTTGAAATTGAACTGAATGACTTTGTGGAATTGACTGGACCTGTCGAGAATCGACACTATCTGGATTTCAAGGGGGCCTATGGAGTCTACTATCGAGAACTTTTCTTCCATATACCTTTCCTCTTGGCCAATTACTTAAATGCAACGGCTAAGCATAAAGATGCCGACTACTGGTATCGCTTCATTTTTGATCCGACCAACAAAGGAAAAACGCCCCACCGGGTTTGGAAATATATCGAGTTCTTTCTGAGCTCCTTTTTCCAGAGCAATCAAAGTCTTGAGGATCAATTGTCCAATCGATCCGCTATTGAAGTCTACAAAAGCGATCCCTTCAACCCACATGCAATTGCACGTTTGCGCACTAACAGTTACATGAAGCGCATTGTGATGAAATATGTGGATAATTTAATCGACTGGGGAGATAAGTTGTTCCGGCAGGATACTTACGAATCGATCAACGAAGCACTCATGCTATATGTATTGGCTTCGGATATTTTGGGCGATCGACCTGCGGAAATCGGCGATTGCGAAACCGCTGAGCAACAGCATCTCACCTACGAAAATATCGGATCGGCAATTCAAGATTCGGAGTTTCTAATCGAAATCGAGAATGGCTGGCAAGGAAGTGACCCCAAAGGCCCATCAGATCCGAGAATAGCAAGTAATGCTCTAATCGCAAATATTCCGGGACCTGCTGACAATGATGAGCCAGGTCCTAAACCGCAGCTGATCAGCTCATTTGTTGCCAGAGAAATGAACGCCACTTCTACAAGCCACCTCAGTTCAGCTTTTGAAATTAGTAGCTTTAAAGCTCCAGAGCCCCAACCTGAAGATCCAGAACCTGAGCTAGCAGAGCTGGATGCCTTCTTTATCGGTTTCCCAAAGACCGCATATGCATTTTGCATCCCCAATAATGTCGATATGCTGGACTATTGGAATCGTGTCGAAGATCGATTGTTTAAGATCAGAAACTGCTTGAACCTTGAAGGGATTAGCCGGCAAATTCCTTTCTTCCAGCCTCCGATTGATCCAAGTTTATTGGTCCGCGCAAAGGCTCAGGGACTCAATATTGAGGATATCCTGGAAGGACTCACACAAGAGTTACCACCTTATCGGTTTACTTATTTACTGGAAAAAGCAAGGAACTACACCGCCAATGTACAAAGCCTGGCAAACCTCTTGCTATCCGCTTTGGAAAAGAAAGACGTGGAGGAATTGCAATTGCTGCGAAGCATGCAGGAGCAAGAAATTCAGAGCTTTATCAGCCTCAGCAAGGAAAAGCAAATTGAAGAAGCCGAAGAAAACCTAAACGTCATAGCAAAGAGCATCGAAACAGTCAAATTGACCAGAAGCTATTTTAGCAAACTATTGACAGATGCAATGGATCCGGACCTGGCAATTAATGAACAAGAACAAATCTACAAGGAGAAGTTGGAAGCTTCCAGGGAAGCGCAAAATCGAGCACAAGAAAAAGATCGCATTGCTGCTGCACTCTCGATCGCACCAAGTATTAGCCTGGGGGCATTTGGAAGAGTTGGATCGCCAAATCCAAACTATTGGAAATGGGGAATCGACCTGTTTAATCTCTCCTACGGAACCGATAATGTCAAAGCCATCTTTAGCAACCTCGCAAGAAAGCAGCGTAACGATGCAGAGCAGCGAAGTCACGAAGGTAGCTTGGTCAATATTGACAGTGCCTACTCGAGAAGAAAAGTCGAATGGGAATACCAAAGAAGCATGGCATCTAAAGAGCTAAAACAGTTGGAGCAGCAACAGACCGTAGCAGAAGTTCGTCTTTCCATAGCAAAGCATGAGCTCAAAATCCATGAGCGACAAATAGCCCAGACTAAAGAACTGGATGATTTCTACAAAAATAAATTTTCAAATCTAGGCCTTTACACCTACCTCTCTTCAGAATTGCAAAAGCTACACCGACAGGCCTACAACCTGGCATATGAAATGGCGCAAAAAGCGCAAAAGGCATTTCAATTCGAAACCGATACTCAGCATCCATTTATTAAGGCAAATAATTGGTCGCCTGGCAAAGCAGGATTCCTGTCAAGCGAGCGGCTCATGCAGCAACTGCAATTGATGGAAAGTAGCTACCTGGAAAGCAATCGAAGGCACTATGAAGTGACACAATCCCTATCCATGATGCGCATCAATCCCTTGGCGATCCTGGATCTCAAAACCACTGGAAGCTGCGAATTTATGATTCCAGAGTGGGCTTATGACCTGTTTTACCCAGGGCAGTATTACCGATCCATCAAATCAGTAAGAATATCGATCCCCTGTGTCACTGGTCCAAATGTGAATGTGGCTTGCAAGCTTTCATTACTCAGGTCCTGGATACGCAAAGAGGCGCACACTGACAATGAAGGGAATTATATTGAAATTAACAACCAGCGCAATACCTCAATTGCCAGCAGCAATGCGCAATCAGACGCCGGGGTCTTTGAATTAAATTTCAGGGATGAGCGCTATATCCCTTTCGAAAAATCTGGTGCCATCAGCCTCTGGCGATTGCAATTGCCCGACAAATTCAGAGCCTTCAATTATAGCACCATCGCAGATGTGATTTTTCATATCAGCTATACGTCTAAAGACGATGGCGCCTTCAGATTGGAAGTGGAGCAAGGACTATTGTCGGCTCTGCAGCAGCACAGCATTAATCAACCGGGAGCCGCAAATGGGCTAATGCGAATATTCAACCTTAAGCACGACTTTCCCAACGATTGGCATAAATATATTATAAGTGAGGGGCAGAATTTCGAAGCCAGCATCAGGAAGCAGCATTTTCCCTACTTCACACAACAAAGAAATCTACAGCTAAACAGCGTACAGCTAATCAATGCCAGCAGCGATCTAATCCTAGATGCTAGTATATTGGAGACTAACGACGAATTAGAAACTAATTTGAATGGACAGGAAAGTAAAACACAAGTGACCATCACATCCAGTTTACCGAAAAATGA
The DNA here is from genome assembly GCA_020629005.1 of Chitinophagales bacterium. Lineage (GTDB taxonomy): Bacteria > Bacteroidota > Bacteroidia > Chitinophagales > UBA2359 > JAHDDV01. The sequence continues at coordinate 17,206 of JAHDEE010000129.1, forward strand.
AGTGAGTTATCTGATTGTCTATTATGGTCTGGAAGATCTCGTCTGAGGCTTCCAATAGTCTGAACAAAAAATGAATGATTAGGAGCGAAGCAGCCTCCTTACGCGGATACAGCAGTCGCGTGCTCCGCTTGTACCACCTACCTGTCTGCTTGTTCCCGCCGGGCCACTGCCGTCTCGGCTTGAGGCCGAGCCAGCATTGGCCTGGCGGTCACTGGCGCATACAGGCAGGCTGTACCGCTGCGCCCACGGCTATTTTGCAAGCGCCTGTCTGGCGCGCCAGGTTTTTGAGATATGAGATTATGGACAAAGATTTCCACCATCCCTCGTCTCGCCAAAAGCCACGTCCCGTGGCTGTCCATCTGGTGATGGAGGGAGT
>JAHDEE010000130.1 GCA_020629005.1 Chitinophagales bacterium
CTTTCATCTCAAAACCCAAATCAGGCACCCAATTTGCAGCAAAAGCCAAAAACCCTGCTCATACTGAGCGAACTATAGTAATTTTGCGTTATCAGAGAACGGGTAAGAGATTTTCCGGCCCGGAGAATGACAAAAATCGGCAAATGAATAAGCTTCTTTTCTTCGTTATGGTTATGTTCTTGAGTCTCAATGCTCAAGCATCCATGATTTTGATTAATATGGACGAGAGTCAGTCCAATCACCTTAAGGCTTATGGCGTAGCTTATTGGATACTCGAAGAAGGAGGGCAGGTTGATTGGCTGCTAAACTATCGTGGAGGCAGCTTTGCAACCCAGCATTTTTCGAATGTGGAGAATGAATTGAAGATCCGAGGCGTACGATACGACATTGTGCCAGATGGGAAATACAACTTAATTCTTCAGGAAATTGCCAATCCAGAGGTCAATATGGACCTCATCAAGCTGGAAAAAGCACCCAAAGTGGCGGTCTATTCTCCTAAGGACGCACTGCCTTGGGATGATGCTGTGACCCTGGTTTTGACTTATGCCGAGATTCCATATGATGTGATTTACGATGAAGAAGTAGTTGAAGGTTTGCTTCCGACCTATGACTGGCTGCATTTGCACCACGAAGATTTTACGGGTCAGTACGGCAAATTCTACAACTCTTATAAGAATGCCCCTTGGTACATCAATCAAGTGAAAGGGGAGGAGGCAAGAGCTGCCAAACTGGGTTTCCAAAAGGTCTCTGAGCTCAAGCTAAATGTGGCACTAAAGATTCGAGATTATGTAGCAGGCGGAGGCTTTATGTTTGCCATGTGTTCTGCTACAGATTCATTTGATATCGCACTTTGCGCTGAAGGAGTAGACATCTGTGAGCGAATGTTTGATGGTGATGGTGCCGATGGAGGTGCCCAGGAAAAGCTGGATTTTTCAAAGTCTTTTGCCTTTGAAAACTTTATGCTTAGTCGAAACCCGCTAGAGTACGAGTATTCGACTATAGATGCTACCAAGCCACGAAAAGGGAAGATTTCTAAGAGCCTGGATTATTTCAATCTATTTGAATTCTCTGCAAAATGGGATCCCGTTCCAACCATGCTAACGCAGTGCCACACGACTACTGTTAAGGGTTTCATGGGCCAAACTACGGCTTTCAGAAAGCAGTTTATCAAGTCGAGTGTACTGGTGCTTGGAGAAACAAAATCGGTAAACGAAGCCCGATACATCCATGGCGAATACGGCGAAGGTACCTGGACCTTTTATGGCGGCCATGATCCAGAAGATTATCAGCACTTTGTATCTGATCCACCCACTGACTTGAATCTGCACCCACAGTCTCCAGGCTATCGCCTGATTCTCAATAATGTGCTGTTCCCTGCTGCAAAGAAGAAAAAGCAGAAGACGTAGTAAAGGGGTAGAGGGTAGAGAGTAGAGAGTAGAGAGTAGAGAGTAGAGGGTAGAGAGTACAGAGAGGAGAGAGGGGCAAGAGTATGGATGATCGGAGAAGCGGCTAAGCATTGGTTTCTTCCGCTGCAACATTCTCTCCTTCTGCGGCGTTCTCGGCAGTGCCGTTGGAATCAGCTTCAGTGTCCTCATGTTCCAGCTCTTCGGGCTCTTCTTCTCCTAAAACCTGAAAACCAATACTAAACGGCATGGTGAAAAGGTATCCGCTATTATTGAAATCATAGGTTTTTGCTCGGCCCTTCTCAGAGATTGCTTCCATCTGCTCTGCGAAGATTTCCCATGCTCTTCGTGGCATTTCGACGTAGTTTCTCTCGTGATATCTTTTGGTGACAGCGCCAGTGATTCTCAGCTGTACTTCGTCTATCTGCGCCAATAGTCCTTGCTCCATTTCTGCGAACCTAACGAACTCCTTACTTAGCACAGCCATATCCTCTGCCTGACCTACGAAATGGGCATATTTGGATCGCAACTTTACTTTGATTCCAGGGGGTAAACGTAGGTACTCGGCAACCTCTTCAGGGGCTTCTTCAATGTCCTGCTCGGTATCTTCGTCCACAATCGCCTGCCCATTTTCAGTCGCTTTGCCATCGGTATCAGATGCCTGCTCGGCGTCTTGTCCCTGAGCTGTCAATTCTCCGGAGTCGGTCGCTTCATTCACTGCATCGCCATTTTCTTCCTGCTTTGGTTCAGTTACGGCAGGTTCTTCTACCTCTGACTCTTTGGCTTCGTCTTGTTCTTCACTTGCCTCGGCTACTTCTGCGGCATCACCTTCTGGACTATCAGATTGCTGAGCTTGCTCTTCCTGGCTATGCTCCTGATCAAGCTCCTGCTGCATTTCCTTTTCTTGCTCTGCTTCCTCAGAAAGCTCAGACCGGTCTACTTGCAGAATTTCTTGCACATCTTCCTGTCGCTCAAGGCTTTCTTCTTTCCTCGGCAGCTCCTTCCCATTTTCCGCTTCTTCCTTCTTTTTTGACATGCCCTATTTCCGTTTTTAATTCAAGCTGTATAGCGAGGCGAAAATACGGTCTAAGCTGAGAAATTGAAAATTTCTCTTTGCTCTTTTCGGTCTACTCTCTACTCTCTACTCTCTACTCTCTACTCTCTACTCTCTACTCTTTACACCCAACCCACGAACCAACAAAAAAAAGGGCTGCAACCCAGTTCGGATTGCCCCCTTTCATTGGGCAGTACTATTTAAAGTACTTATGATTCTTTGGCATCTAGTACAAGAGCTCTCTTCAGTTATGAGCCCAATCGTACTTGTCCATTTTTCTTACCAACTCCAGCAGCAGGTCGATTGTTCCCTGCACATCCTCTTTGTGCACCATTTCCACAGATTGATGTACGTTTCGTGTTGGAATTGAAAGCGCTCCTGCTATAACGCCATCCTGCCCCATAAGTTGCACAGCAGAAGTATCGGTGCCACCTTTAGGAAGGATTTCCGGTTGCCAGGTAATCCTCGCTTTCTTAGCCGTTTGCTTCATATACTCAATCATGCGATAGTCGCAGAGCGTACGGCCGTCCATAATCTTGATGGCGGTTCCCTGACCCAAGCGTGTGATTTGCTCTTCAGCTTTGGAGCCAGGAGTATCAAAGGCAATGGTGGTATCCACATTTATGACAAACTTCGGATTAATTCTATGGCCAGAAACCCAAGCACCACGGATGCCAACCTCCTCTTGCACCGTAAACGTGAAATAAGTGTCGCAAGGAGGCTTTTTCTTGAGGTTTTTTAGCGCTTCAATTGCAATATATACACTGACTCTGTTGTCGAGGGATTTGCTGTTCAGGCAGTCGCCCATCTCTACAAGATCATTGACTCGGGTTACAGAATCACCCACGGACACATACTTGCTCAATTCCTTTTTGGTCATTCCTGTGTCGATGAAATAGTCGGGGATGGTCAGTGATTTACGCCTTTCTTCAGCAGTCATCACATGTATAGGCTTACATCCCATAACGCCTAAGACGTCTTTTTTGCCATGAACAATGACCCGCTGCGCAGTGAGTGTTTTGGGATCAAATCCCCCCAATGTATGAATACGAATAAAGCCTTTATCGTCAATGTGTGTCACGATAAATCCAATTTCGTCCATATGGGCGGTGATCATTAATCGATCATCTGTCTTTCCTTTCTTGAGCGCAATGACATTTCCCATTGCATCAATTTCCACTGAGTCGGCATAGGGTTTCACCTGCTTGACGACAAGGTTTCTGATTCTTCTTTCAAAACCAGACGTCCCGGGTTCGGCGCAAATGGCTTTAAGTAATTTAATGTCTATCGGCATATTTTCATTTATATCTAATCAATTACGGTGAGTTTGATCATGTTGGTTCTTCCGAGTTTGTGTAAAGGTAGAATACCTGTGTTGATTATTATGTCTCCTGATTTCACCATCTCCTTGTCCTTCAAAATTAGATGCACATCTTCAATTGTCTTGTAAGTTGTTTCAAATTTATCGTAGTAAAAGGCGCGAACCCCCCAAAGTAGATTAAAGGTTTTGACCAGCTTTTTGCTTTCGGTGAAGATGAAAATATTTGCTCTTGGCCTAAAGCTGGAAAGTAAAAATGCAGTATACCCCGTCTTAGTCATGCCGATTACGGCTTTCGCTTGAATCTCCTCACCAATCTGACAGGCACTATAACAAATCGAGTCGGTGAGGAAGGTTCGGGAATCTTTCATCGGCTTGTGCTCCATGTGATATAGTGCATCCTCTTTCTCTACACCTTCCATGATCCGCCCAAACATCTCGATCACTTTCACAGGGTATTTGCCAACGGCCGTTTCGCCACTTACCATAAGGGCGTCAGCACCTTCATAGAGTGCATTGGCAACATCGGTTACCTCCGCTCGGGTGGGAGCCGGATTTTCCATCATGCTCTCCATTATCTGAGTGGCAATGATGACCGGCTTGGCATTCTTGATACACTTTTTTACCAATCGCTTTTGAACCAAAGGAACCTCCTCAGGCGGAATCTCTACGCCAAGGTCCCCTCTTGCAATCATCACAGCATCAGCCGCTTCTATGATCGCATCAATATTATTCAAGGCCTCTGGCTTTTCGATTTTAGCAATCACCTTGGCATAATGCTTCTTGTAATCAATGATTCCCTTTAGCCTAAGTATATCGGCCGCAGCTCGAACGAAAGACAAGGCGATCCAGTTTACATCCTGAGTCAATATAAACTCAAGATCATTGATGTCTTTTTCTGTAATAGTATGAATCGAGATATTGGTGTCAGGCAAATTGACACCCTTCTTCGGTTTCACCGTGCCTCCGTAAACCACCCTTGCCTCGACTCTTGTATTTCTGTCTGTCGAAACTGCAATCATAGAAATCTTGCCATCATCCATTAGAATTCGGTCTCCGACATTGATATCTTTTGCGAATTCTGAATATTGCATGGGAAGCACACTGGCATCAGACATTTCGATGCTGGTATCAAAGGTTACAATGTCTCCTGTCTTGACCTCATAAGCACCGTCCAGAATCTCCCCTACACGAATCTTTGGTCCCTGTAAATCTGCAAGTATTGCTACGTCGGTACCTTCTTCTTCGTTGATTTCGTGAATCAGGTCGATTACTTTTTGATGGTCCTCATGCGTTCCGTGAGAAAAATTAAGCCGAAAGGCGTCTACACCTGCCTCTATCAGATTGGTGATCATTTCCTTGCTATTTGTGGCAGGACCAATTGTAGAAATGATCTTTGTGCGGTTAAACCGTTTGATTTTCATTATTTGCTAGTTTGGCGGATGGAGAATACTGTGAAAACGATGCAATAAGTGTTCCGCTAATTTTGGTAGACTAGTTGAGTATGGCTTTAAATCACCACCAAAACGCCAACAAGCAGCACGACCAAGGCTACAGCTCTCACAGCCTAAGCAGATAGAGGTGTTTGAAGCCCCTCAAAGGCAGCATTGTCTAATTATTGTACTTTAAATGTGCAATACGACATTTGCAAGACGCAAAAGTACGAATTTTATAGTCGTACTGTCTAAAGTTGACATCGTCCAAAAAAAAGCCCTGTAGCCGATTTATTATGGTGAATTGCAGTACCTTTGTGCTGGATTTAAAACACATTCACTATGTCAGATATTGCACAGAAAGTCAGCACAATCATCGTTGACAAACTAGGCGTTGACGAGTCGGAAGTAAAGCCTGAAGCGAGCTTTACTAAAGACTTAGGGGCTGATTCACTCGACACTGTCGAATTGATCATGGAATTCGAGAAAGAATTCAATATCTCCATACCTGATGAGCAAGCAGAGAATATTCAAACTGTCGGTCAGGCAGTAGATTATCTGCTAGCCCAGGCTGGATAAATTACGTAATCCGGCACAGCAGTCATTAATAAGTCTTCATCAATGAGAGCTGGCTTGCCTTCATGCCTTCCCTTCTCATACTGCCTGGCATAAAGCCAGATGTATAAGCAAGGAGTTCGCCTTCAATGCAAGCAAGTATACCTTCTTGAAGCCTTGCTTATTACCTGCAATTTCGGAACAGGACCTGACTTTCTTAGGTAATCAGGATACGCCTATAACATAAGAAAGTCAGGTCTTTTTGATTTCCAGTGCCCGCGATGTGGGACTGTTCCTCATTTTCGTAGACCAATTTCCGAACGATATTTTATGAAGCTAAAAAGGGTTGTGGTAACAGGCCTCGGTGCGGTTACTCCTCTGGGTAACAATGTTGACGAAAGCTGGAAAGCGATTCTGGCAGGAGAAAGCGGCGCGGCCCCAATCACAAAATTTGACGCCACAAACTTCAAGGTGAAGTTTGCCTGCGAAGTCAAAGACTTCGATATCTCTCCATATGCCGATCGAAAGGCTGCCCGACGAATGGACCTGTTCACACATTACGCAATTGCGGCCTCGGACCAGGCCGTTGCCGATGCACAACTAAACGGAGAAAACCTCAATCGTGATAAGATCGGGGTCATCTGGTCCTCCGGAGTAGGAGGATTGCATACCCTCGAAGAGAGCTTTGAAGACTATTTCAAGGCTGGTGGTCTCCAGCTGCCCAGGTTTAGTCCCTTCTTCGTTCCCAAAATGATCATCGACATCGCCGCCGGACAGATCTCGATCCGCAACGACTTCCGAGGTCTCAATTTCGCCGTTGTATCCGCCTGTGCCTCTTCTACCAATGCAATTATTGACGCCTTCAATTATCTCCGACTCGGGAGGGCTGAGGCAATACTCACCGGTGGCTCTGAAGCGGCTGTCAGCCCAGGTGGTATCGGGGGATTTATGTCCATGCAAGCACTTTCCAAACGAAATGATGATCCCAAAACAGCCTCCAGACCCTTCGATGTGCACCGCGACGGATTTGTGCTAGGCGAAGGAGCAGGAGCCTTGGTATTGGAAACCCTCGAGCATGCACAGGCTCGCGGCGCGAAAATTTATGCAGAACTCATCGGTGGAGGTATGTCCGCAGATGCACACCATATTACACAGCCTCATCCACAAGGAGACGGAGCCTATAGAGTAATGCTTGACACTTTGGATGATGCAGGTTGTGATCCCAACTTTATTGACTATATTAATGCCCACGGTACCTCAACACCCTTAGGCGATATCAGCGAAGTACAGGCCATCCAACGGACCTTCGGAGATCACGCCTACAACCTAAATGTAAGTTCTACCAAGTCGATGACTGGCCACCTGTTGGGAGCAGCTGGTGCTGTGGAAGCTTTGTTTTGCGCGCTCAGCGTAAAAAATGACATAGTACCTCCTACAATCAACCACTTTGAGGATGATCCGGATTTGGATCCGAAAATGAATTTCACCTTCAACCAGGCACAGCAAAGAGAGGTTAGAGCAGCCCTATGCAATAGCTTTGGGTTTGGAGGGCATAATGCCTCCATCATTTTGAAGAAATTTGAAGCCTGACATTGAGAACGATCGCTAAACTATATAACTGGCTCTTTGCAAGAGAAAGGAAGCGGGTACGTAAGCTAAAGCGCCTGCTTGGCTTCACTCCCTGCAATATGGCGATCTTCAATCTGGCTTTCAAACATAGCTCTACATCTAAAGATGTGAGATCCAACAATGAGCGACTCGAATATCTGGGAGATGCCGTGCTCGATACGGTAATCTCCGAATACCTCTTCAAAAAATATCCCCTCAAAGAAGAAGGTTTTCTGACCGAGATGCGCTCGAAAATCGTAAACCGAAAGCGACTCGGGATGATTGCAGAAAACCTGAAACTGCGGCAGTTTATGTTCTACCGTAAAAACATCCCTATCAACAACACCTCCATCTTAGGCAATGCATTGGAGGCGCTCATTGGCGCCATATACCTGGATGCCGGCTACGATGCTGTACACAAGTTTGTGCTGCACCGAATTATCAAACCTTTCATCAATTTGGAAGAATTGATCACCGCCGATATCAACTACAAAAGCCGCCTGCTGGAATGGACACAAAAGTTTGGCAAAGCCCTGGTCTTCGAAACCATGGAAGAAAAAATGGTCAACAATAGTAAGGTCTTCGTAGCAGGCGTATTGATTGATAACCAGCGTTGGGGAGTAGGTTCTGGAAGAAGCAAAAAGCTCGCAGAAAAAGCAGCTGCCAGAGAAGCCTATGACCGCCTTCGCATTGGAGAAGAGGCATGAACATCCCGTCGAAACTTATACAGGATGCCGTCAACGAGTTCACAAAACTACCCGGCATCGGAAAGAAGACCGCTTTGAGGCTGGTCCTGCACCTCCTAAATCAGCCCGAAGAACAGGCGGAGCAGTTCGGAACAGCCATCATCAAAATGCGCAAAGAGATAGTCTATTGCAAAGACTGCCACAATATCTCCGACGCTGATTCCTGCAGCATCTGCTCAAATCCCGGCAGAGATAAGACATTGGTTTGTGTCGTCGAAAATATTCGCGATATTATGGCTATCGAAAATACAAACCAGTTCAGAGGTACTTATCATGTTTTAGGCGGCGTTATTTCCCCATTGGATGGCATCGGACCAGAACAGCTAAACATCACTTCACTGGTTAGCAGAATCGATCGCAAAGAGGTAAAGGAAATAATTATGGCCATCAGTCCAACCATGGAAGGGGATACCACCATCTTCTATGTATCAAAGCTGCTGGCCGAAAAGCCGGTCAATATTACAACCATAGCAAGAGGCGTTGCCTTTGGAGGCGAACTGGAGTACACAGATGAACTTACGCTCGCCCGTTCCATTGCTAGCCGAATGCCCTATGAAAATTATCTGATCCGAAAGAAATAATGGATCTCTCAGTAATCATCGTCAACTACAATGTCAAGTACTTCCTTGAGCAGGCCCTGCTGTCTGTACGAAAAGCCTGCGCGCAGCTCGAAACGGAAGTATTCGTAGTCGACAACAACTCTGTAGATGGATCGGTACAACTAGTGCGAGAGAAGTTTCCCGAAGTAATACTAATCGCAAACAAAGACAATCTCGGCTTTTCCAAGGCAAACAATCAGGCCATGCGAATCGCCAAAGGCCGCTACTTCCTCCTGCTCAATCCCGATACCGTAGTTGAAGAAGACACCTTCACCAAGGTCGTGCAGTTTATGGATGCACACCCACAAGGTGGAGGACTGGGCGTAAAAATGGTGGATGGCAAAGGCATCTTCCTGCCAGAATCCAAACGAGGACTACCAACACCTTCAGTCGCCTTTTTCAAAATCTTTGGACTCTCTGCCCTTTTCCCTAAATCAAAACTCTTTGGCAAATACCACCTCGGATATCTCGATGATGAGGAGATCCACGAAATCGAAATTCTCGCCGGCGCATTTATGCTCATGCGCAAAGAAGCCCTCGACAAAGTTGGCCTGCTCGACGAAGACTTCTTCATGTATGGCGAAGACATCGATCTCTCCTACAGAATCATCAAAGGCGGATACAAAAATTACTACTATCCCAAAACCACCATCATCCACTACAAAGGCGAAAGCACCAAAAAGGGCAGCCTCAATTATGTGCGCATCTTCTACAATGCCATGATCATTTTCGCCCGCAAACACTTCTCAGCTGGCAGGGCTTCCATGTTTTCCTTCTTCATCCAAACCGCTGTTTACCTACGAGCAATTGTATCATTGGCTAAGCAGTTTGTCCTTGCGGCAGCCTTGCCCATCTTGGATCTCATTGCAATGGGAGCCGGCATGTTCTTCCTCAAAAACTGGTATCAAAACAATTTCAAAGCAGCCGAGGGCCTCGTCTATCCTCAAGAATTTCTCACCGTCAATGTACCCCTATATCTGTTTATTTGGGTGGCATCAATTTTCTTTGCCGGCGGCTACGACAAACCCAGCAGATTCGACCGCGTCGTCAGTGGAGTCATCATCGGTACCGTCATCATCTCCGCTGTCTACGGTTTCCTAAATGAAGAGTATCGTTTCTCCCGGGCACTCATCCTGCTCGGCGCCGTCTGGGCCATCTTTTCTCTGGTGCTGATCCGTGCCGCACTTCGATTAGTACAAAACAAATCCCTTTCACTAGCCACCAACAAAAGCCCAAGACTAGTCATTGTTGGTCAACGCGAAGAGACCGACAGAGTCTACATGCTGCTGAGTAAAGCAGAGGCCGACATCAACTACATCGGTTATGTCACTCCGGAAGGACTAGACGGTAACGAAAGCAAATTACAGGAAAGTCATCTCGGTTCACTGCAGCAGCTAAAAGAAATCGCCGAGATATATCGCATCGACGAAATCGTCTTCTGCGCCAAGGACATTAGTTCCCAAAAAACCATCGAGCTGATGACCAGCATAGGACGGGAAATGGATTACAAAATTGCTCCCATGGAAAGCCTCAGCATCATTGGTAGCAATTCCAAAAACACTGCCGGCGATCTCTACACAGTAGAAATCAAATTCAATATCAACGACAAGGCGCAAAGAAGAAATAAACGCATCATGGACCTGGCTTTGGCGGTCACCATGATCCCTGTTTTACCGCTACTTTTCTTCCTGGTTCGCAAGCCCCTAGGACTGATTACCAACCTCTTGAAGGTCCTGCTAGGTAAACGCTCCTGGGTAGGATACGATACAAAGCAGGACCCGTCGAAGGCATATAACCTGCCTAGAATTCGACTAGGTGTTTTATCTCCTCTCGATGCATTCCCACAAAAAAACATGACCGAAAACACGGTTTACCGACTCAATCTGCTCTACGCAAAAGACTACGAACTAAACCACGATCTCGAAATCATCTTCAGAGGCTGGAGAGGTTTAGGGGACTAATCTTTTCTTATTTTGGAGCGATACTTAATCCTACGCGCCACTGCCTTCCCGTGCTCCACTATTATTCACTACTGTGCTAGCTGTTCATGGTCTGCTACTGCCGTCTCCTCCTAAGGTCGGAGCCGCCATTAGCAGCCATTCACCACGCTATCACAGCAGCTCATACCGTTTCGCCCGGGGCTATTTTGCACCTGCATCCCCCCGCGGCAACTCAGCAAAACAATACCCTCTACTCTCTACTCAGTACTCTCTACTCAGTATGTAGTAATAATCACCACCCCACCAGTAGTATCCCCATACTTGGCCGGGATACCACCAGTAAGTACCTGCATCTCAGCAATCGCCGAATTCGGGATGCTGTTAAAATCATCAACATAGTTGCCGTCAACCATCAGACGAGTAGAGCCCGTTCTCGAACCCCGCACCTGAAACACATCACCCGCATCTTCCTGGTAGGTACCTGCGCCTAAGGAAGCAATATCGTTCGCGGTTCGCACTGGCAGTTTTTTGATCGCCTCATCGCTATAGGCAGTTCCGCTGCCGGTATCTATTGGGCCAAACAGATTGTTGTACTCTACCACTCTGGTAGCCCTAACCACCAAGGTATCTAATACCGCCTTGCTTCGAAGTTCACCATTTACACTGGTCATATTATCCGATGACACCGGTACCATACTAACGGTCACAGCTTCGTAGCCTAAATAGGAAAAGGAAAGGTCATAGAGTCCGGGACTTAGCGGTTTGATTGTATAGAAACCATCGAAATCTGTAATAGCAGATCCAACCATTCGGTCCGCTTCATTGGCCACCACGGTCGCTCCGATCAATGCTTCACCAGTAGCTACATCCACAACTTTGCCATTGATTTCACCATTGCCTAAGCTTTTTTTTGTGACATCTGACTCCCTATTACTTCCTAATACAATTAATGGAAAAAGCAGTAGGATCGTCAAGCAGAATTCTTTCATAGTCTTGTGTTTTTATTCTGCTGTAAAATAGTTTGCCCGGGCATGATTTATGTCATCGCATTGTACGATTAGGCTGGGCAGACCAATACTGACGAAAGTCTGACAATTATATAGACTCGGTCCACGATTCAGACTTTTGTACTTTGAATAAGGAATTTTTCCAGAAGTTTTGATCCGAGTTCCGTCCTCGTATTTTTGCGGTTGAAATGCACCCATATATCTGAGTGCGATAAGAAATTTGATTCGATGTCTCCAATAGTAATTTGGGCGCTGGTTTTTGTTGTGTCGATAGCGGTGCTGGTCAAAGCATCAGATGTGTTCATTGAGTATTCTGAAAAGATTGGTGTCGCTTTTGGAGTTCCTGCTTATATCATGGGAATTAGCCTGGTTGCCTTTGGTACCTCATTACCGGAGCTGGTTTCCTCACTTGTGGCCGTCTTCAAGGGCGAAACAAGTATAGTTGCCAGCAATGTCATTGGCTCCAATATTGCCAATGTCTACCTGGTTATGGGGGTTGTCGGATTGGTTGGCTCCAAACTGGCCATGAACTTCAAAATGTCCAAGGTGGATATCGTCATGTTTCTTGGCTCCGCCCTGGCTATGTTCCTGGCCTCCTGGGATATGGTGTTTACCAGAATGGAAGCAGTCGTATTTTGCATTGCACTTATCGCCAACCTCTACTTTATCTTCAAAGCTGATAGAGAGGAGTCTGAAGTCGATGAAGAAGACAAACTGCAATGGTATGTGATCCCAATGTTAATACTTTGCTCAATCGGAATCTACTTCGGAGCAAGCTACAATGTGGAATCAATCATTCAACTCTCTACCTTATTAGGGATTGGAACGGAGGTAATTGCGGTCACAGCAGTTGCACTGGGAACCTCCTTGCCGGAGCTGGTAGTGAGTATCACGGCAGTCCGAAGAGGAAACATCGACATGGCGATCGGCAACATTCAGGGGTCAAACATCTTCAACATTTTGGCAGTAATGGGTATACCTGGTTTGATCACAAATCTTGAATTGACCCCGATTCTCACCCAGTTCAGTTTGCCGCTCATGATGCTGGCAACCTTCCTATATCTGGCATTTGTACTTCCTGGCAAAGGGCTGAAGAAATGGATGGGGGCCTTGTTACTCGGAATCTACATATTCTTTGTAGTGAGACTATACCTATAGCGATTCCAAACCTTGATTTGGGAAAAGAGGATAACAAACATTAGTTGGAAGGGTAAATTGTCTAGGGGAATGGTTAGCCCCTCAAGAAAGACAATCGCCACTTAGAGAAGTGCTGACAATAACGAACAAGCTCAGACTGAACTAAGATCCAATAAAAAAGGAGGACGCATTTACGTCCTCCTTTTTTTATCTTCTAAACAGGCAGTAAAGAGATTATGCTTCTAAGCATCATCACCTTCACCATCCTTATCGCCTCCAAGTATAGATCCAAGTGCACCGCTAATCATGTCCTTAGCATCACCGGCAAGATCTTTGGCCTTGTCCAGCATGTCATCGGCAACATCCATCACTGCATCTTTTGCATCTGCAGCGGAGTCAATCACTGAATCACCATCCGCAGCATCTTTCGCATCCGAAACGGCATCTGCAGCTGCATCACTGGCATCAGCTGCTTTTTCGCTTGCATCAGCTGCCACGTTTTCAGCACTGGCTTCGTCGTCACCATCAAGCATGTCCTTGGCTTTCGCAGCTAATCCGCCGAGACCCAAAGCACCAATTGCTCCGGCTGCCAGGTTCTTGGCTGTATCCATTGCATCGCCAGCTTTTTCCATCAGTGAATCTCCAATGTCAGCAGCTGCATCAGCGGCGTCGCCTGCTTTTTCTGCAACAGCATCCTTAGCGTCACCAGCTGTTTCCGCTACTGCATCAGCAGCATCGCCAGCCTTTTCCACAACGGCATCCTTGGCATCAGCCGCAGTATCCACAGCGTCACCAGTTTTTTCAGCCACTGCATCGGCAGCATCGCCAGCCTTTTCAGCAACCGCATCCTTAGCATCAAGCGCTACGTCTACAGCATCGCCAGTTTTCTCGGCAACCGCATCAGCGGCATCTCCTGCGGTTTCAGCAGCAGCTTCGGCGGTATCATCAGCACCGCCAAGCATGTCCTTAGCCTTAGCTGCTAGTCCTCCCAGACCTAATGCGCCAATAGCACCGGCGGCAACAGTTTTAGCAGTGTCCAAAGCATCGCCTGCTTTATCCAATACTGCGTCCTTAGCTTCTGTCAATGCGTCTCCGGCATCACTTAGTACCTGCTTGCCTTCTTCTTTTATGTCCGTCTCCGTTGCATCTGCTACAGCATCCTTAGCGGCTTCCACTTTGTCAGCAGCGGCATCTTTTACTTCCGCAGCTTTTTCCGCAGTAGCATCTGCAGCATCAGAAACAGCATCCTTAGCAGCTTCCACTTTATCAGCAGCGGCATCTTTCACTTCAGCAGCCTTTTCAACTGTGGCTTCAGTTGCATCGGCTAGAGCATCCTTACCTGCCTCTACTTTATCAGCAGCAGCATCGTCACTTTCTCCGAGCATATCTTTAGCCTTGCTGATCAAGGTGCCCATTCCCAGGCCAGCCGCAAGTCCGGTAGCTACCTTCTTGGCAGTACCACTGTCTGAGGCAGCCTCTTCTGCTTTTTCCTCAGTTGCAGGTGCATCTGCTCCGGCCTCAGTCTTAGCTTCGGCTACAGGAGCTGCTTCTTCCTTAGGCTCATCTTTAGCCATCTCAGCCTTCATCTTTTGAAGCTTCTCGGCTTGATCTCCTTTTACCATATCACCCAAAGCAGTCTGCGTTTCTTTAGGAGCATCCGGAGCTTTACCAGCACCTCCGCCGCCTTTTCCTCTTGGCTGGTTCGTATCCATTACGATGTCTTCAGCCTTAATGCCCAATCGATCTTCCAGATTCGTCTTGGTCAGATACATGTCATTTAGCTTTGCCTTCTTGGAATCGATCTTCGTACGAAGCATCCCAATCTTGGCTTCTCTAAGCTGTGCTTCCAGCTTGCTTACATTAGGACTGTCAATCTTACCTAGCTCAAAGGACAAATTGTCCTCATCAAAGGTGATAGACTTCTCCATACGCTGAATAGCGGTAACCAATCCTTTCAAACGTCCCTGTGTTCTGTTGCCTTGCAACTTGCCCCGAGCAGCTTTCACACCGCTAAAGACATTATTTAGCTTATCCCAAATCTTCTTACGGCCATCTCTCGATAGTCGCAAATCCTTCATGTCCTGTTGAACACCCTTGAGGCTATCAAAAGCCTTATTCAGGAAGCCTATATCAGCACCTTCAACAACCTTAGCATTTACTTCATCGATTCTCGCATTGAGTTGATCCTCGTTCGCCTTGGTCTCTTCGGTGTATTTCTCATTTTCCTTGGCAAGTAGTTCTTTCATCTTTGTGAAAGAATTATTGAGTGTATCCCTCAAATCAGCGATGTAACCACCGTTCATAATGTTGCGTTCTTCAACATACTTGGTTACTTCATCCCAATAGGACCTTGCCGTATCCCATAGTGATCTGTCGTATTCAGTAAGAGAGGAAACCTGATCATACAATGCAGTAACCTTCTCTTTCGTCTGTACGTACAACTTTGTCGACAGCACTTCAACAAACCATTCTGTTTCGGCTCTCTTAACCAAATCAGTGTTTCTTGTCTTAATGTTGTCCGGAAGTAGTCCGTCACTGAGTTCTCTTTCCACATGTGTATGTGGTTGCGGTGCCTCATCAAGCTTCAAGGAATCCCATTCCTTCGAAAATCCTTCAAGCGCATCAGCTTCGTGACCCGCCTTCGGAAATGAATACACATCCACCTTGTTGTCTTCCGCTCTCAATCTAACCGCTATCAAAACCGGTTGATCATCCTCTCCAGTTCCCCAAAAAACGATCTTCTTTTTCATAACTAACGCCGTTTCATTTGATGTAATTAAAAATATTGCAGTTCGTAGTCATACTATAAGAAGCAGCATTTCTGAACCAACAGAATGCTACACCCTATGCAGACAGTTTTTGTTTTTTCTTCGGATCATAGACTCTTGCGCTTGCAGGCTTTGTCCTTTGTCTAAACGGCTGTGATTAAACAAATTCCATGCAAACTTATAAGGAAAGACTGCTTTAGCGCAAATATATCTCTCAAATTAGCCCTTTTCTGGGAAAAAGTGATTGAGCGGCAAGTACTTGCGCTGATTTCTTAGCAAAAAAGCAGCATTCCATGACAAAAAAATCCCGCATCCACCTCAAGGGCAAATGCGGGATAGCAAAAATGGTTCTATTTTCTTCTCTTATTTCGTGTTGAGCTGCCAGTCATAACTATAATAATCCAGAGCATATCCTCCAAGTTCATCTTTGCTGTAAGAATTGATGAAACCGACTACTCCTTCAGCACTGTTCCCAAAATCGACGATGTACCACTTGAAAATCTCAGAAGCGTATATCGCACCGCTCGAATGATCCACTTTCACAAAGCCGGGATCATTAATTGCCATCGATGTCAAAGAAGCCAACATCTCATCCACATTATTGGCAGTGAAGGCCGTATCCGTAATTGGTGGGCATCCATTAGCGCCACAAACCAAGGCAAAATGTATCCGAGGGTCCTTAAACCGCGGTCTTATGATTTCGTTTTCAATCTGATTGAGGGTCAGCCTCTCGCCAGCAACTTCAAAAGTTAGCTCATCAAAAAATCCTTTAAGATCAAGGGGGGAGGCCAAAGGGCTGTTGTCCACTACATTCTGGATCACCAGCACATTATAGGCATTCAGGTAAAATGCCAATTGCTCATTAAAAGAGCTTTCACTTAGGTCAAAGTTTGCAATCTGCTTCGAAAGAGCAGTCAGCTGTTCGGTATTGTTAGCTATAGCATCATAGTCCACTTTTCCTTCAACCACATAGCTTTTCAAAAATTTGTCTACAGACTCAAAGAATTCGCTATGAGATTGAGCATTCAGGTGGAGTCCGGCCACTAGCATGATCAGCAGGCCAAAGAGTAGGTTCTTCATTCGTTAATCTTGATTGATTGTTCCTTGTTTCGCAACATTGTTCTGACTGCAAAATAGCCTCATAGCTTAATGCTCGCTGTCCTAAATCGGACGCTTATGCTCCTAAACAGGTGCCCATCAAAGCCCCTCCTCATTTGGCCTAGTCTTTTTGCATTTGCATACAGCAGTGGCAAATTAAGAAGCTAGCCATTTTTTTGCATGGCGGCTGGCATAAGAAATGATCATATTGGCTCCTGAGCGATTTATCGCAGTCCAAACTTCAAGGTGTGAAGCAGAACGGTCAATCAGATTGTGGGAGGCCATTAGCTCAATGCTCTGGTACTCCCCGCTCACATGATAAGCGGCAATAGGATGCTGGAATTCTTGGTCAAGTGCCCGAATAATATCCAAATAGGCAAGAGCAGGTTTAACCATGATAATATCCGCACCTTCTTGCAGATCACGCTGAGCAGCCAACAAGGCAGAGGATAAATTGCAAGGGTCAAGCTGATAAGTCCTTCGGTCCTTGAGCTTGATATTCTCATCAGGCGAGGAACTGCAGACGTCTCTAAAGGGTCCGTAGAAAGCGGAGGCAAATTTTTGACTTGCAAGAATCTTTCCTGTTGCATCTTCGATTTGGGCACAGTCACCCTTACTCATTTTTTTTGGAGCGAATCGTTTTACCGGCGCGTAAACTGCCTTCCCGTGCTCCACTATTATTCACTACTGTGCTGGCTGTTCATGGTCTGCCACTGCCGTCTCCTCCTAAGGTCGGAGCCGCCATTGGCAGCCATTCACCACGCCATCACAGCAGCTCATACCGTTTCGCCCGGGGCTATTTTTCACCGCTTGTCATTCGCGCATGCAAAGAAACAAAGACACAAGAGCAAAGAGCAAAGAGCAAAGAGTA
>JAHDEE010000434.1 GCA_020629005.1 Chitinophagales bacterium
AGCTTAATGATACGGAAAATTATTGTCCGCGGTCCTCTGTTTGAACCAATTTAACATTAGGTCAGCTCCAAGATATGTTCATCGATCTTGTGTTTGATAGCCTCCAATGCATTTTCTATATCTGCTTCTTTTTCTATTTCATAGGAGTGAATGTTCTTTGCGTCGAGGTCTGCTCTCAATTGGCTTTTGACTTCGGGGCTACAAAAGATAAGGATCTCCTTTGCTAGTACAATAGCCTGCCCTAGTTCGATCCAGCAATTACTGGGCACATATTGAAAAGCAATTAAAACAAACAAGGCAGTGTCTTCTATGTTGTTTTTGGCCTTGCGAATTTCCTGGTTGGGAGCAGCGGCGTAGTACTTTGGCCTTACCTCTTTGTCCTTCCAATCGTCGATCCATCTATTTATTGCAGCATCTTTTAACTTCCAGATATTGGTCAGGGGCGCTTGTTGATATTTTGGATTTCCAAGGGAAGTACAAGGGGTGGCAATGTAGAGCAAGGGCTTGTCTGTATCGATAAATCGACTAGACTTTCTATGGATATGATGCTCCATTTTTCTTTTCAGCTTGTCGTAATCAAAAGCGTTGGGAAGTCGGCTATGGTTCAGCTTTTTGTTTCGCAGAAAGCGTTTGATGCTTATGTCAGTTCCTTTGAACTCCTCGTCTCTAAAGCAAAGCGCCTTCGCATATTTTGTGCGATTTTCCGGACGAGCCATATCGTCCCATATTTTTTCGGTGTCTTCTTCGATCAATTCATAGACAATAGTTCCTGACTTGACTGTATATTCTTCGATGGAGGTATACTTGCCAAGCATCAGCTTTAGTGGCGCTCCATCTTTGACTCGGAAGTTGGCTTTGGAGTGCACATGTTTGAAGCTATCGTCTACACCACCGAGGTCGAAGATGATTACCTTGCCGTTCAAGCGGAATGTTCCTGCGTAATCTGAATAATCTGCTTCTTCGATATTGGTGATCGAGACTACACCCTCTTTGTTAATTTTCAGAAGTGCGCGACCCAGCTTGGGGCTAGCAGGAGGATCATCTAGAAAGAAGTAGCAGTACCAAAGGGTGTTCTTGAATACATCCTCATTGATTTTTGAGGTGTTGGCAGTTCGATGGGAAGAGAAGAACTCTGTGGCATAGCGCTCGAAATCTTTAGCGAACTCCTTTAGCCTTTCTTCCGATCGGTTTTTTCCCTTTCCCTTAATGAAATTGCTGATACTTGAGGGGCTGAACCCATGCCGTTCAAGTCCTTTTTTGTTTTTCATCCACGCAGCAAACTGTTGCAGAGTGCCAACACCGACAGTGAAACGAGCTCTGGTATCCATGACCTTTTGCTGCCATTTATTTTTACTCATAATAGAACATTTTTGTAGTGGACTAAATTTACGTGAATTTTGTCAATTCAATAGATTTAGATCTTGTTAATCATAAAATGCAGTAAATGAGTATTTTATGAGTCTTTTGTTTGTAAATCCAACGAAAATTATCTAAATTGATAGGCCCCAACAAGATATTTACGCTACTATGATGCTGAGCCAGTAATTTTATGCATGGCGTAAAAATATATTTAGATGAGGTTTACTGAAAATCCCCATATCAGCCCAATCGGTCTTCTATCTGTATTGGAGAAGGCCACCAGGGAGACACAATTCTGTGCTCTGCTGGCTCAGCATGGGTATGGGGCTGATCACTTTCCCCTGGATTTTGAGGATTTCTTGCGTGCGGTAAACCAATGGACTGAAGTACTACCAGGTGGATCAGACCTAAATGCCTTTGAGGCAATGTTGCAGCAGGAGGATCTTAGAGATAGATTGTGGAGGCAAGGATTACTTGAGACAAGTCGAATAGCATTAGAGTCAGTGCTTTTTGCTTGTCTACTTAAGGATGGGTTTTTGTCGCCCAGCCAGCTCATTTCCAATCGAAATTACCTTCAGAGTTTGACATCCCTGCTCAGTAATGATCTGAAGCTGTATGGTCACAGGCTATCCACAGAGGATGGTGATCGATTGTTTCTTTTTGCCTCTGCCGCGCTTTTCGCATGGCGATCTTGCGGAGACTTTAGGTCCTGCATCAGGACCATCGCACTTGGTTTTTCGACAAACCCCAACAGTGAATTAAAGACCATTGCGCAGCAGTGGTTCATGATATATCATTTGAGATCAGTTTCCTTATCGAAGTATGGAGCCTTGAACTTGCGCGTTGCTTTGCAAGGCTGGGTGAGTAAACGGAGAAGGAATCTCAATTGATTTTGTTCACCTTTAATCACTGTATTATGAAAGAAAATAGACCCCAAGCAAGATTTGAATCTTCAAATTTTGCTGCTTCGGTAGTGGAATCGCTTTCACTTGTTTCTGCCGGATTGACACAAAAGCCTAAGAAAATTCACTTCACTTTTAATTCTGATTGTGTAAGCAAGGATGCTTTAGTTGACAAACCGGCCTTCATCGACTATTTGCAAGGTCAGAACATCTGCGCCAGAGGGCCTGACAAGCGAGACTTGACTAAGATCACCTATTCGGTGGATGGTCGATTTACGGGTCAGGCAGTTTGGCATGCCAGAGCCACAGACCTGCTAAGTATTTGCACTGCTGATTTTGGCTTGCGATGTTGCCCATTCCCAAATATCTTCGATTATGAGCATGGGGAGCAGCGCTTTCGCCATCCGGACCACACGATCTTGCTGTACGTTAAAGATCAGCCGGGTGGTAACTATGCTATTAGCAAAGCTCTATCGGAGTTGAACATAGGCTTGTGTACTTTTGACTTTCGACCGCT
>JAHDEE010000131.1:0-10442 GCA_020629005.1 Chitinophagales bacterium
AGCATTGCAGACAAGGGCAGTCTGAGCACTAAAAAAATCATCAAGTACTAAAAGAATGCTGTTCCCACTAAGCTTCTTATTAGGGCATGCCCCTTCACTCATTTCGGAGCTGGCCGCTCGCTGCGCTTGCGGCCAGCTCCTACATTCGCTTCGGGTCGGGCTATCCGCTATTATTCCCCTTGTCCACAGCGGTTCGG
Organism: Chitinophagales bacterium; assembly: GCA_020629005.1. GTDB lineage: Bacteria > Bacteroidota > Bacteroidia > Chitinophagales > UBA2359 > JAHDDV01. The sequence goes on from JAHDEE010000131.1 coordinate 198, forward strand.
CTTATGTGCTCTGTGGTCTCTCCGCAAGCTCCGAGCCCCCATAGCACATGCCTCACTCGCAGTGGCCGGCGGCTCATACCGCTCCTATCCCTCATGCGAGAAAGTGCAGACAAGAATGATACGGCGATTGCCATTCAACCAATTGACTCCACACTATGAAAAGGTTTGCAATATTTACATTAATCCTCTGCATGTTTCAGGCAAATGCCTTTGCAGAGTGTGACTGCCCGGAAATACAAATGCATTATAGCGCAGAATGTGTTCCGATTGAGGGTACTGTCACTTTTGATGTCTACTTTACCGGAGGTTGTGCTGGTCTCAACAATGGCACCTTCGCGATCTCAGGATCATTCAATGACAGTCAGTTCCCCGAAGGAGAAATGTTCACGTTGGAACTTCAGGACGGTGACTCTGCAAGTTTCGCAGTCGTTGACGGGCAACCGGATTGCAGCCAAAACTTCGAAATCCCTACAGTGGATGTGCCTGGGTCTAGTAACTATGTGAAGGTGAAAAATTGCGATTACGATCCTTCAGATGCCGAACCGGGAGAGCTCATAGCTGAAGTGCTTAGCGAAGGAGAAAACTACTTTCTGAATGTGAATCGCACCAATATCTTTGGCTGCCAATCCAATCAAATTTTCTACATCATGTGTGATACAAGTTGTCAGGAACTGTCCCTTATCCCTTCTCCTTTCAACAGTGTCGATTTATGTAGTGTTGAAGGCTACTTCCAGATTTCTGGTATTCATACGACAAACATCTACGAGTACGGGAATACTGCATACGAGCTGAATGCAAGTACCGATGACGTTCCGTTGTTTCTCGACATCGGGATTGGTGCTGGTGTCTTTATCTCACTCAACTTCGAAAGAGAGGCAGGTCTAAAACTTGAAGTGCATGATGAGCTCATGAATTGCAACTACAACTATGAAATAGGCCCTTGGAATTGCCCCAATGGTTGCAGCTGCGAAGCCTTTGAGATAGAACACAAAGTGGAATGCAAGGGCAATGGAGAAGCTGAGGTTACCTATTATTTCACTAAAACCTGCCCCGGTCCCTTCCTGGATGGTAGCATTGAGGTTGTCCACAACGGAACCAGCTACCTCACAAAGGACAGCTTGACCTTTGTCATCGAGCAGGGTGCTAGCCTTGATCTTGAAAGTGTCAAGTATTTTGAACAGGCTACGGAGCTTTGTAGCAAAAGCTACCAGCTCGGTACAGTCAGCCTGGATTGCGATTCAACCAATGTGCTTCTGGAGGAAACTGAAATACACAAAACAGAGATTTTCCCCAGCTCCTTCAACGATACTGTACATCTCCGCTTTCGCGAAAATACCGCCGGCCCGGTATCCGTTCGCGTATCAGACCTCGCTGGCAGAGTCTACCTGCAACAGAAATTCATCTTGAGTGAGCGGCAGCAGATGCAAAGCCTACGATTAGGCAATCTTCCCCCAGGCATTTATCTGTTGACTCTTGATGATCAGAAAAGCAATGTGTGTCAAAAAATATTTAAGCAATAGGGATCATTGCAATTGTGCTCCCGTTTTTTTAAGAATGGAATTATGATCAGTCTTCAAATCTTGAACAATATGAAACCACTCCTAACGATATTGACCTTCGTATTCTTGATGCAGCCCCTTATATATGCAGAATGTGACTGCCCCCAAATTACAATGGATTATGATTACATATGCCCTATAAATGCAGGCGAGCTGTTTGTCACTGTCTCATTCTACGGTGGCTGCGCAATGCTCAACAGTGGCAGTTTCACCGTTGATAATGGCAACTTCGAGCAGCAAGTGTCGCCTGGAGAAGCTTTAGGCTTCGGCTATTACAACGGTGAATCACCGAAGTACACGGTAATCGACGAAAACCCTGAGTGCCAGCAAGTGTTTCAGTTGCCGGCTCCACAGCTGCTGGCTGAATATGGTCATGGCTACATCTATGCCAGGCCTTGCGACTTTGAACCCGAAGTTCCGGAAGGAGCCAGCCTCGAAACAAGTACAGAATACTTTGGCAACAATTACTTTTTGCATACCAGCATCACGACGAATTATGAATGCGAAGCCACAAAAACGCATTACGTAATCTGCGATTCAGTGTGCCCTCCCGTAGAGATTGGCCTTCTACACTATGATGGTCAGAATCCCTGTAACTTTCAAGGGCGCGTGATTCTTTCCGGTTTTCATTCTGCCCAAATCTGGGAAGAAGGCTTTTCTCCCTACACACTCGAGAGTCCCAGCCACCTCATTTATTATGGAATCGGGGAGGGTGTGTACGTAGATCAAAATTTCGACAGAAACGAAGGCTTACAAATTGAAATCGAGGACGAAATTCTCGACTGCAATTACAGCGTTGAAATTCCTGCCTGGGATTGTCCAGGCGGATGCAGCTGCGATGATTTTGCAGTAGACTACAAGATAGCATGCCTTGACGATGGCATGGCAGAGCTCACCTACTATTTTACAAAATCCTGCCCCGGCCAGCTAATTGACGGCAGCATAGAAGTTATGCACAATGGAATTAACTATTTCACCACAGACAGTCTCAGCATCACCGTCCCCAACGGCACCAGCCTTGACCTGGAACAAGTGCGATATTCCGAGTCTGGTTTCGAACTCTGCAATAGATCCTTTGAATTCGGCGAAGTGGTCACGGATTGTTCTCCGATGAGCAATGCAAACCTTGATCAGACTCTTGAAAATGCAAACCTGTCGATCTCCCCAAACCCTTTCGACGATGCGCTGCGGATCGACCTTGATCTCAAGTACGAAAGTCCCATTTCAATTCAGGTTGCTGATCTTTCCGGAAGGATTGTTTATGAGCAGCAGTATCTTTCGCAATTGGGCAAGAGCTCCTTTGCTCTTGATCTAGGGTCTTTGCCGTCTGGGGTTTATTTGGTTCAGGTTTATGGTGATGGGAGATTTTGGGGTGGGAAGGTTGTGAGGGGTTAGGGGTGATTGACCCAAGCATCCTAACTCTGCGATAGTAAACCACTGCTCAAAGCCCTGGAATATTTGTGTCATTACAAGCAAAGGAATCTGCCGCAGATCATAAATGATCAACCGCCTAGCAGGCTTCGAAATGGAGAGCAAGCGTTAGGCACTCTGTAGAGTCAATAAAAAAACGGCAAGCCGCAGATTCAAAGTCGACCTGATGGAAGCCTTCGAATTGCGACCTGCCGTCCGATAAAGGATGACATTGTGAAATTGCTCCCTTAGGTATAGAGAATCAATATCTGTCCATTTTGACTTGCTAGAAATGATTTATCCTTCGTTATTTTTCTCCACCAGCCAACAAGGATACTGTCAAAAAATGCCTCGTCTAAATCGTTTCTTGCGGCGTCAAAATCAGACAGTTATTGATTCCCAATCCCCTAGCAAAGATCCTGATCCCCCTAGCGCATCAAGACCAGCTTTTGTGACTCAAAGTAGCCCTCAAATTGGAGGTAAACGATGTAGGTACCATTGTTGAGGAAGGATAAATCAAAGTGATTGTTGCTACCTAGGTCCATGCCATCTCGCTGAAGAATTTGTTTTCCTTGCAGGTCAAAAATTGCAAGAGTCAGAGGTGTAAGACTACCCGGTGCGAGATCAACTTGCAAGTCGCCTGCAGATGGATTTGGATACATATTCCAATCGGCCACTGCGACGATTTCTGTTGCCTGCTCTTCAACGGTTTTACCGCTGCAAGTCCACTGCTCTCCCACAGTTGTGAATCCGTAGGCAGCTACGCAATCATAGTTGTTGGAGTTCGTACAGTAGAGGGTTCCGTCTTGGAAGTAGAGCATGCCTCCGGATGCGGTACTGATAAATATGTAGGAATAAGGTCCTGAAGTATATTCGGTTACCGACTCTCCTCCTGCACAATCATCAAAGTTGATATAAGTGCTGAGCCAAGGGAAGTCTTCGAATGGCTCTCCTTCGCCTGGTGGTGTGATTGGCCCTCCATCGTCTCCACAATTCCAGGTATCTGTTGGACTGCCCAGGCCATAAGCTGCTGCACAATCGTAGGTAGGACTGTCACTACAATAGAAGGTGCCATCTTCAAAGTACATATTGGTTTGCCCATTGACCGTGATGAAGATGAAGGCATAGGGACCCAAATCGTAGATTTCTACCTTATCACCGGAACCACAGTTTTCCGGATTTATCATCGAAGAGAGCCAGCTGTAGTCGTTGAATAGGCCGGCGTTTCCGCTTCCGCCGCCTCCACCAGAACCTCCTCCTCCAGAACCGCAGTCGCCCACATCTTCCAATGTTTGGTCTGGGCCTGCAAGGCCGTAAAAGCCTAGGCAATTGTAACTGGAGCCGTCGGTGCAGTAGAACGTGCCATCTTCAAAATAGAGCACGCCACCGTCATCATCCTGAACATAGACGAATTCATAACTTCCCTGATCAAATGTTTGCACGGTGGCATTGCAGGCATCCTCCAACACATCTTCCAGCCAGGGCAGGCGATCAAGTACTGCTAGTGGTGCTTCAGTCAAATCTATGCCCAGCGGGTTAGATAAATCAAAACATCCATCAATGGAGGCTGCGTTATTGCCAATGATCAATCCTGTCAGTCCTTCTGGTTCATAGCTGGCATACCAAACAAAAAAGTAACCTGGATCTCTGCCTTCGAAATTGAATGGCGGTGTCTGGCCAAAGTCCAGAATGTTCGCATTTTGATCCGTGAAGATCCAGATGCCATTTGGTCCGGAGTTACCACTTACAGTGATATCTGCTATATCATCGATACCGTCTTGGGTGAAAAATTCTGTAGGACCTGAAGTACTGATATTACCCCCTTCGAGTTCGCAAACCTGATTGCATTCGGAATCGTCCACAATGACATTATAGATTACCGAGTACTCAAAGTTCCAGCATAGATCGGCCGGATTGTTTGAAGGCGGAGCAGTGAGGCTAAACACTTTGTAAGTGGTGGTTTCAGTTGGACTCACTTCAAAGTACTTTCCTGTAGGATGATAATCGTATGAAACCGTATCGTTGTAGGCAAGGCCAAGCAAACTGATATTATCACAGAAGAAAGAATTATCTGGTAGTGGCTCGCTACCAATCTTCTGATTGATTCCCCTCACACCGTAGAGGTTGACCGTTTCTCCCGGGCAGATAAAATAGTCTGTGACCGCGTTTCCACAACAGAATTTCTTTACGGGAGCACCCACCAGGTTCTCATCTTCGCAGGAAGAATCAGCCCCAGCGGTCCAACATAGAATGTCTCCTGAGACAGTAAAAATCGTTCTGGTGCTGAAGGGTTGAGTATATAAGTAGACCAGGCTCGAGCCATCAGCAGCAACATGTTCTTCTATCGTAATTCCACTACACTGATCAGCATCAACATAGCTACTGATCCACGGATAGGTACTAAAGAAATAGTCGCCCTGCGTATCACAGTCCTGGGCGATCAAACTAAGATTTGAAGTAATTGAGAGCAGCAACATTAATAGGGCTTTAGTGCAGAGCTTCCAACAATTTTGAGAGTTAAAATAATTCATCGGATTGGTTTAGTGATGATTAAAAATCCAGCCTGCTTTAATGCAGGCATTCTCGAATAAGTATTGTGGGTGTGGTGGGAATATGCGTGCGACCGCAATTTGGTTGTCTGGCTTTGAAAATTTTTGTGGCCAGGTGGAGTGCAGCGGCAAAATAGCCTCGATAGCAGTAGAAATGCAGCTGCACTGAGCGCCTGGCTGCGCCGCTGATGGAGGCTCGCCATAAAGCGAGACTACAGCAGCGGATGCAGACAGCAGCGAAGGGTAGCTGCATTGGAACGGATAGCGAGCAAGCCGTTTCCACGACCGAAAGCGTTTCGCTCCAAAAAAAAGAGAATCGTCTTTAGTGTTTGAGCGAAGGGCTTAGAACTTGAGGGAGCGCTCGTCGATCATGATTTCCCAGATCTGTTTGTTCTTGTTGTCGAATAGTTCGAGCTTGCATTTGCGCTTGCCAATCGGGCCGATGACACTGACTTTGCCAAAGTTTTGCCGACCATAAAAGGTATCAGGAACGTTGGTCACGCCGTCGCGTTCTTTGCGCCAGGGAGTCACTTTTGAGAAGCTGGACAGGGGTGAAGAGGTGAAGTCGTAGAGCGGGTAGCACTCTTCAGATTTGAGGCGATACAATTCGGCGAAATGCCGATCACCAGATAGAAAAATAACACCTTCAATTTCTGCCTCTTTGATGTAATCTAACAATTGCTGACGTTCTTCGGGATATCGACAATAGCCTTCTGAGACCGTGTAGGTATTGATGGCCTGAGTGCCGACAACCACAAACTTAAAAGTTGCCCGAGAGGACTTGAGGACTTTCTTGAGCCAATCCATCTGCTGATCGCCCAGCATTTTGCAACCCGGCTGGTCTTGTACATCTCTAAAATAACGCACATCGGTCAGGAAGAATTCGCAATCCTGATGGGTAAAATTAGAGTAGATTCCCTGGTCATTTTCGCCGTAATAGGGATTGCCCCAAAACTGACTGTAGATCTTGCGTGCATCCTGTTTGCCTTCGAATGACTTGCCGCTATTGTCTGGACCGTACTCATGATCGTCCCAGGTGCCCACCTGTGGCATGGCAGTCAAAAACTGCTTCATTTGGTCTTTGGTTCGCATTTCCACAAACTTGCGAAACATGTTTTCATAGCTGTTCCAATCGTCTTTCTTGTAGTAGAGATGATCGCCAGTCCATAGCATAAAGTCTGCCTCCACCCTACTCATGCGTCGAAAGATATCATAGCTTCCTACTGGCAAAATGGCCTTGGTGGTGGCCTTGTGATAATCTGCACAGGAACCGACCAGGAAGCTGAAATCCGGGCTGGTTTGAGAGGGCATGATCAGCTCTTTCCCTTGCACCACCATTTCGCCATCCAGGGATATGTCCAGCTTGTACTGTTTGTTAGGGTTGAGGCCTTCGATTTCGCGGGAAATTGATCGGTAACCGTCTACAGGTTGTTCGTCGGCTTCAAATTCCACTTTGAGATCGATCCGCTGCTCGCCAGAGCGGATGATCCAATTCATTTGCTCACAATCTTTCACTAATACCCAGATGCTAACACTGTTCTCAGAAGGGTAGCCCTGCATGGGGCCACTTTCTAGTGTGCCGGACAGAAGCGTCTGGAAGCCAGGTAGAAACAGCAGGCAGATTGCGCCTAATATGTAGATAATACTGCGGAACGACTGGAGGTAATACATGTACAGAGGGCTTAACTATTAGAAACAATTGCGATAAATCAAGATTGTCATCTTACTAACAACTAATGATTTATAATGGCTTTTTAGACTGATCACCCGTTATCTTTCTGCGAGTGGGCGTCAAAGGACTGCTGGATTTCTGCTGCAAAATATCAAAAAATAATGAGGCATCTCGAAGGCTGTCTACTTCGATACTTAACTTGTCTTGCAATGCTGATGTTATGGGCTTCTTTTGGCCTGCTTGCTCAGGATTATGGCAATAATTGGATTCGGACTGACCAGCAATACTACAAGATAAAAGTGCATAAGGAGGGCATCTATCAGATTCCCTTTGAACTGCTTCAGGAACTAGGCCTGCCAGCCGATGCTGAGCGTTACCAGTTATTTGGTCGTGGGCAGGAAGTACCGATTTATGTGAGTTCCAACGAAATGGAGTCCGGCGACTATCTACAGTTTTTTGGGGAGCCTAATGATGGCTGGCTGGACAGTCGGCTGTTTAGATTTCCGCATTGGCATCACAAACCGGAATGGAGTCTGTTTACGGATACAGCCTACTACTTTTTGACGATCGCGGAAGATCAAGCTAACCAGCGAGTTGTTGATTTCGTAGGTGAATTTGATCCGGAGCAGGAGGTATTGCGGTCTTACACGAAGGTCTCCAGAAAGCTTTCCAACAATGCATTTTATGGAGGTGAGCCGATTCGGATTTCTGGTCTCAATCACAACTTTGCACAGTTTGAAAATGGAGAGGGTTTTTCGTCTGGCATTATTAATGATGCCATAGATTTAAGTGTAAATATACCCACACCGATGGTAGACCTTTATGGGCCGAATGGCAGTATAAGCCTTCGCATACAAGGTCGGTCGAATGATTTCCTGGCTTATCCTGATCACCATTTTGAGATCTATTTGAATGAACAGTATTGTTATCAGCATGAGCTAGAGGGATATGCCAATCAGGAAATTTCTTTTCCCATTCCTGTATCCCAGATTGGAGATGTAAGCCGCATCAGAATTGTGAGTACGGATTTGCTGGCAGAAGATAATGCCAGCTCTTTGATTTCGGCCAGTGTTCGCTATCCCTCCTTGTTTTCATTTGCCAATCAAAAGCAGGTACGTTTCAAAGTACCTTCTTCCGCTAGACAACTTGAGATTTGCGAATTTGATGGAGGGGAGGAGGCTTATGCCTGGGATCTCAGCAGTGGTCTGCGCATTCCGTTGATCGGCGCGAATGATCAATACCTGCTTGCTTTGCCAGCGGACGATCTGGTACCGGAGCGTGAGCTCTTTCTTTACAATGAGGCTGAAAGTGTCAGAATCGTGGATCAACTGCGACCGGCAAATTTCACTGATTATTCTGAGTTGGAAAACCAGGGAGATTATCTAATGATTAGTCATCCTTCACTTGCTGGGCCTGAGCAAGATGCCTATATAGACTACCGTAGCTCGACACAAGGAGGTGAGCACAAAGTATTACTTGTGGATGTAGAGCATCTGTATGACCAGTTTTCCTATGGAATCAGAAAGCACCCTTTGGCGATTCGCAACTTTGTGAATTATGCATTGCAACAATGGTCACTCAAGCCAGAACAGATGCTGCTATTGGGTAAAGCCATTGATTATCGATACAGTAGGTATAATCCGCTGAACTTTGAACAGAAAAACCTGGTCCCTACTTTCGGTTCACCACCATCTGATCTTATGTTGAGCAGTACGGGGAATGATAGTTACGTTCCGCAGATACCGGTCGGCAGATTGCCGGTGACTGATGCTTCTCAGATTGGCCATTACCTGGAAAAGCTGATAACTTACGAAAGTGCTCAGCAATTAGACTGCGATAATTTTGATGCCGCCTGGATGAAGGAGAGCCTGAATCTGATTGGAGGTTATGATGCCAATCAGGAAAGTACTTTTAGGTCTTATCTCAACTCCTATGTGCCCTTGATGCAGGATACCTTGTTTGGTGGCATTCTTAAGGAAACGCTGAGTCAAGGACAAGTGGCGATTCTGGACCAACCAGCATTGGCTGCACATCTGGAGCAGGGCATTGGATTGATCACCTATATGGGACACCCTTACGGAAACCAATGGCATTTCGATGTGGGTGAAGCGGCCTTGTATCAGAATGAAGGCAAGTACCCGATCATCAATGCTAACTCTTGCTTTAGCGGCAATATCTTCAACGAGACACAGGTACTGATGGCAGAAGACTGGGTGCTTGCAGAAAAGGCGGGAGCTATCGCATATATTGCGGTGGTCAATTTTGGGTTTCCCTATTATCTGGACATCTTCAATCGGGAGTTTTACAAGAGTGCTTTTAGAGAGGGTTATGGTGCAAGCATTGGTCAGCATATGATTCATGCCATTGAGTCGATTGAACTTGGCGATGCTCCCGGCATCCAGGCACTTGGAATAAAACGAACCTGTCAGGCGCTGGTGTTGGCGGGGGATCCGGCCATTCGTTTCCTTCATCAAGAGAAGGCCGACTACTACTTTAAAGAACCTGTAGCGCAGCTGATTCCAGAATATCTCGACAGCAATATGGATTCTTTTCTAGTGGAAATCTTCGCGGCAAATCGGGGAAAGACTACTGCGGAAAGCACTGTGCTTGAAGCAGTGATTGAAACGCCCGATGGCACACAGTGGATGCATCAAAAGCACATCGATGCCATACGTTCCGCCTACCCAATAAGAACATTCTTTGCATTGCCGGAAGATGCGGAACCGGGAATCTATCAACTGCATCTGAGACTGGACGCTGACGAACAAGTTATCGAAGCCTGCGAAGAGAATAATTTCGCCAGCATAGAATTCACCCTGGAAGCTGCTGATTGTGCTGAACAAAGCGCAATGCTTGAGCTTCCCGAAACCTTCTGTCTGGCAGATTCTGTGATTACACTTGACGCCCCGGAAGGCGAAATATACGTGCTGAATGGAGATACTACATTTGCATTCAATATTTTGCAAATCGGCACTGGTTTACATACACTTAGGAGGATTGTTCAGCAAGATTGTGGCCAAAACTCCTCTATTAATCACTTCGAAATCCGAAGTCC
>JAHDEE010000131.1:10542-17420 GCA_020629005.1 Chitinophagales bacterium
ATCCAATGGGAAGAGGTAGATGCGACCTTCTTTGGCATTTACGTCAATGGCTTTCGATACAATATTTACTCTGACACAAATTACTACCGCATTCAAAATCTAAGCCCCGGAGGTAGCTATGAAATTGCTATGGAAATTTACGGCGACAATCTGCAAGCAAGCTACTGCGATGGAGCTGGTCTGTCTAATCTAGTGACTTGTGTTACGGACGAATGCAGTAATCCAGAGGTGTCGTTTAGTGGATTGCAAGAACACTATTGCATTGACGATGCTTCAATATTGCTTGAGGGCAATCCAGCAGGCGGCAGCTTCTTTGGCGCAGGCATGCTTGAAGACCTCTTTGATCCCCAGCTTGCCGGAATCGGTTATCATCAGATCACATATAGCTGGCAGGACTCTGTTAGCTCCTGCATTTATCAGGAAGTGAAACAGGTAGAAGTCAACCTGTATCCGCTACTCACACTTAGCGGTGATAGTGTCATTTGCAACAACGGCCTGGCTCGACTACATGCCACGGAAGGATTCCAAAGCTATCTCTGGAACGACGAAATTGAATCGGATTCACATACAATTTGGTGGGATCAACCTGGCGCTGTAAATCTCCAAGCCATAGATGCCAACTACTGTGATGCCTTTGTCAGTAGAGAATTGATGCTCACTGATCTAATTGCTGATCCTGTAGACCTTGGTCCTGATACCACTATATTGGAGGGGGAAACAATTACCTTTAGTCCAAACATGCCCTTTTCCAATTACCTCTGGTCGACCGGCGATACAAGTAGCAGTATCACGGTGACTAACCCGGGAACCTACAGCCTGACGGTCACCTGTATTAATGGATGTTTTGCAAGAGGGTCGGTAAATCTGGCTACAGAAGCTGCAACAAATAATGCCGAGGACAAGGGTAGCATGGAACCTTCGCTCTTCCCCAACCCATTCGAAGATTCCTTCTTCCTACATACAGACCTACCGGGAAGCTACTCCATATGGACCGCCAATGGAGTCCTTCTTGCTCAAGGCCTCCTTGACTCAGGCGTACAGACTTTGTCACCGCAGCTTCCTCTCGCCGGAGTATACATTCTGCTTATAGAGCAGGGAGATGGAAATCGGCATTACCGTCGAATCATTTACCACAAATCACATTAAGCCTGTCTGCTGAGTAACAATAGCCGATAGCTGATTCGCGAGTCCTATGGATAAGCACTAAATTCGAAGCATGAATTATTGTAAAGCCCTTCTGCTATCCTGCTTGATTATGCTACTGACATGTTATTCAGCTTTTGCCCAGGATTACGGCAATGAGTGGATAGATTTTGAGCAAACTTACTACAAGTTCAAAGTCGCTAAAGATGGGGTCTACAGAATTCCATACGAGCTTTTACAATCGCAGGGACTACCTGCAGAACCAACTGCTTATCAATTGTTCTATCGAGGTCAGGAGATTCCCATGTACCAAAGCGAAACTCCTCTTGAAGAAGGCGGCTACTTTGATTTCTACGGACAGAAAAATGACGGTGCGCTAGATTCTATATTGCATAAGCTTTCAAAGTGGCAGTTGACGCCCGATTTCAGCCTGTTTACGGATACCTCAGTGTATTTTCTGACCTATAGCGAGGGAGCTCAGGGCCAGCGATACGCATCCTCATCGCACGAGGCCTCCGAAAATTCCCTACCATTGCGCTCCTTCGAATATACCGCCACCAAGCTGGCTGCCAATGCTCACTTTAGCGGCACGCCCGTTCGAATTGCTGGCACCAATAATAATTTTGCAGACTTTGAGGATGGTGAGGGGTTTGCCTCTGGATTGATTTTACCTGGCAGTCCCAAAACCGTAAATCTGGCGACCCCCTATGTCGACCTCTTGGCAGACAAAGCCAGGATCATCGCTAAGTTGGTCGGTCGATCGAATGATTTCCTATACATTCCCGATCATCATGTTACCATTGGCATCAATGGTTTGTTTTGCTTTGAAATCAACTACGAAGGCTACAGCAACCACATTGTTGAAGTACCGCTTCCCGTAAGTCAAATAAAAAATCAAACAACTCTTAGCTACGAAACGATACAAGACATCTCAGAAAACGATCAAAACTCGATCGCTTATACCAAGGTGCAATACCCGCGCTTGTTCCAGTTCGATCAGGATGATTTTTTCCATCTGGATCTCACCTCGCAGGAATGCCATTTTGAAGTGAGGAACTTTGGAGAAAGCAGCCAACTTAGGGCTATCGATCTGCTGGGCGGCACCTATACCGATGCAAGCCAAGACCTCGGTAAAGTATCGCTTGCCTTTGCTGATCATTCCGCCTCGGCGGAGCAGCGTTCCCTTGTGCTCTATGATCCACAAGCAGTCAACGTTCTCGAAACGACCGAATCCAGAAACTTTACCGACTATAGCCAAACTGCTCAACAAGGAGATTTCCTCTTGCTCACCGCTGAGCCAATGATAGGAGAGGAGGTAAACAGTTTTGCCCAGTACCGAGCTTCATCCGAGGGAGGAAATCACGATGTTGTGATTCTGGATGTAGAAGAACTCTACGACCAATTTTACTACGGAGTGAGAAAGCATCCGATGGCCATCAATCGATTGGTTAACTATGGGCTGGAAAACTGGACTACTGCACCTGAATACCTCTTTCTTGTGGGCAAGGGAATCGATTACAAAACCAGTCGCTTCAACAACCAATACTGGAACGAGCTGAATCTGGTGCCTAGCTACGGCTCTCCACCCTCCGACTTGCTGCTAACTCGAAAGAGTAATTTCTCCTACGAGCCGCAGCTGGCCGTTGGCCGATTACCAGTGCAGTCGGTCGATGACATTGCCGCTTACCATGCGAAAGTGGTTGAGTACGAGGCCTGGCAAAACGCCGACTGCAATGCAACAGATACCGAATGGCTCAAACGTTCCGTGCATCTTGTGGGAGGAGACAACACTAATGAAGAAAACTCCTTCCGAGGCTACCTCGACAAATACATCCCGATAGTAGAAGACACTTTGTTTGGGGCCAAAGTCGTGGGCACTTATACGCAAGGCAGCACCAGTATCGTCCCCCAGCCCGAGTTTCAGGAACTCATGGATGAAGGCATTTCGCTGATCACCTACATGGGTCATCCTGGAGGTGAAGACTGGCGCTTCGATATCCGAGAGCCCGAAGAATATAATAATCAAGGCAAGTACCCATTCATCAATGCCAACTCCTGCTTCAGCGGCAATATCTTTTCCGAGCAAGAACCGCTCATGGCCGAGCGCTACATACTGGCTCCCGAGCGAGGTTGCATCGGTTATCTGTCGGTCGTCAACCTCGGCTTCCCATCTTATCTCGATGAGTTCAATCTCGAGTTCTACGATCTGGCCTGCAATCGAAATTACGACCTTGCTGTTGGCGATCACATCAAAAACGCCATACTGGAAATTTACGATGGAGAAGGAAGCAGCAATCACGCTATCGGCATCAAAAGAACCTGCCAGTCTCTCGTGCTGGCCGGCGACCCAGCCATCCATCTTTACACCTGGCAGCAAGCAGATTATCAACTAGATGAAAACACTGTGAGCTTCCGACCAGCACAGGTAAACGTAGAGCAAGACTCCATTTTGGTTGACCTTCAGATATACAATAAGGGAAGAGCAGTAGGCGATTCTGTGTCCGTCCAAGTAGAGCGGCTGTGGGCTAATGGACAAAGTATCCTTTACACCAAAAAAGCCCCCGCCATTCGATTCACAAGCAATTTCTCCTTCTTCATTCCAAACAACGATTTCGACTACAGCGGCGAAAACAGCCTCGTCATCACAGTCGATCCGGAAAACAATATTGCCGAAAGCTGTGAAGAAAACAACAGCTATACCCATACCTTTGACCTGCAATCGTCTCCCTGTGCAGACATCAATACCGGCATCATTAATCTCGGCGAGCAATACTGCATTTTAGATGATCCGGTCATCCTACTCACCGAGCCGAATGGCATCAACAACATATGGATTTCCGGACAACTCAGCAATCTACTGCAGCCGGCCCTACTCAGTCCCGGCCTACATGAAGTCTTCTACAGTGAGGAGCTGGACTGCGGACTCTCAGAAAAACTATATTTCATCGAAATCTTCGATGATGTCGATTTTTCCATTCTCGGCCCTACAGAAATCTGCGAAAATGACACCGCCACTTTCGCCGTTACAGGCCCCACCCAAACGGAAGGCGTCAGCTACGAATGGACCTTTGGCCCTGATGCTACTCCAGCTACTGCCACCGGCATCGGCCCTTTCGAGGTCACCTATGCAAGCTTAGGCGCCAAAGAGGCAAATCTCGAAGTGACGGGCGATTGCATCTCAGAAGATCTGACCTGGATGACCGCAGTGGAAGGCCCACAACCAGATATCACCATCTATTGTATGGAGGCAACAGGCTCCACCATCACAGTCGGTTGGGAACCACAAGGATTAGACGCAGTCTTCTATGGCATGAAAGTCAACGACAACCAGCCCTATCATGTATATTCCGCCACTGACTTCTTCAAAATCCAGGGTCTCGAGCCTGGCACCGTCATGGATATCCAAATGTACGTCGTCGGCAATTCCTTTTCCGATGGTCCCTGCGGCATAGGTTCCTATTCCAACACCATCACCTGCGAGTCCCTTTTCTGTGAAGACATAGAACTGGATATCATAGGAACAGATGAATATTATTTCTGCATGAACGACGAAGCCATTACACTTTCTGGCTTCCCTGCAGGTGGTGAGTTTGATGGGCCAGGAATGGACGAAGACGTATTCGATCCGGTTCGTGCTGGCATCGGTTTCCACTACATAGATTACTACTACAAAGACTCAATCACCGATTGCCAATACAGACGTACGGAAACAGTCAATGTCAGCTTCTACCCTTCTGTGTGGATCGAAGCCGACTCCACTATTTGTGAAGACGGTCTTCAACTGCTTAGCGGCACTCCCGGTCTCGACTCCTACTACTGGGAACCCACCGGCGATACCACACAACAAATTTGGGTGAATGAACCGGGCATCTACGAGCTACGCGCCGGCACTTATGAGCGCTGCTTCGATCAGGCAAGCTTCGAGCTCACAGCCAGCTCCTTCAATAGCGACCCCATCGATCTAGGTCCAGACACCTGGGTTCCGGAAGGCGGAAGTATTGTCATCGGCCCCGAGGTCCTTCCAGGCGAATACCTTTGGTCTACTGGCGAAATCACCCCTACGATTACGATCACTCAAGCCGGCACCTACTCCCTGATCTACCGCAATGAAAACAATTGCCTCAGCACAGATACGATAGTGGTCGATTTAGAGCCGGTGAATCTGGAACACAGCCAATCGCAAGAGATTGTCCTCTATCCCAATCCAGGCGATCAGCTATTGCAAATCCAGTCAAGCAGCCAGATAGACCAGCTAATCATCTACGATTCAACAGGCAGGATGATGCACACCATTCAATCGAAACACAATCAACAGCAAATCAACACCAACCACTGGCCCAGCGGAATGTATCTGATTCAATGCCAGTCAAAAGGCATTTCGAAGTCCTACAGGTGGATCAAGAATTAGTGGCTTGAGAGAAAGGTAATGGATGGTCTGCTGAAAGAACAATCATCTTTTAATAAGTAGCGAAACTAACCCGGCCGTTGAAGCTGCAGGCGCGCTGTCCACTACAATGCAGGTACCATTCAGGGGCTTCGTGTATCCAGTATCAAGGTCTCTCCGGCAAGCTCCGAGCCCTTGCTACTGGCACACTCAGTCCCCTGCCTGGCACCTGCATTTCCGTTTCCATCACGGCTATTTTGAGCCGGCAGTCGGTCGCGCATTTGGTCCAGGAAACGAAACCTCAAAAATTGAAACGGGCAATAACTCCATCCATCAACGGATGGACAGCAGCTGGGCTTCTCACGGGCTCATTCTTTTGCTCTTTGATCGTCAATTTTTCTGAGTTGTTCAGCATCTGCTAGATCTTGCAACCTACCTGTATTCCGTTTGCTATTGATGAGATCAGCAATCGAAATAAAATTCACTGATATGCTACTAAGCTTAGCCTCTTCTCGTCTGGAATAGCAGTCATCAAAGTCTACTCCCTCAAGATCAACGAGCAAGTCAATGCGATATGGTTCGTATCCTAATTGAACTATATTCTCAGGGTTCATGAAATCCTCCAGTGTTAACCTCAGTCCTCCGAAGCCAAATGCCTTGAGCACTTCTAAGAGCTTTTCAATATTTTCTTTTGACATCCATAGCCAAAAGTCAATATCCTTTGTGTATCTAGGATAACCATGAAAGTTGACCGCATATCCTCCAACGACCAAATACTTGACTTTATGCTCGTTTAACAATTCGATAAACTCTCTGAAATCCTTTTCCAACTCCATAAACCCTTGCATTTACTTGTTCACGCATCTGTTGAAGCTCTCGCATACGCTGTTTTTTTGTGAGAGACAACCAATACTCAATGTTCCCATTATCTCTACCTTTCTTCACAATTCTCACCTGTTTTTTCATCCGATCACGATTTTGTTCTGCTTAATTGCAGACCTTTTGTACTGTCTAGATAACAAAAAGTAGCGAGAATTGGTGCGGATATCCATATAGTTGTCTCGACTACTTGCAATAGACTATTCGAATTTGGTCCAGGAAACGAAACCTTCTAAATGAGCAAGGGGCAATAACTCCCTCCATCAACGGATGGACAGCCACGGGACGTGGCTATTGGCGAGACGAGGCAATGTTGGATTTGCATCCGATTACCGCTGTTTTTTTTCCGCAGCAGCATCCACTTCAAGCTGTTCTTCAAATCCTTTGGAGAACAAACTATGATAAGTAAGCGTGTTTCAAGTTACCAAGTGATGTCCGCGAAGCACAAAAAATAGTCTTGCTTCGCGGTAAT
>JAHDEE010000435.1 GCA_020629005.1 Chitinophagales bacterium
AGCGAGCTAAAGCACATTGAAAACCTCAAAAACCTTACTACACTTGATCTCAGTTACAACCAAATCAGCGAGCTCAGGCACATTGAAAACCTGAACAACCTAACTCTACTTTCTCTTAGTTCCAACCAAATCAGCGAGCTCAAGCACATTGAAAACCTCAAAAACCTTACTACACTTGATCTCAGTTCCAACCAAATCAGCGAGCTCAAGCACATTGAAAAACTCAAAAAGCTTACTCTACTTGATCTCAAGTCCAACCAAATCAGTGATATAGCTCCTTTGGAAAAACTCAGGGCACTAACATCATTGGAAATTTCACATAACAATGTAGGTAAAGCCAGGAATTGGCTATTGAACATTGGAGAAATCAAGTGGAATTCGACAGATTTTCTACAGGGAAAAAAGGGAGTCTATTTGGAGAACAACCCCTTTGTCTCTCCGCCACCTGAAATCCTCAAACAAGGAAACGCAGCTGTTCAAAAGTATTTTGATGAGCTGGAGCAACAGGGAGCCGAAAAGATGTTTGAGGCTAAGCTGATTATAGTGGGGGCAGGAGGTGCTGGAAAGACAACTCTTCTCGAAAAGTTGAAAAATCCGTATTATGACGTGCCAAATGAGAAGGAAAAGAGCACGGAAGGCATCAAGGTTGTGCCACTGGATTTACCATGCTATGAACTCGAGGATGATAGTTTCTTTCAAGCCAACGTATGGGATTTTGGAGGTCAGGAATTATATCATGCAACACATCAATTCTTTCTAACAAGACGATCTCTGTACATTCTTTTGAGTGACAATCGCGCGGAGGATACAGATTTTCACTACTGGCTACACGTAATAGCCACCCTAGCGGGAAGCAGTCCAATCTTAGTAGTGCAAAATGAAAAGCAAAACCGCAAAAGGGTACTGAACTACAAAGACCTAACAGATACTTTCGACGGCTTGCTGGACAATTACCTTAATGTAAATTTTGCAACAAATGAAGGGCTGACTCCGCTAAAAGATACGATCACAAACAATCTGCTCAAGTTACCACATATCGGCAACGAACTGCCTGGATTATGGCTTAGGCTGAGAGAACGAATCGAGTCCGATCAACGTCCCTACATTCGATCTGCTGACTTAACCAATATGGCAGAAGATGTAGGAATTGACAAGGAGCAACTTGGTAGGGTGATCAGCTATTTCCATGATCTTGGAATCATATTGCATTTTCCCGAGGAGCTAGGACTCTCAGATTTGGTGATTTTAGAGCCGCAGTGGGGCTTGGATGCAGTATACTGTGTTCTAGATGCACCAGTGGTAAAAAACAATCAAGGCCGATTCACTGACAAGGATCTAAACAAAATATGGACAGCTGCAACTTACGATGCTGCAATGCACTTGCAGCTGCTTAAACTAATGATGAAGTTCAAGCTTTGCTTCGAGTTACCGGACTCCCCAGGAAACTACCTAGCCCCTCAATGGCTGGATTCTGTAGAAAAAACAGAAGGTTTTCCAGAGGGCCCTAGCCTACAGTTTGAATACCAATACACCTTTATGCCCAAAGGCTTGATCAGCCGTTTTATTGTTGCCATGCATAAAAAGATAAAAAAGGAGCAAGTCTGGAAAACAGGGGTGGTCATTGTGGATGAAGGTTGTCATGCAGTGGTGCGGGAGCATACCTATGACCGCAGAATCACGGTCCATATAGTAGGTACTAAAGCCAGTCTGCTATTGAATCAAATCCGCAAGCATTTTGAGCCCATACACGAGGCTTTTCCAAAGCTGGAGTTTGAGGAAATGGTTCCTTGTAATTGTCGGGAGTGTATAGGCACCAATCCTCCGAGCTTTTACAAACTCAAAGAATTACACCGAGCGATTGAAAAAGGAAAGCCTACCAAAGAGTGTCCACGCAGCTTAGTAGATGTGCCCCTTGAAGAGTTGATGGAAGCCTCTATGCCTGGCCATTATCTGCTGGTACAAGCAGAACAGCTGCTTCGGGAAAGCAAAATTGCAGATGCCATCAACTTTTTGTCCAGCCATGCAAAGGGAGAAGACTATGCTACGGCTGTTGAGTTTGTGTCCGGCAAGTTCTCCCGGGAGCCCTCGGATGATAGTCTGCAGTCAAAGTGCGGGCAGGCTTTGCGGCTTCTGTTGGATGCCATTGAAGACGGGAATGAGGATTATGTGGGGGTAGTGGTTGGGGTGTTTTACGAAAACCTGGATTTAGAGGAATTGAAAAAATATGCCAGAGAGAACAATCAAAAGCTGGACGAGTTGCTAGAGAAGATGTCGATAGTATTGGAAAGAATCTACACCATCAAATACCAAATACTCAACAAGCTGGACGATCAACACAAAGAAACCTTCGCTCGTTTTGATCGCCTGGTGGAGCAGCAAAAGCGTATTTCCTTCGAGGCAGTGCAGGAGCTAATCCTGGAGCTAGTAGTGCAGACCGAGCGCATCAAAGCCAGCGATGAAGAAACGCGTGCTTCGATCAATTCCTGGAAACAGACGGTCGCTACACCAAGTGAATGGGGCAAGGTAGATTTTGGAGTGAAACACAAGTTGAAAGCGAGCGTACCCTTACTGGGAATGATACCTGAGTTTAAGTACGAGTTTGAGGTAGCGCTGGAGTCGAAGACAAATGTAAATGAGGTGATGAAGGAGATTACAGAGATTTTGAAGGGGCTGCCGCGGGCTTAAAGAAACTAAGCTTAGTGCTTCGCGGTCCGTCTTCATGGGGCGCTTCGACTACGCTCCAGAGTGAGTAAAAACCCAATTGGAGTCTTCAACG
>JAHDEE010000132.1:0-3100 GCA_020629005.1 Chitinophagales bacterium
CAAAGAAAGATGGCTCAATATTTACGTCTGCGTTTTCAGGTTGTTCGTCTCTCTCTCCTCTAAATGATCGTACATTAAGATAATGATCTCTTCTTTCTCTCCTATTTTCACGCTAAAATGTTCCACACAGGTTGGAAACATAGGATTCTTCGTCTTAATCTCTGAGCTTTCGCAGATGGTTCCACTGGGCGAGGTGTACGTATATTTTAATCCATACTGTTGCCCGGAAACAATGAGAAATTGGTAAGAAGCGATTTCGATCGCCCAATAGGGTGATGACTGCCAACAGCCTTCAAGGCAAAATTCATAAGAAAAGGGTATTGTGGTAGCAGGAGGTAACATTAGAGGACCTGAAACAAGGTCATCGAACACAATTTCCGATGTTTCTTCGATGCCGTCTAAATCGTATAGGGTAAATTCTAATTGCAAATGCCAATCAAAAAAATCAACAATGTCATCCGGAAATGGAATATACACCACTATCGATGGGTAGCCAATTGAACCCTTTCCGTAAAAGCCTACTGGTGGAGAAATTGGCGGGCATTCCTCTTCTGGTCCACAACGGTAATTATCAGCTGGAAGGCTGGAATTGATGAGATTGCTTGCATTAAAATTCCCATCAGCAGCAAAGAGGGTTGGCAATGAACCAGGGTCATTGTCCCTCGTAATAAAGAACTCCTGACCCTTATTCGTGATATGCTCCCCTTCTTGTGTCCAGTTTCATGGATCAACACTTGTGAAGTGTAAGCTAGCTAGCTATGCATTGGTTTGACCCGATTGCGAATATGGTCTTGAAAGAGACTGGAGACATCCTTGATGACTAGCTATCCTTGGCCCGATTCCCTACATTACGCGGTGGACAAACCTGGCAAAATAGCCCTGATGGAAGAGGAAATACAGGTGCTGCCAGCTGCGCTGAGCGCCCGCTCCTGCTGGCTCCAGGAAGAGACAGCAGGAGTGGTGCAGCGAAGGCAGCTGGCAGTGCCTGTATTGGAACGGACAGCAGGACTGTAGTTAGCGCGATGGTAAAAGTGTCGCTCCAAAAATCTAAAACCAATACATCTTGCTTAGATGTAAAAAGTGTAATATTGCGATACAATATCCAGCTAGCTTGGGATCATGATTGGATTCCCTGATCCTACGAAAAACGGAAAATGATGAAAAGGATACTGGTAATATTTTGCAGTTTTTTACCCCTGATGCTGCAAGCGCAATTTGGTGAAACGATTCGTACGGGAAGGCCTGGGCAGGCTATCGGGGGATTTACGCTTGGCAAGAGTGTGTTTCAAATGCAGACGGGCTACAATTTCAACAGGATTGAGCAGCAAGCGGCTGATCTAGATGTGATCGTGAACAACAATGTTTTTCGGCTCGGCATTACGGAAATTTTTGAGGTGAGCGGGGTGATCAATTGGCAGACGGAAAGTGCCAAGTCTGATAGCTTGAGTACTCAGGTCGGAGGAGTGAGCGGCACGCAGTTGGGGGCCAGAGTAAACCTGGCTCAAAATGATGGATGGCTGCCCACGATTGGCCTCCAGGGCCGGGTCTTGCTAAAGGCGCAAAGTGAGGTATATCAACGAGACAAACTGGGAAGTACTTTCATTGTGGCCACTGGAAACAAGTTGACGGATCGTCTTTCGATGGTCACGAATTGGGGACTGAGTTGGGCAGGGAATGATCAGAATCCGAGGTCTTTTTATGTGCTCAACCTCTCCTATGGTATTAATGAGCGATTTGGTACTTTCCTTGAGGTATATGGCAACCTGGAGGATTTTACTGCGAACTATGATACCGGTTTGTCTTATCTGGCCAACGATGATTTTCAGCTGGACTTTTCTACTGGATGGCAAGGTCGAGATGGGAAGGCTAATTGGTTTATAGACATGGGTTTATCCTGGAGATTGGTTTGGCGCTCATCCTGAGTGCATTCCGGCGTCGCTGACCCTGCCAACAGCCGAGAAAGCACATAACCAATATTTACGATCTGACTCATAGGTAAATATGAGGGGGCCTTCTTTGTCGCTTTGCAGTCAAATTGCCTTGTACCGGGCTGAAAAAAGCCAAATTCGGACAACCGATTCCACAAATCGGTACCTTTAGAGTGTATCAGCGGCATGCTTTTTTTGCTGCTGAATTGAATAGATTACAAAATCAAAAATCACAAACAATGAGCAGATTACTTATTGTAATACTTCTGGCTTTTACTTCTGCATTTTTCTACTCGTGCAGTAAAGATTCAACTGGCTTTGTAGCCACAGACGCATTTGAGACGGAAAATGAGCGAATGGAGTTTCTGGATGCTAGTTGCGAAGATGCCAGAGCCTATCTAGGCGAGCATTACCCGGAAATGGGCATTAGCAGAATTTACGAAGGAGATGTAGAAGAGGAAAGAGGAGATTCCGGAGACAGTGGGGATTCCGCAGACTCTGGCGATAGCGGTGACTCCGTAGATGGAGATTCGGCTGATAGTGGAGATTCTGTAGATGGGGAATCTGGTGAATCTGCCGATAGCGGTGATTCTGAGGATGGTGAATCTGGTGAAAGTGCTGACAGTGGAGATTCTGGAGACTCGGCTGATTCTGGTGACTCAGGAGATTCAGGAGATTCTGATGACGAAGCTGAAGAGCCGGTTTTGCCTCGATATCAGGAATTTACAGTGGTACTGTCTAGTGGTGCCCGTATCTACTTTGATGCTGAGTGCAATCCTATGTTGAAGTAGTATAGACAATTCAAAACAATGAATGCGTGGTCTTGTGAAGTTTTCATGAGGCCACGCATTTCTTATTTGCTGATCCAGATGTAGCTGTTTCTCAGCTTCGGTATTCAAGAATAAATGAACAGACTGTTCCCAACACATTTCCTAATTCGCCCTTTAGCTGCTTCCTCTACGCGTTAGAAAAAATGCCACCACAGAACAAATAACATTATAAGGAACAGACAACAACAGAATAAACCAGCCAATCTCAATGCCTTCCATTGGACCTTGCACAAAGACCTTGTTGAACCAGTTGCGAGGAACAAAGCCAAACAAGATATCGTGCAAATGCCACAACATGCCCCCAAACGGCATGCTGCAAACCAAAGAAAGCAGGATGATCAC
>JAHDEE010000132.1:3200-17401 GCA_020629005.1 Chitinophagales bacterium
CTATTGGCTTTCTACAGGGCTTTGCTTCTTCACTTTCCTCACGATCAATCGCAATCCCTGATCGTACTTCAGATAACTCCAACACCAGTTTACAAATACAACCAGGCGGTTCCTGAATCCAACCAACAACATCAAATGCAAAAACATCCAGGTAAACCAGGCTAGCACACCAGAAAACTTGTAGAAAGGCAAATCTACAACCGCTCTGTTTCGGCCGATTGTTGCCATCGTACCGCGATCATTGTATACAAAGGGCTGCATGTCTTTGCCACGGGCTATTGCATTGAGATTGCTTCCCAGTTGCTTACCTTGTTGTCCCGCTACGGAGGCTAACATCGGATGTCCCCGACCCTCGCCTTCAGATTCTATTGCTGCGACATCACCAACGGCAAACACATCTTCAACACCCAAAACGGCATTGAAATCATCGGTGATAATTCGATTTGCGCGGTTAAGATTGGAGTCCATATTACCAATCGGAGCGCCAATCACTCCAGCCGTCCATACAAGGGTCGCTGTCTCAAATTCCCCATTGGAAGTGATGGCAGTACAACCGTCATAGTCCTTCACAAAGGTGTTTAGCCAGATATTTATTCCCAACTTCTTGAGAAACTTGTAGGACTTGTCCGAGGCATTAGCGCTCATTCCCGGAAGTACCCTATCCGAGGCTTCGATCAGATGAATCTGCATCTGGCGGATATCCAAATCAGGATAGTCTTTAGGAAGAATATAACGCTTCAGTTCAGCCAATGTACCTGCCAACTCCAGACCTGTAGCGCCTGCACCAACGATGACAAAATTCATGTACTTCTGCCGCTGCTTTAAATCAGAGGTATTCAAAGCCTTCTCAAAATTCTGCAAAATAATACTGCGCAGGTCGAGAGACTCTACGAGGCTTTTCATTGTGTAGCCATGTCGCTCTATGTTTTCGATACCAAAGAAATTGGTCACTGCACCGGTCGCCAGCACCAGATAGTCGTATTCCAGTTCTCCAATATCCGTATGCAAGGTCTTGCCAGCGGTATCTACAGACTGCACCTCCGCCATTCGGAAATGAAAGTTCCGCTTGCCTTTAAATACTTTGCGAATGGGATAAACTATCGAATCCGGCTCCAAACCGGAAGTCGCCACCTGATACATGAGTGGCTGAAATGTGTGGTAGTTATTCTTATCCAGCAGCACCGTTTGGTATTGCCGACTATCAATTTTCTGTATCAATTTTAGACCTGCGAAGCCACATCCGACCACTACCACTCGCGGCAGATCAATATTCGGGATATTCATGTTCATATTCACAAGCTCTCAACACAATCACACGGACCGCATCTTGCCTTTCTCCTACTCCAAAAAACAATCCAAATGCAAAAAAGGTTGGTTCGACACAAGCATAATTCTCTCCTGGAAAACTGTTCTCCGTGGTCCGTCTTCAACGGGCGCTTCGACTACGCTCCAGAGTGAGTAAAAATCATTAGGAGCGAAGCAAATCCCTTCGCGTTTAGGGCTTGCCCGTGCTCCACTATTATTCGGCACCCATCCAGCTGCTCGTGCAAGGCCACTGTCGTCTCTCCGCAGGCTCCGAGCCGCCATTGGCCGCGCACTCCCCACGCTGGCTGGGCACCTCATACCGTTGCGCCCGCGGCTATTTCGCACCGCCACTCCGTCGCGTTGCCAGATTTTTTTCTGTTCTTCGTGGTCTCTTCACTGGGCGCTTTACTCACTCTAGCTCATCGACCGTACTTGCCTCCGATCATTGTTTTGCCAAGTAGCCAGACAGAACTTATTGAATACTCACGGAATACGGCACTAAGTCGAAGTTCGGTGCTGACAATCCGCAATCCCTAAGGTCCCAAACCCCAGATCTCAAATCCCAAATCCCAAAACAGTGACTTACGACTGACCAAGCTGTCGGCGCGATGGGGACGTCACGCCGGGCAACGGTGATCTGCGATCCCAAAGTCCCAAATCCCAAAAAACCTACTTTGTAACGATATCATTCTTACTAGCCCACTTACTCAGATCTTCTTTCTTGATGGCTGCCGACATAAGATCGGGAAACTTGTCTGGCGTACAGGCGAATACAGGAATATTAATTTCGGCAAAGCGCTGTGCGTGCTCCTGCGAATAGGAAGGACTACCATCATCGTTCAAAGCCAACAGGCAAATTAGCTGCACACCAGACTCCACCAATTCCCTGGCCCTACGATGCATTTCTGCTGCGTTGCCGCCTTCGTAAAGATCAGTGATCAAAACAAGGATCGTCTCAGACGGCCTGGTGATTACCGATTGGCACTTTTGCAGTGCAAGGTTGATATCGGTACCGCCACCAAGTTGCACACCAAACAGCAAGTCTACAGGATCATTGAGGTCTTCAGTGAGATCAGCGACCTGAGTGTCGAATACGAGCATCTTAGTGGTGACATTTGGGATCGAAGCCATCACCGCTCCAAATACTCCGGAGTAAACCACCGAGGTGCCCATCGATCCGCTCTGATCGAGACAAAGCACAATGTCTTTCATAGACCTTCGTGAGCGACGACCATACCCCAAACGGGTAACAGGAATGATGGTCTTATAATCCGCCTGATAATGCTTGAGGTTTTTCTTAATCGTGGCGGCCCAATTGATCTCATTATGTTTGGGTCTGCGATTGACAGTAGATCTGTCGATTGCTCCGCTGATGGCGGAGATTGTCTTCTGCTCCAGCTTTTTGATCAGCTCATCAACCACTTGTTGCACAACCTTTCGGGCTGTCTCTCGGGTCTTGCTTGGAATCAATTTCCCCAGTTCCATTAGGGTCGCCACCAAATGAATATCCGCCTCGGCTTCTGCTAAGATCTCCGGCTCAAACATCATCTTCTTTTTCAGCGACTCGTGACGCATGGCATCATTTTGCATCACCTTCACAACCGGCTGAGAAAAATACTTTCTAATATCTCCCAGCCAGCGAGCAATTTGTGGAGAAGAGCCTCCTTGTCCGCCGGCCTGCTTTTGTTCTTCGTAGTCAAATTTCTGTTTCTTATCGAAATCGTACAGAGCTGTCAATGCGGCATCCACCCCTGCCAACCTTTGCGACAAAGAGACATTGGTACCATCCGCTTCTCCTCCACCGAGCATCAGTCGCCATTTCTCCAAGGTCGAAAGTTCCTCAATATGTTCAGGATCATTTATCATAGGCTATGCTAAAAAACGTTGAATGAAAGGAAGTACGGAGCCAGCTAGCTCTTCGTCGAATTCCTGCGGGTTGACCACCGCTCCGGTTTTAGCCAGGTCAACGGTGCCCTGGCTTGCCTTTTCCCCGATCTGTCTTCTTTCGCCATATTGAAATCGAGAGAAGGCCCTTCGAAGAACTGGTAACAATTCCATGAAGACCTCCTCACTTACCGTATCAACCCACTGATAAACGAGATTCCAGATGCGATCATCGTAAATCAAGATTGATCCACTGCCCTTGAGAAAACCTTCTATCCAATACGCGACATCTGAAGGTTCGGAGCTTACAGAAAGATAATAGGAAAATAGCGTATCTGCCTTTTCCTGCTCCAACTGCTTGTTGTCAAAAAGCAGGCGTATGGTGCAACCCTGAATCACTTTATGAATACCCTCCGTGGCAACGATCTCTTTCAAGGCTTTGTACCATAGCGCAAACATATCTTCATCCTCCAGTATCATCAGGGCATTGTGCAGTCCCGTGATCAGGTGGAACATGTTGTTGGAGCTATCTTCATCAAGACCGTAACAAGCATTGGGTAATGCAAGACAGGTTTTGGTAATCAGCCTGCTGGTGATCAGACCAAGCTGTCCTCGGTCCGAATTTCGAACATCATTGTACTTGATCACATCTACCATACCCGGAATCGCAGACATGAGGTCGAAGGTATCAGAAGATATTGCTGTCTCATTTCGGATCTGAATCAGCAGCTTATCTACCGCCTCAAAGAGTTCGGAAGGAATACAGAATTCGACCAAGCGCACAAGATCCGAAATGAGTTGAGTGCTTTTCATTCGATGCTCTACCAAGGCAAGTGCTGCCGTTTCAATGGTGTTGCCGAAATATGATTTATCAATGAGCGCCAGGTGCATTTTCGGCTGCCATTCGAGCTGCCAACTCTCCTTGAAAGTACCCTTAGATCGACTGCTGGTCCTGTGCGCCCAGCCAATATCCAATAATTCCAATCTGTGAAAAAACACACTCCGTTTAAGATGTATGGGTTTGCGAAGATCCAGATCCAATTGCTTCTCTTCTGCCGACAATGAAAGTCGCAGGGATTTTGCGTTGCTTTCAAAATCGCGTTGTAAAGGCAGTTTCGGAAGATCCTCTGGAATACGCCCCAGCTTCTCGCCGACTACAATTTTCTTCTTGACTAATTCAAACAGTATGGCATCACCCATACACATGACGGTGTGCACTGCTTCATTTAGTTCGGCCAGGGAGATATGCGCCTTGCTTCTCAACGCTGTAATAGCATGAGCTAATCGGTAGGTTTCCAAAACATGTGCAGTAGAAACATCTACATCTTCTTCACGAAAGGCTCTGGCAATCTTACTTAACCATTGCACTTCTATGTCCTCTCTGTGTTTCCATTGATGTTCATACCATCCCGGAGATTGCAATCCTGCCCCGTATCCGCTAAACATCGACAAGCGGGAATTAGTCCAGGGAATCCAGGTACAAGAGACCTCCACCATTGCCTTTGGGAGCTTCTTAAGAATCCTCTGGTCTTCCTTAGCCTTATCGTCGATTCCTTCCAATTCCGGTGCATGCCAAGCACCGCAGATCACCGCAATATTGGAGTACATGTCGTTAATAGTACGCTGGATGATGCTGCGCATGAAGGCCTCTCTTGCCACATTTTCTGTATCCAGACTGCTAGCAATCCCAGCCTCGCGCAAGCTCTTCATTGTCAACATCACCGCTTCGAAATGTTCCCTGGCCCCAGTCTGATTTGCCGATTCGAATTGGTATTCCCACCAACTTTCTCCGCTTGCAAATCCATCAATGTCGGCCAGGTATGATAGAGGATCTCTAAGATGGGAAACTGCCAGATGCTCTTGATCTACCTCGTCATCATCAGAGCTGGATACTGGTTGACGTGATACTGCTTCCAATTCTTTGGCAGCTCTCTTCGCGGCCAAATCTTGTTGCTTGAAGCGGGTGCCTGCTGGCAGGTCAAGCGCCTTTATCGGAATTCCTTTTTCATTCGCATAACGCGCAGCAATCCATTCGGGTGAGAAGCTTGCGAAAGGGTAAAATGAGGACTGAGCTGGGCTTTTGGGATTGTAAACCATGATGGCTACTGGTGGCACAAGATCCGGGCGACCTACCTCTCTAAGAGCCTCCGTTATCTCCGGAGGACCCTCTACGAGGACAATATCTGGCTTGATTTCCTCAAGACGTGCTGCCACCTTTTTGGCAGAGCCAACCCCATGATGCCGTATTCCGAGAATATGGATAGCCATATAGCTTATGCGTTGATCAATGCGTTAATATCCGCAATCACTTCGGAATAAAATACTGCGGGAATGTTCTCAATCTTTGGCTTGTCGGACCAGTTTTCTCCGAGAAAGGCGATCTCCCAGACGGTAGCTTCTACAGCACCGCCCTGATAAAATGCTGCAGGACCCTCAATATTTGCATAAGCACGATGCTTGCTTCCTTGCAGATTTCTATAGAATTCCAGGCGCCCGCCATCTGCACTCTGCTTCTGCCAACCTCGCTTTTCCAGGAAGCCAGCTACATAGTCCGCCCCCTTGGGAATTTCCTGGCCCCAAAGACGCTTCGTGATGCTGGATTGCATTTCTTCGGGGTCACGACGAAACATAGCTCTTTCCAGAATTGGGAATTCAAACTCCATATCATTTTCGTAGACCTTTTCTTTCCACTGCTTCAGCAATGCTTCATTCATTTCGATTGGGTGAACAATTCCGATTTGCTCTCCTGCATCGAGATCTACTTCATCATCAGTGACGTTGTACAATTCGATATCATCATCGCATAAAAACACCTCTAGTAGTTGTCCGTCTTTGTATAGTCCCCAAAGTAATTTTTGTACATAAATCAGCATGATGGGATTGTTCAAAAAGTATTCTTGCCACTCTTCCGTAGTCCAGCGACGACCCTCGATTAGCGCAGTTTCCAGTCGGCCCTTTTGGGTCTTCACAACAGCCTTGATCTCTTTGTCTATCTCTTTTAGTTCCTTGACCAGTTCTTTGTCGGTGTCTTTTGGAATTGACTTTCTGAGCTTATTATCCTGATTAAAATAATTCAGCTTGAACTCTTTGCTAACAAATGCCCGATAGGGTTCACCGCCAGCTTCGAATTCCTTATACAGATTTTCAAATCCAAAGTTGGGGATGATTCGATCTCCTAGTTGATCTCTCGATATGTTCAGCTCAACTGCTGCTGCATCCAGTGCCTCACGAGCTGCCAGTCCAATTTTAGCCCGCTTATTGGCGTATTTCCTACTTAGCATTTCTACAACTCGCAAGGCCTTATTTGAACCAACCATAGCAATGGCACCAACAATGTATTCACACATCTTGAAGCGCTTGTCCGCTATGCCCTTCCGGAAAGTTGTATTTAGCTTTGGCAATAATTTGTCACCGCCAATCAGCCCAGTAATGGTGAGATAATATTTGAACTTGCTGCTGGCATTGCTATCTTGAAAGCCCTGTAATACTGCTAGCGCAAACTTTTCAGACTTATCCTTATCCAGATGTCTGATGAGCTGTCTGGCTTCAATATCAGAATTCAAACCTTTGGCTTGCTTTGATCGGTAAAAGAGGAATCTAATTTCCTTTTGACTTAAGGCCTCACCTGAATGCTTCCAAACCGGAGCAGGCAAACTTTCTTCTTCGATCCACTTCTCAGCCCAACGATTCAATTTCTTTCGCTTGTCAGCAAAGTCGATCATCTCCATGACCGCTTTTACATCATAGTCCTGAGAGAATTTCCGATCTTGAACAGATTCGAGCATGACATTTCTGGTTTCATCATTTCGTTCCAATTCGACCAGGTTTTGTAATTCATCCAGCACTGCTTCTTCCTGTGAATGTGACAGTATCAAAGCACCCGTAATTCGTTGATCCACTTTCTTGCCTGCGCAGAGTTCCCTGGCTTTACCGGTACTGTACTCCGGATATTGCGCAAGGAAAGTAGCCAATGTTCTACGCAGCGGCTTGCCAGCTCTTTCAACAGCCAACTCAAGCAATTGATCGAACTGCTCTGCGCCCAAATCAAATTCTTTCAGCTTTGACAGTATTGACTTGAAGTATCCTCTTCGATGCATGTCCACTAGCTTTGCATCTTTTTCCATTGCAGTCATTAGCAAGGGAAGAGCATGTGGCTTGAGCTCCTCAAAAATAAAACGCACATAGCTGGTGCTGATGAAGGCGCTTTCGTTTACAAACTTCCTGATTCGTGTTAAGCCTTTATCGAAATCCCGATCCAGTAGCAGCTTGGAATAAGAGACTACGATCTCTTTGCTATTCGCTCGCGTAAAGTAAGGGTAAGTAGAGGTTTGATTGACAAAGCTGTTGAGTTCCTCCTCTCCTACTTTGTCAATGCCCGCACTATATTTGCCTGGGAAAGACTGATCCAATAACTCGTAGATGGGATAGGACATGTTTACCCTTGCCTGACTTGCTTCAGCTATCTTAGCTACAGCAGCTTCGAAGCGCTCCGCATCCTTGTCCAGGGCATAAGCACAAATATGAGGTAGTGGAATTACTTCACCGTCTCTGCGCCGATTCATAAGGTATTGTTCATGCTCATTTCCTATGACTTCGGGATCATGTCTCAGCAGGAATTTGAAAATAGCGAATTTGCTTGGCAAGTGCATCTGCGACTTCACCAAGTCGTGGATAAACTGCCCCCTCCCCCTGGACTTTTTCAATCCGAGCAAACTGCTGCTTGGTTTTAATTTGGGAAGAATAAACTCGGCAAAACCAGAAGGCGAATACTCCACAGATCTCGTTTCGGGATTCATTTCAATAATCTCGAAGGGGCTTGAATACCTTAGCATTTGTATGATCAAAGCATCTTCTGTCACACCAAGCTCAAGAGCTCTATCTATAAAGGCCTTCGATTCGCCTCCACTCTCAAATGCCAGTTTTGAGCAAACAAGCGGCAACATATATGCCGGAGAATCCTGCTGATATAAAGTATCCTTCGCTAGTAACCCTTTGATGAAAGGATCTTCAAGCGACCAAAAGGAACAAGATTTTGTTCGTCGCTTGTCACGCACGGTACCGTACAGTATCTCCTGCAAGAATCTGCGGCTATATCTATAGACCGGGACATTATGGAGCTTTTGGCGCACATTTTCTGGCACAGCTAGCTCGCCAAGCGCCATTTTTGCAAGACCAGGCAGCAAGTCCCCATCTTTGGGATCATTGTGTCGATCTCTTTCCACAAGACGCTGGTTATTACCAAGACAGTATTCAATGTATTCCTGCTTATTCATATCGGCTTATTATTCTATTGGGCTTAACTTACAAACTGATCTCCTTACAGGCCCGATAAATGTCTTTCCAATCTTTTCTGGGCTTGACCACTGTTTCCAGGTAATCCTCCCAGACCACTTTATCTTGAATTGGATCTTGCACAATCGCTCCTACCAGACCTGAAGCCAGATCCTGAGCCGAAAGTTTGCCATCGCCAAAATGGGCAGATAAAGCCATACCATTGTTCACTACAGAAATTGCTTCGGCGGTACTCATAGTACCTGTTGGGGATTTTACCTTTGTCTTGCCGTCTTCTGTCACGCCATGTCGTAGTTCCCGAAATACAGCAACGATTCTCTGTATCTCTTTCAGGGTGGGTAATTCAGCGGGTAGTTGCAGGCTGGAGGCCATTTTTGCAACCCTGGTCCGAACAATATTGACTTCTTCTGCTGCGCTACCGGGGGTAGGAAGAATCACCGTATTGAATCGTCGCTTGAGGGCGGAGGAGAGTTCATTTACTCCTTTATCCTTATTATTTGCTGTGGCGATCACATTAAAGCCTCTTTCGGCTGAGACATCCGTATTCAATTCCGGAATCGGTAGCAGTTTTTCGGAAAGTATGGTGATCAAATTGTCTTGTACATCGGCCGAGATTCTGGTGAGTTCCTCAATACGAACCAGTTTGCCTTCCCTCATTCCCTGCATCAAAGGCGTCTCCACCAGTGCCTCTTCGCTGGGACCATCTGCCAACAGCTTGGCATAGTTCCATCCATATCGAATAGCCTCCTCTCCTGTTCCTGATGTCCCTTGAATTAGCAATTTTGAGTTGCCGGTAATCGCAGCAGTCAGATGCTCGGAAACCCAGGACTTGCCTGTACCTGGGATACCGTACAACAGAAGCGCTCTATCGGTGGTCAAGGTAGCAACGGCTATTTCCATCAGTCTCCTGTCACCAATGTACTTCGGCGATACCTCAAATCCATTTTTCAGCTTTACGCCCATCAGATAGTCTACCACTGCTTGAGGCGACATGTTCCAATTGGGTGGGCGTGTTGCTTTATCTGCTTTGTGCAGTTCTTCAAGTTCTTCTCTAAATTCTACTTCTGCTTGTTCTCTAAGTTTGCTCATCGCTTTTGTTATTTGAAGCCTTCCAATTGCGCTCTGATTTCCGTGCTCTCCAGAATTGGTAGATAAATGTGTTTGTTCCAAAAATTATATTGCCCAAAGGCATTTGCCGGTCCCTCATGTAAACGCTTTAGCAGGGGAAGGGCCGCTGCATTGAAGTAGGGAGCGGCAGTTATTCCCACTCGATAATCTTGCAGTTTGAGCTGCTTCATAGCCTCCATTGCTGCCCTTAGCAAGCTCGTGCAAAACTCCTCCGACCATTGCTGTCCTTTTTCATGGGGACAGCTGACTAACACACTCGAGATCAGTAGCAGGTTCTGCTTGCTTACGTACGCTTCCCAGTTCGCAATGCTCAATCCTGACAGGAGTTCCGGATCTTTGGCTGCGCCCTTCAGATTCAGGAGTGCCAGAATCAACTGCTGCTCTTTGGTTCGAATAGCCAGCAAACGAAGGTTGATCAGTAAGCCTGGCTGAAATTTGCCTTTAAGTTTGTTTCTGAATCGAGGGCTGTTGAGCAGAAAATCTATGGTCTGCTTATCTTTGCTGCCAAAGAGCTTGCTCCATGTCTGAATTGGGATAGACTCTACAAAGCAGGAAAACCAATATAACTGATCAGTCTTGTAAAGGTCAATATCAGGATTTTCCTTTTCGAAACCGTATTCCTGCCACAAGTACTCACCGTTCCAAAAAGAGTCTTCTAGCTCAGGCAATTCTAGCTCCAGTTTGGCAGAAGTAAAGACCTTGGATAATATCCCTTTTTTCTCCGGTATATATTGTGCTAGCCGCTCAATTGTACGTCTGTGCAGTTTAGATTCGGGTAGGCAGAGAAGCATCTGCGAAATGTACATTCTACAAGCCCGCTGTGTCTTCTTTTCCTTTTTTGATGGCAAGAACTCCTCTTGCAGCAGATCCTCCAGAAACGACAGATCCGAAGGCTGCAAAGTAACAGACATAGCAGCAAGAAATGCCGACTTATCCCTGATGTGTTCTTGTTCCCAGGAAGATTTCAACAAGCTCAGGGTTGCTTTAGGATCTTGGGCCCTCGCTTCAAGGAAATAGGCTCTACGTTCAACCGAAGTCCCTTCCTGCCAAACTAGATTTGCATCGCCAGCCTTTTCTGCTTTCCACTGAAACGCCTCATGCTGCTCCCGGATCCATTCACCCATTTCCCCGATCACCGCAGCCGCTTTAACGCGAACAAGGTTACCTGCTGTTTGCGCATAGGAAAGCAAAGGAATAATCAATTCAGGCCCTGTTATCTGACCCTTTAGCACAATAAGATCCATCCAGTCGACCAGTAGGGCGTTTTTTGCTTCGCTGTCCAGTGCGAGAATTTTCTTCCCCAACTTTACCAGGTCAGGCTGTATTTCTTGCTTCTGCTCTTCAATCGGTTTTTCAACGATTTCTCCCTCAAACCTAGCTGGCAACCTGCCTGCCTGCTCATAATAATGATGTAAACTCAAGGCATTCAATAAGCGCGTTTCTTCATCTTCTATTCCTACAGATTGCAGCAATGCTGCTACCACTTCTGGCAATTGGGCAATTTCGACGGTCCTTTTGCTTGTACCAAGCAGCGCTACCTCTTTCAAATGTTGATTCACACTCATAGGCAAAGGTATTTACCGTTTTTAAATACACCTAAAGGATACACTCCGTCACGCTTTTCTACCACAGCAATATCCACAGCGATGCGATTACTGTGAAGTAGTGCCGTCAATATTTTCTTTATCGGATACTGTCTTACAACCGGCTTGCAATTCTGCGCCTTATCGACAAGCAGCCAATCTCCTTTTTGTGCCACCAGGTGCATCGCAGACATGAGAAAACTGCGATCATTGGTCCAGGGACTCTGTCGCATCAGCTTGACTTTTCGTTGGTGTTGGTCCATCCAGTCAGCACAAAATGTCGGTAGACCAGATAGTTGATTCTTTACTTCGCGTTGCTTCTTTACAAAGGCCCGATGCGGACTCAATTCGGGATAAAAAGCCAATTCAGCTGCCAGAATGCTGCCATCAAGAATCGATACGGGCTCAGAATTGGAATACTGCGTTTCGAAATTAATGATGATCGCAGCTCGCTGGCTCTCCAAACCGTGCAGCCAATGACGGTGAACGATCAAGTCATCCGTTTCGGTGGCGGTGGAGCCAAGCACCAACCATTCATCTTTTAGTGTCTCGGTTGCTTTACTTCCCTGCAGATCTTTCTTGTTGAAATTCCATCCAACCAGCGCTTTGATTGCGTCGACATGATCTACCGACATCGAGTCCAGTTTCTGATATGCCTTGATCAGCAAGTGCAGTTCTGCAATGATCGCCATTGCCTGATGCTGCCAAATTTCCTTCTGCGAAAAGTCGATGCCAGCAAAGGCCCGAATCCTGCTGGCAATTCCTGGCGCCTTTGCATCTACCATCCGGGCAGCCATATGTTCAAAAAAGGAATTCTCTTTTGCAGGCAAGTCCAGCAGACCGATCCTGAGTAGATCCTTTAACCAAAGTTGCAGTTCAGCGAGGCCAGCACTTACCATTTTGTGTCGAGAGGCTTCTCTTTTTACCTTGGCAGTCTGCCGTTTCTGCTTTTCTTCCTCAGTGAGCTCCTGCTCTTCCTGCTCCACCTTTGCTGCACGCCCTTTTCTTTTGTCCAGCCATTCTGCTACATGCGGCGGTTCCGACTCCGTAGCAAATGATTCGGAATCATTGGCATGCAACAAAAGTAAGGCTATACTATGTTTGCAGGGAAACTGGCGGGAAGGACAGCTGCATTTATAGGCGAGATCTTGAAGGTCGATTTGTACTTTATAAGGATTCTTGCCAGAGCCTCTGATGGCCCCCCAAATTCCGCGCGTACTGCTGGCAAAAGATTGCCAATTATTGCTGCCTGACAGCTTCTTTCCAGACCTAAAAGTGCTCGCCTTTGGGGCTAATCTTTCAATGTGCTCTTCGCTGTATTTCAAAATGGGGTGTTAGGTGTTGGGCTTACTGCGCTGTGAAGATAGGGAATTCTGGTTGGGGATATGGGATTTGGGTCTAAGGAGTAAGGGCCAAAGAGCAAAGAGCAAGAGCAAGAGCAAGAGCAAGAGCAAGAGCAAGAGCAAAAACCAAAGACCAAAGACCAAAGACCAAGAACTAAAAACCAAAAACAACTACTGTTTGATAAATGAACCGGAAGTGCATGGCTCTTCGAGCAGCTTGATTTGATAATAATAAAGACCAGCGGGGAAATTTGTTAAGTCGACGGGCTGGTCAGCCCTTCCTTCAAAGACACAAACTCCCGCGATCGTGAAGAGTCCGACCTTGTGTTGTGGAGCAATACCCTCCAGATTAAAACTAATGCTAGTTGTTGCAGGATTGGGATAGACGCTAACCTGAGCCGGGGACTTTCCGTGTAAACTTGTGGGCAGGTCCCAAGGCTGTGTGATTTCTGATATGTGTAGTTTCCTAACGAATAGCTGAGAAGGATATCTGGTTTCCCCGATAGTCATTCCTTTGCTTCCAGCCAGGTAAACGAATCCCGAGTGCTCCTCAAAATATAAAAAGGAAGGAGTAAGATTGTCATCACCAATTCTTAAGCGATAAAAGTTAGTAAAGTCCAAGGAGCAACGATATACGAAAGTACCCTCCGATTCATCACTACAAAAAAATATATCGTTATCGGGTCCAAAAATGCTGTGAGCAATTCTAAAGTCTGGGAAAACCGTGCAATTCCCAGTACCTGTAGCCAAATCATCTAACCCAATGCTTGCAGTGAAGCCATAGCCTCGACTAAGGGTTAGAATCCTCTCATTCTGCAGAGCTACAATTTTGCCATAGCAGCTTTTCGGAAAGGAGTCAAGCATTAACTCTTGCAAATCAATCTTGTAAAAATTCTCTGCATCAGCAAGCAGGAACTGATCAGAACTGATGTTGAACAGGCGTTTAGAATAACTGCTATTGATTTGTGACTGTCCACCAAAATCGTATGCAAGGGTATCAGTTGCCAGCTCATTGAAATCGGTATCCAGATATGCAACCAGCGCAGTGTCGCTGGCCTTGCTAGTGTGCATTACAGAGCGATAGCGCTGGTCAGGTAATTGCTCAAAACTCAGCATTGAAAGTTCAACACAATCCGGATAAGGATTTATGTATTGAATTGCTATTGAGCCAGTGTTGATGTCAATTTGGTATGCAGCTGGCAATTTCGCTTCTGAGGCATAGCCAACTCCATTAATCTGACCAGAACAATCGGTGAAATAGTTGTAAGGCAAAATCAGGTTTCCCGATTGATTGACATACAATTCCTTGCCTGGGGATCCGAAGGAACCTGAGAAGCTGTAGGATACTGTACCAGGATACCTTTTCTTCCAGAGCAATTCGCCATCTTCGGTAATCCGCAAAATACCAAGTCCAAAGGCCTGCGTACCGTGAACCGGGAGAGAGCCAGCATCCCAATGGTTGCGATTGCTTCCATACAGTAGTACGAGGTTTCCTTCGTGATCGGCGGTCATAAACAAAGCATAAGACGAAGTATCCCCCATATGGTAGAATATCTTTTCCCATCCGTTGGCTTCTGCTTCGACAGTTGTAAACACAATAAGCAAGAATACGACAAAGGTCTGCCAGCGGGTAAATCTCTTTTCGCTTGGCTTAAATAATCTCATG
>JAHDEE010000133.1:0-8855 GCA_020629005.1 Chitinophagales bacterium
CCCAAGGGCTTAACAGGGGGGCGGCCGAGTGGAAAAA
Source organism: Chitinophagales bacterium (assembly GCA_020629005.1). Taxonomy (GTDB): domain Bacteria; phylum Bacteroidota; class Bacteroidia; order Chitinophagales; family UBA2359; genus JAHDDV01. The sequence goes on from JAHDEE010000133.1 coordinate 38, forward strand.
CAGAAAGACCGACCTGCAATTTTGCAGGCCGGTCCATAATAGTTACCGCTTTATCTTAGTGATGCGGTAAAGGAAACACTCTTTTTAATTGAGCAATATTCGTTGAGAACCTATCTGAGTTCCATCCACGATAAGTGTATAGTTATAGATTCCCTTTGGCAGATTGCCTGGATCCCAGCTTACCGCTCCTGAGCCACGTTCCCGAATATCAAATTGCTGAATCAATTGTCCTTTCGCATCAAAAAGGGCGATGCTGGCTGAATTGCTGGCGTAGTCAATGTGATAGGGTAGCATGGTGAGACCTGAAGTGGGATTGGGAATGCAAGGTGGTAGATGATTTGCTTGTTCAGGTCTGAATGACTGCTTCGCTTCTTTCCTGGAACCAGTGTCCATGTAAGCTTTGAAGGCAGCAAACTCCTGTTTCATCATTTCGACTTCCTTTTCCAATGCCCATATCTGGGTTTGTGCTTCAGTCAGTTCGACGGCTTGTTTTTGATTCTGTGCATCCAGTTCTTTGATACTGTTGATGGCCAGGTAAATCAATTCGCTGCCATTGAAAGTATAGAGTTCTTCTACCTTGCCTGTGCCCGGTCGCAAGCGAGATTTCCTGGTGCTTACAGTACTTGGAAGGATCTCTTTCATCTCTTGCGCGATAATCCCAACATGGCGACGCCCGCTGTTATCCGTGCGGGCAAGTCCATTGTATTCATAATCGAACACGTTGATTTGTCTAGTGATGTTCAGGCCATTTTTATAGGGCAAAATGTTTTTCTTGAGCCTTGAATCAGAGAATATTTCCCACATTGATTGTTCGTAGTAAGCGGTGGTGCCGGTTTCTACAACCAATTTGGCTTCGTATTGGCTGTCTGGGGAGTAAGTGACGTAGTTGTCTTCGGGATCTACCGCGCCAATGATGAATTCACCTGCTCCAGTCAATACCACATTGTTTTTTCTGTCTGGGTCTGGGTCTTGGTCAGCAGTCAGTCTCAAATAGCTGATGTTATCGCTGCCCATAGTTTTAGCGCTGTAATCTATAGCTCCATTCTTGCCAGTGGTAGTGTCGTCAAAAAATAGAATGCCTTCATCGTTGGTTACATCGATGGGTTTATTTTGTGAAAGGGCATTTGAAGAGAAGAGTAAAGTCATCGAAATGCCAATTATTAGGATAATTAGATTTTTCATTTTTATCGGATTTGAAATCCAGGACCTCCCTTCAGTCAAGAAGGAAGGCCTGGAAGGATTGTTAACAAATAATCCGTTTTTATTCTTGGGGTTTAGAATTTCGTTGGATTAAAACGAAGGGGTTTCTCTTCATGTTTAGGGACAGTTATTGATTCTCTGTCCCTTATCGGGAAATGACCATCTTCTGTGTGGTCGATTCCTTATCGCTTTGGATCAGTAGTAGGTAGACGCCGGCACTTAGCCGAGATCCGTCAAAATCGTATTGGTAGGAACCAGCAGCAAGCTTGCCACTATCAACAACATCTGCGAGGTGTTGACCGGCAAGAGTTAATACACTTATCTTCAGTGGGCCATCTTCTGACAGTCTACAATTGATCGTGGTCTGATCAGAGAACGGATTCGGATAATTGTTTACCTGCAGTAATTGCGGCTCTGGCAAAGAGCTGTTTTCGTCCTCTCGCTTGTTAAAGCTTGTAGAATCACAGCCGTTGATCAGTGCATGAAAGTCGCTTCCTCGATCAGCGCAGAATCCGGTTGTGAGGGTGACATCGATTCCAGCATCATAGACGGCTCCGGCCTGATCGGCGATCATATTACTGGCAGTAATTTCTTGTGCTGCTTTGTGTTGCTCAATTTCTGTTGGACCAATATTGTCGGCTCCTGTCAATGTGGTAAAGGTTGGGCATGGAGCAAAGAATACGTGATCCTTTATGTTCATGATGCCAGTGTTGCGCTTGATTACATCGGACAATAACGTATTGCTAATGATATCGACGTCGGCTGCCGAAAAGGCAGGATCATTTTCAAAGAAGTAGAAGTCGCCATCGCGTAGTCTGGTGAACTGCTCTTCCAATATCTTATGCATCGTAGGGCCAAGAGCCGTTCCCTGCACCCTGTCTTCTGCCAGGAGTCCGACCCACACATCGATGTCATCTACATCGCCGTATGCTGTTTCCAAGGCGGCCTGCAATTCAGGGTCGCCGGTGATTTGTGCGAAGTTGGCAGCAGTATTCCCCCTATAATGCTGACGGTAGGCATTGTAATGATCTAGTCCGTGGTCGCGTCCGCGTTGTATGTTGAGGGCTGCGAGATCGAAGCCTGTGCCATTTGGTCCCATGGCCATCTGCGGAAACAAGAAGGTTCGAATGCTATCAACAATTCTAGTATCGACTTCTTCTTGAAACTGATGCGATAGCCCGATCAGTATGTCTTCAATTCCGTTAGTCATAATCAAGTTCGGGCTGAAAAAGGCTTGACTGAGACCATAGCTTCCAATACTGTTACCGTTGTCATCGTAGCGAGGCACATTGTCGGTGACCATAGTATGCCCAATACGGAAAGCTGCCGTCGAGAAGACATTGCTAATGTCCGGCTGTATGGTATTATCGTAGCCATTATATGGTGCAAGATTCAAGCCTAAAGCCGGCAAGAATTCATTGTAGGTGATGGCCTGCATTAGGGCACCCACCTGTTTCCTGGCTGCTTGATAAATGTCTTCATCCACTGTCATGCCTTGCGATATCAAATCATCGCAGATGCGGTTATGCTCGCGTACAAAAAGCGTATGTAGTGCGGTTAGTCCTGGTTGTTCATTGGCTCGTCCGTCTCCGGCAAAGAAAATACCTGCTTGAGGAGCACCAGGGCAGGGTGAGGTTGGAAGCAATGGACCATTCGCAGATGTAGATTCTCTAAGCTTGCCGTCAACCATGCTTCGAAGGCAATTGGCCCTTCCAATATCAGAACCATAAACATTGGAGGCGTCGATCCAAGCTGTAATTTCGTTTGCCTGTTCTCTTGGGGACGCTCCATGGTCTGCTGATCGGTTGAACGGAATTCCTGTAGTCAACATGTCTCCGGGTACAGGAGGAATAGGCACATCTTCCCTTGGATCGGCCTCTGGTGTCAAAGTAATATCATGATCCAGAAACTGTGCCCAGGTAAATACAAAGGAACTTAGTCTTGTGGAAGAAGGCTCGCATTCCTGCTCGAATATCAAATTGCTGATGGCTCTTGGATTCATCCGGTTTGTACCTACCAAACCGAAGCTAGCATCGTATACATGTGGGACTTCCCTCACTTGTAGCACACCAGCGCTACCAAAATCTCCCGCACAGGGGGCGCTAGAGATGTTATTGCAAGTACCGTCTATCGTTCGATTGGGGGCTTGCACATTGCAGCTGGTGTTTCGGTAAGGCCCAACATAGGTTTCGCCCTTTCCCTTATTATTGCTTGCAGGAGCTACACCACTAAAGAGGTACTGCATCTGATTCATTCGCTCTTCGGACAGTCCAAGGGTTTGCACTTCCACTTGTTGCGACTGTTGCGGTGTCAAGGCTGTTGTATTTGCCGTTCTTGCTTCTTGCTGTGCATGCATTTGTAAGCAGGAGGCCGCCAGGAGCATGACTGCGCAAAACAAGAGTCGCATTAAATTTTCTTGCTTTTTCATTGTTGAATAATTTTTATGTGAAGAATGGGTCAAAAGCAACGCGCATCATTAGTCGCGTTCTTCTTCCAATTCAGCTTCCAGGCTCTTCACCTTCTTATTCAATTCAATGACGTGTAGCATGAGTTCTTCTATATTCTCCAGCAGTTTTACATCCATTTGGCCGATATAATAGCCTTCTTTTTCTATCTCTTGGGCTGGGGCCATATTTGGCAAATGCCCGTGATCGATAATATGCTGCTCTACCTCTTCCAGACTTTTGAGTTGGTGCTCCGGAGTAAATACATAGTCTGGCCAGGTAGGGATAGTTCTAATCTTCAGTTCTTCGGCGATCGCTGCTCCATGTACCGATAGCGTAAAGCCCGTAGCAAAGCTGCTGTTATTGGTACCTAAATTATTTGGGTCTGCGCCAATGGCTACCTGGTTGGTGGCGAAGTCGCCTTCGATAAGGTTTCTTGTATCGTTGTTGGAGATCAAGAGTCTGTCACTGACATTAGTTTCATTAAACCCAGCTCTGTAACCAATAAAAACATTGTCCCTACCTGTTTGATTGTCCTGACCAGCCAGTCTTCCAATATATACATTGTTTCTTCCAGAAGTGATTTCGAAGCCTGCAGATGAGCCGATGATGACATTGTCTTGCCCTGTTGTACCCCGATAGCCCGCATAACTACCGATTAGCGTGTTTGCGTTTCCTGTTGTATTAAATCTGCCGGCTGAATGACCTAAGAATGTGCTATAACTTGCATCTGTCAAATTTCTCCCAGCGTTTGCTCCCAGGGCGGTATTGTTTACTCCTCCATCAGCGATGTTACCGGCTTGTGATCCCACATACGTATGCCCACGACCGGTAGTGTTAAGACTACCTGCTTCAAAGCCAACAAATGTATTGTCATTCCCATCTGTGGTGCCAGAATTATTTTGATTGCTTTCTCCTGCTCTTTCCCCTAGAAATGTTCCTCTTGTTCCATCTTCTCCGGCATCTGCACCAAAGAAAGTTTGTGCATTCACTTCAGCAAGCCCAAATACCGCCAAGACAGCAAGGCTGCAAACTGCAATCATTAAATTTTTCATAGTTTCTGTATTGTATTATGTTAAAAATGTGGTTAAATACGTGCTTCCAAATTGTCGACGCTTGCAAGATAGAGCGGGTGCCAGGCCTATCAATGGAAGACAAAGCCGGATTATTCGGTTTCAAAAGCCCTGTAAATCGATAGTATTGCGTATATATTGTTAGTTTACAGGCTCTAAGTGGCTGAGCAACAATAGTGAATGCCGCCGGAAGGCAAACCTGTATTTTTCGTTTTTCAATAGAAATGTATAACCAATGACTAGCCAGGATATGCTTTTTCGATTGATCAAATCACTTTCCTCGAGTGAACGCCGAGAGTTTAGTAAGGGCAAAGGCAAGGACAAATACATGGCCTTGTATAATGCCCTTTTGCGGATGCCTGATTATGATGAGGTGGAGTTAAGACGCAAATACAAACATGCTCAGCCGGACTTTCTAGGGAGGCTGGCAGCAAACAAGAACTATCTCATAGATAAAATTCTCGAATCTTTGGTGGGTCAAGCACGTCTTCGAACGGCGGAGTCGAAGATTCAATTCCTGCTTGCTTACCTGCCAATGCTTTATGAGAAACGCCAATACAAGCTCTTGTACAAACGTTTGGCAGTTGGTATCAAAAATGCAAGAGATTTAGAAGCCTTCGGCTTGTTGATCGACCTCTTAGAGTGGGAGAAGAAGCTTGTCTGGAATGATCACAGCAATAAGTACGAACGCAGTGTTGAGCAGATCTTACAAGACCAGGAGCAAACGCTTGATAAGTTCCAGGAACTATTCGCAATCCGTAACTTACGACGTAGATTGGATCTGCTCAATAGGGAAGATGCTTTGCTCCTCAAGCAGAGCAGTAGGGATAAATTCCAGGAATTTTGTGCTGATGAATTGCTGCAACTCCCTTCACCCCTGCAGTCCAGCGAGGCCACAAGACACCAGCATTATTTGAAACTTGACGTCATTCGAAAGAAAGGTACCAAGGATGAGTTATTCTCACAGGCAAAATCCCTGGTTGTTTCTTTTGAGAAAAATGGACAAACCGATCATCCGAGCTATGGCATGACTCTATCCACTTTCCTGTTTGTCTCTCGCGAAGTCAATGAATATGGTGACTATCTCGAAACGCTACAGAAGTGGGAAGATTTTCTTTCAAAGGGGGCTGACCCGCATATAGGCAAGAAGGAGGTCTTTGCCAGGATAGGCTACTGGAAACTGATCTACTGCCTCAATACAGATGATTATGAAATGGCTGCAAGTCTGGTAGCTGAAGTAGAAGAACGCTGGAACGAAATTGCCGGTAAACTGGCAACTGGAAAACTAGTGACTTTCTATTACAACCTCATGATGTATTACTGGATCGTTGATGAGCTGAAGAAATGCCAATATTGGTTGGAGCAGCTCACCTTGTTTCGCAAGATTGATCGAAGAGCAGATGTGGTCCGTGGTGCCCGATTGTTCCAACTAATTTTCTATTACGAGTATCAGCAGCAACAACTCAGCCCTGAGCGAGATTTGCAAAAGATCATTGACAGCACCCGAAAGGTACTCGGCTCCGACGACTACACCAAGGCAGTTGTGAAGCATTCCTCCGCACTTTGCAAAGCCAAAAACAAGTCGGAAACAATGGCGATTATCAAAAGTTTAAACGATACACTATCATCATTTGATGCTTCAAAGGCCAAGTACTTCTGCCTCGACGAGATCAAGCTCTGGTGTCTCAGCAAAATCAAGGGCCGTTCGATGTTGCAGCTGAGGACGGAGGAGTGAGGATTTATTTTTTGGAGCGCAGCGTCTGTCTTTCAAGCACCGGCTTGCTCGTGCTCCGTTTGTATGGGCTACCTGCCTGCTTGTTCCTGCTCAGCGCCTGGCGTCTCCTCCTAAGGTCGGAGCCACCATGCGCTGGCAGTCACTGGCGCATGCAGGCAGCCCATACCACTGCGCCCGAGGCTATTTTGCAGCGGCACTCGGGAAAAAGGGAATGTATGGTGAGCGTCGTAATTAACCATAAATTGCTAACTTGTCCACTCGGAAACTAAGAATTGTTAATAAGCCAATACTATGGCAGAAAACATAGGCGCTTACATAGGTTCAATCGAGGTGATAAACAGCTACGCTGATCGCGACTTCACTATCAATTTGCAAACAGACGCAGAGAAGGATAAGTCATTTTTGAACCTGATACTTACCGGCAAAAATGGCTGTGGGAAAACCACCATTCTCAAGGCAATACATAAGTGGATCGTTTGTGTGAACTCTGGAATCCCAATTGATGATGCACAAAGCATTGAGCTCATCAATAGGGCATGGGGCCAGGACTGGCCTTTTGTTCAGTTGAAATTCGAAAAGAATACTGCTGTCCCACACCCTATGAGACTAGTGATATTCATCTCTACGACAAGGCTAGGTACATTTGAAGCGGTTGAGGAACAGAAGTCTTTCTACACTCCAGAAACCAGGCAAGGAGTCCTATCCTCTGATGCGCTCAGTGACAGAGCATTCAATTTGCTTCAAGGGACTGTAAGTGAAACTTCTCGATTTCAGCCGCAAGATTTTCCAGATCTGATTGCAAAGATTCAAGGCGCAGATCTCGACAATTCCAAGTCACCAGTATTTCTGGACTTCTTGACCGAAATGAAACGGAGACAAGCCTATGCAATTGCAGATGCGGATGAGCTTGGTACGAAACGTTATAGCTTGTTTTTTCAGAAACTTGAAAAGCTGTTTCAGCAACTTTTCGAGGATCAAAACTTGCGATTGAAGCATAAATTTAGCGAAAGGAAATTTTATTTTGAGTTTGGGTCTGGCCTGCAAGTACAGTTCAATCATTTGGCGGATGGTTTTAAAAGTATCCTTATTATTGTCGCAGAAATTGAGATTCAGACAGAGATATTTCTACTACAAAACAACTTGGAAAAATCTCCGGGAGGCATTGTGCTTATTGACGAGCTGGAGGCTCATTTACATTTGTCCTTGCAAGAGAAAATATTACCTGCGCTGACAAGTTTTTTTCCCCATTACCAGTTTATCGTGGCAACACACTCCCCACAAGTCTGCGCAAGTGACCAGAACAGTATTCTTTATGATCTTACCACGCATCATCGGGAGTCAGAGTTTGTCGGAGGGATATCATACGATGTTCTGTCAAAAACGCATTTTGGCTTGAAGTCCGAATATTCCCTCGCTGTCACTCAGATACTAGAACGTGCCAAGAGTCTGTTACAACAAAAGACACATTCACAACAAGAAATGGCAGAGCTACAAGCCCTTGAAAAGGAGCTTACAGAAACATCACCCGAGTTGGCATATGAACTATCCTTGTTTCTTTCTAAAAGCACAGAGCTAGAATGATAAATGTAGATCGTTCCATTGTCCAAGCTCCTACTCTTGAGACACACTATAGAACTGAGGAGTCAATGGTGGCACTTGGCGAAGTATTTTTGAATAAGTGTTACATCTGTGAAAGAGATGCTGCGAGTCCAGCAAATTTTGAAATTGATCATTTCAAAACATCCGCGGATGATCCATCTCTCAGATTGGAATGGTCCAATTTATATCTCATTTGTTCCGATTGTAACAAGTCGCGACTAAAGCGCACACCTACCGGTGGCTTTTTGGACCCCTGTGATGATGAGGATGACGTGGAACTGGAGATCGTATACCAACTGCCTCCCTACGAGCATGATTGCCCTAGCTTCTATGCTGCAGAATTGGAACCAAGAATCAAGGTCGTCAATAGTTTGGAACAATTGAATAGAATGCACTACGGAACAAAAAGAACAAAAATGAAATGTGCGAGTCTGCGTGAAACGATCAGCAGACAATGTAAACGACTGCTTAGTTTGATGTTGAAAGAACGAAGGGCTTTTGAAGAAAGTGATCAGGCAGCTTTGGCGGAATCCGGAACAGAGATTGACAGAATGCTGTCCATTAATGCTCCCTTTACCATGCTGATGCGATCCGTAGCCGCACAGTACAGAATGAAATCAATCTAACAAGCGTAGACATTGGCCTCTTTGTATCAGTCCCCAACATAATAAAAGCAGTATGAAATCATTTGCACTCTTTTGCGGTCTATTGTTTACCCTTGGCTTGAACGCGCAGTTTTCCTCGGAGAAGTATGTGACAAGAAACCT
>JAHDEE010000133.1:8955-15435 GCA_020629005.1 Chitinophagales bacterium
ATACTTTGTTGGTACAAGAACAATGGAGCCGGAATATTTTATGAGCGATTCATCATTGATGACGAATTGCAGGCTGTATTTGATCTGGCACTGGGGCCCTTGGATGGGGATGATCGGGATGATATCGTGATCACAACATATGATCAAGAACAGATTCTGGTGATCACGTCGGCTGGGGATACAGAATTCAGTTCTGCCAGTATTATCAATACACCGGGCTTTGAGTTTAGGGAAGTGAGCATTGCCGATTTGAATGGGGATGGTGCTTTGGACTTTGCGGTTGTGAATAGTACTGATGTTGTACTGTTTCGGAATGATGGTTCAGCGAATTTTACCGAAAGCATGCTTTTACAGCAAGACGATTACATTAGGGTACTCTATTTGAAAGACTACGATCAGGACGGGGATGTCGATTTGCTCACCAATACTAATTTTGGGGTAAATCTTAGTGTAAACGAGGGCAATCTGAATTTTACCAGCGGTGAACAGAGTTCTGAGCTCAGCGGATCTATCCGTGACATTAACATGGATGACTTCAACGATGACGGACTTTTGGATATCTTATATGTATCCTCAGGAGGGGGGAGAGTAGGATGGATGCAGGCAGATGGTGAAGGAGGCTTTTTGCCAGCGGTCTTGTTTGCAGATGACGCAGGTACTTTACACTCGATCACCTCCGCGGATTTTGATCAGGATGGCTATCCGGACGCACTGTATGGCTCTTATCGAAACCTGTTTTTACACAGGGGAGGGATCGATGGAGTATTTTCATCTGCTGAAGATATATTGGAACTGGCAGGTGGACTGTTGGGAGATGTGCTCTGTATGGACATGGATGAGGATGGGGATCTGGACATCGTTTATTGTTATGATGACTACAATGATGAAATGGAAGTGAGAATAGCGTGGATTGAGAATGAGGGCAACCAGTTCAGACGCATTCATCAACTTTCCAGGGCGCAGGATGGAGTGAGACAGCTTGTGGCTCGCGATATAGATCTCGATGGTGATCAGGATTTGCTTTTTGCCTCCATCGAGTTAGACTATGTGGCCTGGTATCAAAACAACAATGCAGGAGACTTCGCAGAAGAACAAATTCTAGTGGAAAATGTGCGGCACTCGTTTGCTGTTGATGACACTAATGGGGATGGCGCCCCGGATCTTTTGGTAGTCGATGAAGAAACGGGTGAGCTTCGTTGGCTTGCTGGGGATGGAACGGGTAATTTTCAGAATCCGGTTTTTATCACGCTTACTTCCTTTTTGAGAGACCCCCTGGCAATAGATTTCGATTTTGATGGAGATTTGGATCTGCTCTTGACAAATTATGATGAAGATTTGGTTACGCTGCTGAGAAATGATGGCGACGGGAATTTTGATGAGGGATTAAACCTAATCACTGGTTTCAATACTCCTAAGGGAGTAAAGGCTGCTGATTTTGATCAGGATGGCGATCTGGACATCGTAGTTGGTTCTGCGGCAGATGACGAAACTCGTTTGTATGTCAATGATGGCCTGCTCAATTTTACTGTACATCAGCTAATTACTCAATTAGAGCATCCTGACGAGTTTCACATCTCCGACATTGACTTTGATGGTGATTTGGATATTGTTGCTCGCTTCTATGGAGATCGCGCAGCCTGGTTTGTGAACGATGGGATTGGAAACTTTGAGCTTGGATCCATAATCTCTTCGGACGACACTATTAAAGCAGCATCTTGCCTTGACGATGTAAATGGTGATGGGGCGCTGGACCTGGTGGTCGCGTACATCTATTTTGACGACCAAATGATTGTATGGCATGAAAACTCCTTTGTTGCTCCAAGCATTGGCGGCCAGGCTTCAAATGTCAGCTGTAATGACAATGATACTGCGGAAGACCCGCTTGATGACTACATTGAGCTGGATCTTGAGATTATAGGCTCTGATCTGTCTGGTCAATATGTCTTATCTGTAAGCGGGGGAAGCATCGATCCGGAATCTGGGTTTTATGGAAGCATAGTATCTTGCGTTTTGCCGGAAGGAAGTGCAGGAGCTGGGGACCTCAGCATTACTGCCACAGATAGCGAGAATCCCAATTTTTCGGTGGTGATTCCAATTGCAGATCCTGGTGAATGTTCTGAGCCCACTAGCACTTCAGGTCCAGGGGAACTGCAACTAACGGTTTCGCCAAATCCGACAGATGGGCAACTACTTTTCCAAGTGGCAGATAATAATCCTGGATTAACTCTACTAATACGCAACAGTCTCGGCCAACTAATTTTTGAACAAGCATTCGAAGATGCCAGCATACACTTTGATGCGGGTAATCTGGCTGCCGGCGTCTATCACTATGAGCTGCGATCTGCCAATACGAAGCAGCTAAGTGGTGGAAGCTTTATATTGAATCGGTAGAAGAAACTTCACCGAAGCAATGTATAACGCTGGCAACTGATTGCTTTTGGAATTGCCAGAAATTACCTTAGCTCTTTCACAAAAAAAGAACCGACCCGTCCTCAGACGGGTCGGCCAAACTTGCCTGGGCACGTAAATGCCCAAAGCAAAAGGAAACACTATTTTACTTTAAGACCACTCGCTGGGAGTCCATCAACTCATTGTCGACTATCAGTGTATAGGTATAGATGCCGCTTGGCGAATCTTTGGGATTCCACAACACACTTCCTTTCCCTTCTTGGCGAATGTCAAATTGCTCAACCATACGGCCCTTCAGGTCATAAACAGAGATGCTGGCTTTGCCAAATGAAGTCTGCAATTCATATGGGAGTTCTGTGAGTCCCGATGTGGGATTAGGTACACAAGGCAAAAGTCGGTTTTGTCTCTGCTGTGATTCAACCCTTCCGGTAGCGGCTCCGGCATTCAGGCCGAGAAAGGTCTTTATTTGTTCAAGCTCTTGTTGTAAGTCTTGATTTGCCTGTTCTAGTTCCGTTAGTTTTACAACTGTGCTTTCCAATACTTGCGTTCGTGCCTCCAGTTCTTCTGTAACACTCGCTACTTCTTTGATGCTGTTCATAGCGACATAAAGCAGCTCTTGTGGATTGAAGGTGTAAAGGTCTAAGACCTCACCTTGCCCAGGTCTCAATCTGGATCGAAAATTGCCCACTGTGTTTGGCAGAATGTCTTTAATTTCTTGCGCCATTACGCCAACATATCGACGTCCACTGTTGTCGGTTTGCGCGAGCCCATTGTATTCGTACTCGTAGAAGTTTAGTTGTTTTAGTACGTCCAGTCCTTTAGTGAATGGGTCGATGTTTCTTTTGAGACGACGATCTGAGAATGTCTCCCATGAAGAGCTGGAATTGTAGGCATATCCTCCATGAATGATGAGCTTGATATCATTTGTGTTTTGGTCTCCTGTCAATATTTTGTAATCATCTTCAGGGTCAGTGGTGCCTATGCATAATGCACCTCCTCCTGTGATCAGCACATTATTATTGGAGGCTGATGCATCGGCTTTCAGTCTTATATAATTGAACTGAGACATTGGATGTGAATAGAAGTCCATCAAGCCTTGCTCACCCTGATCTTGAAAAAGTATCTGTTGATTGCTGACATCAATGTATTTGTTGGTTTGAGCGTATAGTAGGTTGGTAAACGTTGCCAAAATGAACAGGCAAAGTAGAATTATAGAATGTTTCATTTTTTCGGATTTTAGAACCAAGGCCCGCCTTTCAAAAGAAAGACGGGCTTGGAGGATTGTTAACAAATAATCCGTTTTTATTCTGGGGTGAGAATTTCGTTGGATTAGGACGACTTTCTATTCAATCTATCGTGCTATTACCATTTTTTGCGTTTGGGTTCCACGAGCAGTTTGAATGAGTAGTAAGTAGATTCCAGGGGTTAGTTTGGATCCATCGAAATCGAACTGATGATGACCAGCGCTAAGTTCAGTCCCACTGAGGACGGTGACAAGTTCTTGTCCGGCCATATTCATGACGGACAGATGCATCTTAGCGGCTTCTGCCAGGTCGCATTTAATCGTAGTAATATCTGAGAATGGATTCGGGAAGTTGCTGACCTTCACAGTTTCACTTTGCAAGCTCAAAAGTGCTTGTTCAGCCTGTTTGTTGAAACCCCCAGAATCGCATCCATTGATTAAAGCGTGTAATTCACTGCCCATCACTGAGTCAAATCCAGGTAAAAGAGTCACCTCAAACGCTGCATCGTAGACTGCTCCGGCAGTATTGCCAATGTCATTGCTTGCTGTAAGGCTGAATGATGCTTTGTGCTGCTCTCTGGCCGTACCGAGGATGTTGTCAGTAGGTCCAAGATTGGTGGTGACAGGACACGGGGCGAAAAAGACCTGATTCTTGATGTTGACAATATTGGTGTTGCGCTTGATCACATCCGATAATCGGGTATTCTTTATCGTGAATACATCTGCCGCGGTGAAAGCAGGGTCATTTTCGTAGTAGTAGAAATCACCGTCTCGTAGCCGTTCAAATTGCTCGGCCAGCATTGCATGTAGCGTAAGTCCCAGGGAGGTCCCGGGAACATGATCTTCTGCTAAAAGTCCCACCCAAAGATCCATATCATCGATGTCCGGGTATGCTGTTTGCAAGGCTATCTGCACTTCGGGATCGCTGCTGATATCAGAATAGGTGTTGGCTGGATTTGCAGTGAAATGTGTTCGGAATGTATTGTAATCTGCTAATCCGTGGTCACGACCACGCTGTATGTTTATCGCAGCCAAATCGAAATTTGGTGCTCCTGGGAATTGACCGATCACTGTTCTTAAATTCTCTACGATCTTCGCGTCGATCTCTTCTTGAAATTGTCGCGCAAGTCCGTTCAAAATGTCTTCGATGCCGTTGTTAGCGATTAGTTCAGGTCTGAAAAAAGACTGCTCTAGTGTATAATGTCCGATACTATTCCCATTGTCATCGAAGCGCGGTACATTGTCGGAAACCATTGTATGTCCTAGACGGAATGCGGCTGCTGCAAAGGAATTGAAGATGTCTGGTTGCACGCTATCATCATAACCTGAATATGCCGAAAGTGAAACCCCTAAAGCCGGCAAAAATTCATTGTAGGTTATTGACTGTATTATTGCTCCGACTTCTTTTCTTGCTGCCTGGTAGATATCTTCGTCCACGGTCATGCCAGCTGCTACCAGTTGGTCACAAATTCTATTGTGTTCTCTAACAAACAAGGTATGCAAAGCCGTCAAACCTGGCTGCTCGTTAACTCTGCCATCACCAGCCATAAAGAACCCACCTCCTGGAGGCAGCATGCCAGAACCTGTAGGCAGCAGATCTCCGTGCGGGCTCGAAGTAATCACTTTCAATTTGCCGTTGACATTTGATCTTAAGTTACCCGCTGTTATCACATCGGAACCATAGACATTAGATGCATCAATCCATGAGGTAATGTCGTTTCCTTGTTGCCGCAATGCTCCAGGACCACCTTCATTGCGAGAGCGATTAAAGTTAATGATGCCCGTGAAGTCATCATTAGGAGGAATCGAAATCGGAAATGGCTCTGCGGAGTTTGTGGGTGTCGCTGATAAATCATGATCCAGGAATTGCCCCCAGCTAAATACAAAGGAACTCAGTCTTTTAGAAGAGGCTCCGCATTCATCTTTAAATATCGTATTGCTAATGACTCGGGGATTGCCTCGGTTGGTTCCTACAGGGTCTCCATTGCTATTGTATACCGATGGAAGTTCTCTTCTGAGCTGAATGTTTGCTTTTCCAAAGTCTGCTGCCACATTTATGCTGATATTATTGCAGCTTCCGTCGATAGTTCTGTTGATACCTTGTGTGGGGCAGTTGGCACTTCGGGTGCTGTAGTCAGTGTCGTTTTGCTGCCTTTTTGTTGGAGTTACAGTTCCGCTAAATAGGTGCTGCCACTGGCTGAAGTCCTGTTCTTGCTCTAGCAGGATAGGTTCACCGCCATAGTACTTTGTCTCTGTAACTTGTTGCTGCGCCTGGAGACCAAAGCAGCATAAGAGCGTGAACAATACTGTGCAGTAGCAAGCAGCCATTCTAAATTGCTTTTTCATTGCTATGAATTTTTGAATTGGAAAAATCTGGTCAACTCAGCTTAATTATTGCTATTAGTCACCAAAGCTTTTAGGGCAGCATTATCTGCCTTCAATGCTTTCATTTCCTTATTCATATCAATGAGATACAGCGTGAGTTCTTCTACTTTTTCAAGTAGCTTTACATCCATCTCGCCCAATAGATAGCCATCGGCTTCTACTTCTGCAGCGGAGGCAATGTTTGGTAGATGACCTTTTTCACTGATATGTGCTTCTACAGCTTCCAGGCTAGGTAGTTCATATTCTGGCGTGAAAACATAGTCCGGCCAGTTAGCCTTTAGCCGTACTTTAACTTCCTCTGCAATCATTTTTCCGTGAACGGCTAAGGCGAATCCTGCTGGGATGTAGTTGTCTCCTGGCGGAGGAGCGATGGCTACTTGGTGGGTGGAAAAGTCGCCGAAAATCAGTGATTTTGCTCCTTGATTCGCAATGTGCAATTTATT
>JAHDEE010000133.1:15535-17352 GCA_020629005.1 Chitinophagales bacterium
TGGTTTAATCGTGTTTCCAACTGTCGACGCTTGCAAGATAGATCGAAGGCAGTTGGCGTCAATGGAAGACATTGGGTTCTTATTGGAATCGAAAAGTGCCGATATTCTCCATTGTTTGCCTATATATTGTTAGCTTTCTGCCGCTAATCGTTTGATTGTCAATATTTCATAAATTAGGCAAGACGTGTGCATTATTGAAATCGAATCGACAACAATTGTCTATGACATCGCGTGATTTACTTTTTCAACTGATAGAATCCTTGGATAGTGGGGAGATTCGGGCACTTAGAAGTAGCTTGAAAGCGGATCAGCTGCATTTGTTCAATGCAATGCAGAAAGAAAAGCAGTACCTGGAAAAGGAATTCAAGCTCAAGTACAAGAATGCCTCTTTTGCCAAAGGACTGCGCGACAAGAAAAACTACTTACAAGGAAAGATACTAGAGACTCTGGTTGGTCTGAACTTCGATGACAATCCAGAGGCACGAATCAAATTGATCATCAGTTACCTGCCTATTTTGTTCAAGAAGCGCCAGTTCGAATTGATGCGAAAGAGAATCAATTCCGGGATTAAGATTGCGGAAAAAGCGGAAGAATTCTATCTGATGATTGAGCTCTTGGAATGGGAGAAAAAGATGGTCTGGAATAATCCGGAAAAGACAAGAGGACGGAACAAAAGGGATTTAGACTTCATCATGAATGAGCAGGCAAATTGTCTGGAGAAATTCAGCCAACAATTTGCCTACAGACAGTTGCGAAGACAATTAGATGCGATAATCCGCAATGACACTACCCATGTGCAGGCAGAAGTAAACCAACAGTTTGAACAGTTGAAAGATAGTGAACTATTGCAAGATCAAGTGAAATTTCTTTCCTTGGAAGCCGAGCGACATTATCATCATATCCGGGTCGCTGTGCATCGAAGAGCAGGAGAAAAAAAACTGTCATTTAAGCATGCCGGGTTGTTGGTTGATAGTTTTGAGCAAACTGACGCTACCAAAGATCCGGCTTATGGGATGGCCTTGTCGAAGCGAATTCATGCTGCGCATAACGCTGAAAATCATGAGGAGTTTTGGCGTACGCTAGACAAATGGAAAGCCTTTCTGGAAAGTGGGGCAGATCCAAAGATACAAGTTGATGACATTACGGAGCGCATCAGCTATTGGAGTCTACTGTATCACCTGGGAACTGGTCAGAGGGACTTGGCACAAAAGGAAGTGGAACTCATTGAAGAATGGTGGCCAGCTATTTCTCCGCAGCTAAGGACTCGTCGCATCCTGGCATTTGCTTATAATCTGATGATTTACTATTGGATGACGGATGATTTTCAAAATTCCGAACGGTGGTTGAAAGAGATCCTTAGCTTCCGAAGCACAGAGGAGCGCTCCGATATTGTGATCGCCGCCAAGCTATTTCAAGTGATTTTGTATGCAGAGCTCTTTTTGCAGGACATACCTTCTTCAAGAGCACTGGACGAAGTCATTGACAGTGCGAGAAAAACGTTGCCAAAGGAACCGCAGTTGCAGAGGTTACACAAACCCGTGTTGCAATGCGTGCGAAGACTAACACGACTAAAACCCAAGGAGTCGCCTAACCAACACATCGAAAAGCTGCAGAAAGAGCTGCTTGACCTGGAGCGAAAGAATGAGAAGATACTCAACTTGAAAGAGATACTTTTGTGGTGTGAGGCTAGACTGGAAAATAGTGCTCTTGCATTGCTTTGGGAAAGGAAAGGGGCGGCTGAAGTTCGGGCTTCGAGGTAGTTTTTTTGGGATAATGGATTATAGATCACAGATCACAGATCACAGATCACAGATCAC
>JAHDEE010000134.1:0-1395 GCA_020629005.1 Chitinophagales bacterium
AATTTCATTGGAGAATCAGCTATGATAAGTAAACGTGTGTATAGTCCGGAGCGCAGGAACAGCGAAGCACATCAATCAAACGAATTCTGCTTCGCGGCAACCCTTGCCCACAACAGCAACACGCGTACTCACAATAGCTTATTCGACAATACAATTGTCGAACAGCTCGATGGGGCTGAATCCCACATCCGTGATCCCAAATCTGTGATCTGTAATCCCTATACCAAAACCGCGAACGACGAACCTTGCAAAATAGCCGGGGGCGCAGCGGAATGAGGTGCTGTGCCAGCGTGGTGAGTGCCAGGCCAGAGGTGGCTCCGACCTTAGGAGGAGACGCAACTGGCCAGGCACGAACAGCTGGAACAGTGCCGAATATTAGCGGAGCACCCGAAGGCAGGAACGCGAAGGACAAGCCTTTCGCTCCAAAATAATTTAACTTACTGTTTCAACAGTACTCGCTTAGGATGCCTCCTGATGGTAAGATTGCTCACCAGCAGCCACTCTTATTGGGAGGAAGTTTTCCCTTGGAGGTAAAGGACAAATGTATTCCTCCGAATAAGCACACAGTGGGTTGTATGCGTAATTGAAGTCAAGAATGATTCCATCATGGTCGATAGGCCCCTTGATATTCAGGTAGCGGCCACCCCCGTAACTTTCCTTTCCGTTTGTTAAGTCGGTAAACGGTAAGAAGAGCATGTTGTTGTATTTGGGATCATTCTTGAAGTCGCTTGCCTGGTACACATTCAAGCGCATGCTCCTTCCCTTGAGCGTAAAATGCAATTCCCCAAACTTGTAATAGTCTTTAGTCTCATCACCGGAAGTGGGCATGTTGATCTTCGACTCTACCTCTGACTTCAGGAAATAGGCCTTGACGCGATACTTTTGATCTGCGGGAAAGTATTTGAGCCCCTCGAATTTCTTTCTGTCTTTTCGCTTTTTAAAGGGACTAAGCTTCTTGTCGCTGAATCGTTCATCCTTTGTTGCTCGATGTTCTGACACTTTATCTTCATAAACTCCCTCAACAGCAAATGCACTTAGCAAAATTGCCAGCACAACAGAAACAATACTAATTCGCATGGGTAATAAGTTTTGGCCGAGCAATTCCAATATAGGGGTACGACTGCTCTGTTCAATGCATTAAAAGTACCATCTTTTGGGCAATAAATTGAACTCTTTTAGCAATTTTTTACCCCATAACAACGGCATGAAACTCAGCCAAATCTTATTCTCAATTACAGGTAAGACCTAACCTGCACATAGACAGGATATTGTTGTCTTAGCCAGGCAGTAGCCAACTAAATTCTTCATGGCTTAGGGTTTTATTGGTTAAGATAATATTCGCAAGCAGTAGCCTGCATGCACCCCTCGAACGGACAGGCGACAATAAAGGTTACA
>JAHDEE010000134.1:1495-17340 GCA_020629005.1 Chitinophagales bacterium
GCAAGCAGTAGCCTGCATGCACCCCTCGAACGGACAGGCGACAATAAAGGTTACAGCTCGGGAAAAATAAATAGTAGTATCGCGATAATCATTATCTTTAACTCAACCCAAACCAGGTATCCATGTCACAAAAGAAATTTCTCTCCGTTTTTTTAGCGATACTGTTATTGTCGGCAATGCAGCTAAGCGCCACTCGTTTTTTCACAGATCTACCGGAAAATCAGGTCATCGAGCATGCATTTGATGAAGCGTATCGGGAGCATCCACGAATTCCGCATGGCTTGCTAGAGGCGATCTCTTATAGTAAAACCAGAATCAAACACAGAAGACCCACCGCTGAGGATCAATCTTGTATGGGTATACCACAAGCCTACGGCGTGATGGGGCTTATCCTCGATGGGAAGTCCTACTTCCGAAATAACTTGCAGACAGTAGCTGAACTTTCGGGCACCAGCCAGCAAAAGATCATCACCGATCCTAGAATGCATGTTCTGGCTTATGCAGCCGCTTTTGAGGAGTTGATTTTGCAGTCCGAACTGCCAACGACAGCTCCGGTTGAAGCTTATGATCAGATCATACTTGCCCTCAGTGAGCTTCCAGAACGATCTGACATGCACAATGATTTCGCAATCAATGCTTTCTTGTACGAGCTGTTTAGCTTTATCAATGATCCAAATTTCCAACAGACTTATGAATTGCCATCTTACTTCATCAACACAAGAACCTATTTTGGGGACAATAACTATGAGGTTCTATCAGCATCGAGACTCTACAGCTCTGATAGTAGCATAAGCGATGACAAAGGCAATAGCTATGAACATACTTATCGGGCTGGTCCTTGCTATGAATTTCCCGGGGTGACCTGGGTAGCGGCTGATGCTTCTAATTACAGTTCCCGAAATGGAACAGCTATTACACACCTCACGATTCACACTATGCAGGGAACTTATCCGGGTGCGATATCCTGGTTTCAAAACCCTTCGGCAAATGTGTCTGCACATTATTGTATGAGAGCAAGTGATGGTCAGGTGACACAAATGGTATGCGAAGCTGACAAAGCCTGGCACGTAAGCAATTCAAATCCCTACGCAATCGGGATTGAACATGACGGATACGTTGATGACCCATCCTGGTATACAGATATTACCTATACGACTTCGGCTGCAATGGCCATTGATATAGCTAATGAATACGGTATGCCACTGCTGGAAACATATGACGGCCCGGGATCAAACTCAGTGGATCCAATAAGCGATGGTTGTTTCTCGATTAAGGGTCACGGTCATTTCCCAAATCAAAGCCACTACGACCCAGGAGCTCTCTGGGATTGGAACAGGTACTACGATCTGATCAACCCGCCAAATACAACTAACCATAGCTCCTGCTCCGGCACTTTGCTCGATCCAGGAGGGACTGGAAACTACAGCAATAATGTACGAGCCACACACCTCATAAAGCCAACAGGAGCAAGCAGCGTGACCTTGACTTTCAACAGCTTTAACCTGGAATTGAACTACGACTATCTTTATGTTTACGATGGAGATAATCATGATGCGCCGCTAATCGCCACTCTAAATGGTACCTCACTACCTTCGCCGATTACGGCTAATTCGGGAGCGATGTACTTGGATTTTCGTAGCGACTGCGGAACAACCAGCCCTGGGTGGGATGCCGATTGGTCTTGCTCAACGGCTACAGCCGCTTGTTCCACGCCAACCAATCTATACGTAGATAATATCTCTCCCTTCTATGCTCGCTTGAATTGGAACGCTGTACCAGGAGCCAGTAATTATGAAGTCAGAGTCAAATGGTCTATGGATGCCAATTGGACTACTTACAACACATCATCAACTTCTTTCGATGTTAGTGGGCTTGGCTCTGCCAGCTTCTACATTTGGCAAGTTAAAGCCACCTGTGGAGCAGGAGCCAGCACCTATGCCGCCAGCAATTTTGTAACTGACATGCCGACAGTAGTCAACTACATAGCTAACACCTGTACTGGAGATTTCCTTGATACAGGAGGCGCCCAAGGTAAATACAGAAACAATGAAGACTATGTATATACGATCGCTCCAGTTAGTACGACTGACGTGACTGTAAACTTTAGCAGCTTCGACATCGAGGCAAACTACGATTACCTGGATATCTTCGACGGTCCTAGCTCGGCATCACCTTTGATGAGTACACATACTGGCACCAATAGTCCCGGTACTGTTACTTCTTCTGGTAGCACCATAAGCTTCCGTTTCACTTCCGATAATGCTACTATTGACCCTGGATGGATTGCTGACTGGAATTGTACCGCTGTACAGAACTGCAATCCCTTGACGACTATTAATGCCATCAATGGATGGCAAACAACCGATTTTACCGCATCATTCAATGATATAGATGACTGCTTGGTCGGATTCAACAAACGATACTACAAGGCATTGGAATTGCAATCGGGAGAATGGAGAGCCAATACCAATAACGGCTACTTTAATGACGATTTTGATGCAGCTGTGCATGCTGATTGGACTAGTTCTGTAGGATCATGGTCTATTTCCTCCCAAGCAATGTATCAGAGCGATGCCAGCAACTCCAACACCAACATTTATGCTCCTTTGGTACAAGACAATTCCCACGCTTATCTCTATCACTATGAAATGAAAATTAGCGGAAGTGGTAGCAATCGAAGAGCAGGAATTCACTTCTTCTCAGATGATGGCAGCAAAGCAAATAGAGGTAATTCCTATTTTATCTATTACCGAGCAGATAGTGACAAAGTCCAAATCTACAAAGTGACTAACGATAGTTGGGCACTACAGTCAGATGATGTATTCACCATCGATCCAAACATCTGGTATGATATCAAAATCGCCTACGATCCGAACTCGGGTGAGATCAAGACTTACGTCAACGACGTTCTTGCCAGCAGTTGGACAGATCCAAGCCCCTGGACAACTGGAAATCATATCTCTCTTCGAACAGGCAACTGCCTGGTGCATTATAATTTCATGCGCTCCTACAAGAGTAGAGCGGCCTCCTCTCTTATATCTGTTGGACCAGCTGCCAATGATGATATGAGGTTTGAGAACCCATCTCCCTCTGTATCAGCAGGAAAGGTTACCAGCATTTTTGTAGACAACAACCATAACTGGTCAAACTACGATGAAGAACTGGTGGACATTGAATTTACCCCTCCTACCGATCCAATCGTGCAAGACGGCACTGGAGTTGATCTCGATGTCACCACCGACTTGACACAACTTTCTGGAAACTGGTCAAACTCAACAGATCCTAGTTCTGGAGTAAGTGAATACTGGTATGCTGTGGGCACAAGCCCTGGTGGAACTGATGTGATCGGCTGGACCAACAACGGCATGAGCACCAACTTCACCCAAACCGGACTAAGCCTGATCAATGGTATGACTTATTACATCAGTGTAAGAGTGAAAAACGGAGCTGGTCTGTTTTCTGTTCCTGTAGTCAGCGATGGACTGACCGTTACCATACTTAGCCCTGCCGAAGTCTTCCTGGAACTTTGGCTCGAAGGCCCATACGCAGGCGGAATGATGACAACTGACTTGCAGGCAAATGGCCTTCTCCCGACTTCACAACCTTTTGCAGCAAGCCCCTTCAATTATAGTGGCTCAGAGAGCTTAGGTAGCAACACAAATATTGTCGATTGGGTTTTGGTGGAAATCCGGGATGCAGGTAAAAATGTGCTGGAAACCCGAGCTGCTCTCTTGCGCAATGATGGAAAAGTGATTGACGTAGACGGCACTACTGGTATCCAACTCAATACCCTTGAAGGAGACTATTATGTTAGTGTCCGTGCTCGAAATCACCTGGCCTTATTGAGCAGCAATGCAGTGACATTACCAAACCCAGGTGGACAGAACTTCAGTCAGGCTTCCTCTGTATCAGGCGGTACGGCTCAGCTGGTGAATGTGGGCGGAAAGTACCTGGCCCCAGCAGGTGATTTTGATGGCAATGCCGTTATTAACTTTGCCGACTTTAATGAGTACATGACCAACACCAGTAGCATTTTCCAATACGTCGAACAGGACTGTAACATGGATGGCCATACGACAGTGGCAGACTATAACCTCTACAAGAAAAACGCAGCGCGCATGTCCGTAAGCGATCTTCATCTCTAGGAGAAGCTCTACTGTATCAAATAACACTTTAAAATAGAAATCCATCCGGCAAATGTGGTCGGATGGATTTTTTGTTGTACATCAGTAGATCAGCCCTTCGATCGGCTTGGTCTGATCCTGGTTAAGGCTGTTCCAAAACAGCACCTGTTTGGATTTGAGCTCCCCTGCTCGCAAATCAGCTAGTAAACATGCATAGGCTTTAGCGGTATAGGTAGGATCGAGCGCAATGCCTCTAGCTTCCATTCTTTTCTGCGCTTCCAGACCTCCTTTTGTACTAAAGGCATATCCCTGGCCAATAAATTCATCCCTAATCACCAATCGTTGCATCCTTTGCAAGCGCAGGCCTTTTGATTTCAGCAGATCGTGAGACTTCCTGGTCAATTGTTCCAGTTTCTTTCTGGTTGAGTTAGCTGTGCCATAAACCCGCACAGCATGTAATTCTGTCTTCCACCCTAATAGATCCATCCCAAGTCTCAACCCGGCGGTTGTGCCACCAGAACTGATGGCACAGTAGATACGATCAGGAACTGGCAATTGGCATCTTTCCAACTGCGACTGTAACTCCAATGCCGCATTTACGAATCCCATAACACCCAATGCTTCACTACCACCGGGAGGGATAAGCATCGGCCGATTGCCGCTCAGCTTTTCCCTCACATATAGTGCTGCAGTCCCTAAGCGCAGCCCAAATTCACTTTGGTACAGATTTACAACTGCCCCCATTTTTTTTGCCATCTGCACATTCTTCCTGACGTAAGGCTGTGGCTCTTGTTCCAGCACCTGAGCAAATACATTCAAACCCAGCCTCGCCGCCAAAGAGGCCGTTGCAACACAGTGATTCGAACCTTCATATCCGAAAGTAAAGATGGTTTTGGCACCATTCTGTTTGGCCTTTCCCAATAAGAATTCCAGCTTTCGAACCTTGTTGCCACCAAATGGACTACTTGAAAAGCCATCTAACTTAAGGTGTAAAGAGCCCAATGTGCCCTCCTTCACCAGTTCGTTGAGAGCAAGTAAAGGTGTCGGAAAAGTGCCTAGGGGAATGTATGGCAGATCGACCTTCAGAGAAGAATATTGCTGAAATAAAGGTATCAAGAGTGAAATTGGGTTTTAAACGGAAAAAGTAAATGATCTGGGAACTCCAGTATATCAGCCGCTTTGCAGGCAAAAAACGACACGATAAGCATTTTTTGCTTATCTTTGCCCCCTGAAAATACATTGAAAGGATAAGAAGTAATTTAAGAAAATTTGCAAATGGCAGTTTTAACATCAGAAGACAAGAAAAAAATCTATTTAGATTACGGTGGCTCAGAGACAAATACAGGGTCTATCGAGGCTCAGGTGGCACAGATTACACACCGTATCAACCACATGTCAGAGCACCTGAAGACGCACAAGAAAGATCACGGAACAAGGATGTCACTTATGAGATTGGTAGGCCGTAGAAGAAGGTATCTTCGGTATATCGCCAAGAAAGACATTAACAATTACCGATCGCTGGTAGAGCGCTTAGGTCTTCGTAAGTAAAAAGGTCAAACTCAAATGACCATGAAGGGAGTATGAAAATCATACTCCCTTCTTTTTTCAATCTAGAATTTACCGTAAAAAACATAAAATGAATCTTGAGCCCATCGTAAAGTCCTTTGATATCGGTGATGGTAGAATGGCTACTATCGAAACAGGACATATTGCTCGTCAGGCGGATGGAGCAGTACTTGTCAAATTTGGCAAGGCTGTGCTCTTCGCTTCTATCGTTTCCAACCATGAACCAAAGGAAGGAATGAACTTCTTTCCACTTTTTGTGGATTACCAGGAAAAATACGCTTCCGCCGGAAGAATTCCAGGCGGCTTCTTCAAAAGAGAAGCAAGGTTGTCTGGCTATGAAATCCTTATCTGTCGACTGGTAGACAGAGTACTGAGACCACTATTCCCTGATGGATATCGAAATGATACTCAGGTTGCCATAAACTTAATTTCCTCTGATCCTGAAGTTGCACCAGATGCGCTGGCGGCACTCGCCGCTTCTGCGGCTATCATGGTATCAGACATACCATTTGATGGACCTATCTCAGAAGTGCGAGTCGCCCGTATCAACGGAGAAATGCGTATCAATCCACCTATCTCAGAAATGGTTGATGCTGATGTGGATATCCTATTGGGCGCCACAGCTGAAAACGTGATGATGGTGGAAGGCGAAATGAAAGAGGTACCTGAGGAGGTGCTTGTGGAAGCAATAAAAGTAGGCCACGAAGCCATCAAGAAACATTGCCAGGCCCAAAAGGAGCTGGAGGCTTTGGTTGGATCCCAGGAAAAGAGAGAAGTTATACTTCCTGAAGTTGATGAAGACCTCATGAAAAAAGTGAGAGATCATTGTGAAGCAGGAATACTTGAAATTGCCTCAGGAGGCCTTGGAAAGCATGAGAGAAAGGAAGGATTCCAGAAACTCAAAGATGAATTAGTAGAATCATTTGGCGAAGAGCCTGATGAGGACGAAGTTGCGCTGGCAAAAGAGTACTTCTACAAACTCGAAAAAGAGGTCATCCGTAAAATGGTCGTGGAAACACGAAAGAGACTGGATGGCCGAGATCTCGACGAGGTCCGTCCTCTTCATATGAAAGTCGACTTCCTTCCTTCACCTCATGGTTCAGCGATCTTTACCAGAGGAGAAACCCAATCCCTGACTACCGTAACATTAGGAACAAAGAGCGACGAGCTGATGATCGACAAGGCCATTGGCTTGGAATTCTCAAGCTTCATGCTACATTATAACTTCCCACCTTACTCTACTGGCGAAGTTAAAATGATGCGCGGAACATCAAGAAGAGAGATCGGACACGGAAATTTGGCCCAGCGATCAATCGAAGGAATGTTGCCATCAAAAGAA
The DNA here is from genome assembly GCA_020629005.1 of Chitinophagales bacterium. GTDB lineage: Bacteria > Bacteroidota > Bacteroidia > Chitinophagales > UBA2359 > JAHDDV01. The sequence goes on from JAHDEE010000134.1 coordinate 8,525, forward strand.
GAGTGTCCATATGTAATTAGGGTGGTATCTGACATTCTGGAGTCAAACGGCTCCTCGTCAATGGCCACCGTCTGTGCTGCCTCCCTGGCACTCATGGATTCAGGTGTACAGATGAAAGAGCAGGTATCCGGTATCGCGATGGGTTTGATCACTGGTGAAAATGGTGACCATGCTGTACTATCTGACATTCTAGGTGACGAAGACCACCTAGGTGACATGGATTTCAAAGTGACAGGAACTAAGAACGGTCTTTGCGCCTGCCAGATGGACATCAAAATAGACGGTCTGCCTTATGAAGTGCTAATTGCGGCACTTGAGCAATCCAAAAAAGGTCGTTTGCACATACTGGAGCAGATGAACGAGGTAATGCCCGAGCCTAGAGAGGATTACAAACCGCATGCGCCTAGAATTATGCAAATCCGCATTGCTAGAGAGTTTATCGGTGCGATTATTGGTCCTGGTGGTAAACATATTCAGGAACTACAGAGAAGTACTGAGACGGTTATCAACATCGAAGAGGTCGATAATCAAGGAGTGGTGACAATCAGCTCCGCTGATGCGGAAGGATTGAAAAAGGCAGTAGACCATATCAAGTCTATGACTTCAACTCCAGAAGTTGGAGAAGTCTATGACGCTAAGGTAAAAACAATTATGCCCTACGGCGCATTTGTTGAGTTCTTGCCTGGTAGAGAGGGTCTGCTACACATTTCAGAGATTTCCTGGGAGCGTACAGAAAGCATGGATGGAATCTTCTCCGAGGGAGATACAGTGCAAGTGAAACTCCTGGAGATCGATCAACGTTCAGGTAAGTTTAAGCTATCGCGTAAGGCGCTCTTAGACAGACCTTCACGGAACGGAAACAACCGCCGCCATTAAAATGAACACCTCGAAAACTTGCTTTTTTTAAAAAAATAGTTTATTCGTAGGAAACTTTTTTAGCTGTCTCGTCGTTCTCTCTTACTAAAGACGGTATATGAGGCAACTAAAAATACAACATCAGATCACTAATCGTGAGAGTATCTCTTTGGAGAAATACCTCAACGACATTAGTAAGCTGAGCTTATTGACCCCCGAACAGGAGGTGGAATTGGCCATTCGCATAAAAAGCGGTGATCAGGAAGCATTGGAAATCCTAACCAAGTCCAACCTCCGGTTCGTGGTGTCTGTGGCAAAGCAGTACCAAAACCACGGCCTAACCCTGAGCGACCTCATCAATGAGGGAAACATGGGCCTAATCAAGGCTGGTAAGAAATTCGACGAAACCAAGGGTTTCAAATTCATTTCCTACGCTGTTTGGTGGATACGACAGTCGATCATGCAGGCCATTGTGGAGCAATCCCGAATGGTCCGACTTCCACTCAATAAGATTGATTCCTATCAGAAAATCAACAAGATTCTTGTGAAATTTCTGCAGGAAAACCAAAGAGATCCATCAGCCGCAGAAATTGCAGAATTGGCAGGCTTGAAGGAAAAGGATGTCAGAGAGATTCTAAAGATCAACGCAAGACACGTGTCGATGGATGCTCCCATCAACGCCGATGACAGCGAAAGTCCAATGATCGACTTGATCACTGACAAGAATACCAAGGATCCCGACCTGGATCTGATCAATGAATCCTTAAGAGACGACGTGCAGAATGCCCTTTCTTTTCTCAAAAAAAGGGAAGCCGATATACTCAGACACTACTTTGGGTTGGAACAAAACCGAGCATTGTCTTTGGAAGAAATCGGACAAAAGTTTGACCTCACCAGAGAGAGAGTGAGACAAATAAAGGAACGGGCAATTCGCAGACTGAGGAAGTCTTCCAACAGTAAGGAGCTGAAGCACTACCTTGGTAAGTAAACCGACATCAATAAGACCTCATACCAAAGGGAACAGAAATTCTGTTCCCTTTTTTGTTTTTTCACAACTTTAGCCTTCCTTTCTGGGTTATATTACTGGTGCTTGCCCCAGTGGTACTTTTTTGTCTACCTATGCATTAGCAATATGTCTGGATTTGTCTTTACAAAATACGCTCCTGCTCAAGACAACAGGTCAACCTTTGAGAAATTGCTGGACCTGTTTCTCCAGCTGATGGTGTATACTGCAGGTGATGTCTCTGAAGCACTCAATTGGATGAATCAGCTTGACCAAAAGCACCGCATCACCACCCCGGATTATGGCATGGGAGACTTCATCGAGGATCTCAAAAAGCATGGCTATATCAAAGACGATGGCCAGGGACGTGGCATCATGATTCCTACCTCCAAATCTGGTCAAAGTATTCGAAAGCGCTCCTTAGAAGAAATCTTTGGCAAACTCAAGAAGGCAGGAAGAGGAAACCACAGAAGCAATTTCAGTGGCGAAGGAGAAGAAAGTAACGAAGAACGACGACCTTTCCAATGGGGAGATTCCCTGGATCAAATTGCAATGACAGAATCATTGAGAAATGCACAGATTCAGCATGGACTCGGAGACTTCATGCTCACAGAAAATGATCTCGAAGTACAGGAAAAGGACTACAACACACAAACCTCCACGGTGTTGATGATCGATATTTCGCATAGCATGATACTCTATGGCGAGGATCGAATTACCCCTGCTAAAAAGGTAGCAATGGCTCTTTCCGAGCTGATTACAACCAGATACAAAAAAGACAGCCTCGACATCATCGTTTTTGGCAATGATGCCTGGAAAATTGAAATCAAAGACCTCCCCTATCTGACTGTCGGTCCCTACCACACTAATACAGTGGCAGGACTTGAACTTGCTATAGATATACTGAGAAAGCGGAAGACACCAAACAAGCAGATTTTCATGATTACTGATGGCAAACCCAGCTGTCTGAAAATCAAAGGCAAATACTATAAAAACAGCTTCGGTCTGGACCGAAAAATCGTCAACAAGACATTGAATCTTGCTGCTTCTTGCCGAAGAATGAACATTGATATCACGACCTTTATGGTTGCTCAAGACCCATATTTGCAGAAATTTGTGCAGGACTTTACGAAGGCGAACAATGGAAAAGCATTCTACACCGATCTCGATGGATTGGGAGAATATGTTTTCGAAGATTACGAACGAAACCGCAAACGCAGAATGCGCTAATGCTGCAACTAAGCAAAACCCATCATGACAAATAAACTACTGAAAATCAAAACCTTAGGCGCGCTTAAGGAAAGTGGATATTCAAGTATTGACATCAAACAGGAACTTAGAAAGAACCTAATCCTAAAGCTGCAAAATAAAGAGCCAATCTTTCAGGGCATCATCGGATATGATCAAACCGTCATTCCTGACTTCGAAAGGGCCATCTTGTCGAGACACAATATTTTGCTGCTCGGACTCCGCGGACAAGCCAAAACAAGGATGGCCAGGCAACTCTTGCATTTGCTGGATGAATATGTACCGGTCATTGAAGGCTCCGAGGTAAACGATGACCCCTTATCCCCAATCTCCCGGTTCGGAAGAAATCTGATCGCTGAACAAGAAGACGAAACTCCGATTGCCTGGATGCATCGATCCACTCGATATGGAGAAAAGTTGGCTACACCAGACGTCAGTGTTTCCGATCTAATAGGAGACGTTGACCCAATTAAAGCAGCCACTCTCAAGCTCCCTTATTCTGACGAAAGAGTTATTCACTTCGGCTTAATCCCACGTTCCAACCGTTGTATCTTCGTGATCAACGAGCTGCCCGATCTGCAAGCACGTATTCAGGTTTCGATGTTCAACATCCTCGAAGAAGGAGACATACAAATACGAGGCTTTAAGCTAAGGATGCCGCTTGATGTACAATTCGTTTTTACTGCAAACCCTGAAGACTATACAAACAGGGGTAGTATAGTAACCCCATTAAAAGATCGTATTCCAAGCCAAATTCTCACTCACTACGCACCAGATATTGAGCTGTCCCGCCAGATCACAGAGCAAGAAGCAAAAGTTACAACGGAGCAGGAAGCTCGTGTTACTGTAAATAGTATTGCCAAGGACCTGATTGAGCAGATCGCATTTGAGGCTCGAAGCAGTGAATTTGTAGATGCGAAAAGTGGAGTCTCAGCCAGAATGACGATTACTGCACTGGAAAATCTCGTCAGCTCAGCTGAAAGAAGGGCTTTGATAAATGGAGAAGAGCACACACACATACGAATAGCAGATTTCTGGGGCGTCATTCCCGCAATTACAGGTAAGATCGAGCTTGTATACGAAGGCGAGCAAGAAGGCCCCTTCATGGTTGCACTCACCCTACAGGAGCGAGCAATTCGTACACTTTTCACTGAGTATTTTCCTGATCCAGGTGAATTCAAGATTTCTGACGAATCAAATCCTTATACACCCATCATCGAATGGTTTGCAGAAAATCAGATAGAAATTCTAAACGATTTTTCTCAAACAGACTACGAAGCCCGACTAAAAACAATTGAAGGACTAAGCGAACTGACGGATAAATACCAGGAAAAAGCCTCTGAGGAGGAGCAAGCGTTCTTTATGGAGTTCGCATTGCATGGGCTAGCCGCTCATTCGCAACTAAGCAAAAACCTTGTCCAGTCCGGATATTTCTTCAAAGACCTGTTTACCAGTATGTTTAGTGATGACAGAGATTTTGAAGAGGAAGATGATGAAGATGAGAGATACTACTAGTCATGGCTCATAGTTGCAATGCAAAATCTTCGGCACAAAGATGGTCCAGGCTGTTCCTCTTACTCATTCTGGTCATTGCCTTCATATATCCCAAAGATAGCATTGCTCAAACGGATACACTCAAAGTAACAGTGAACCTTAAGGGTGCCGCTACACATGTCGAGATTCTGCTGCCCGATTGGAATGATGAAACCTTGATCTACACGATTCCCATCGTGCAATATGCCAACTACGATGCCAGCTCGCTCCCAAAAATGCTCAGCAATTTCAAGGCAGAAGATGAAAATGGAAATGAACTGCCCACTAGCTTCCTCGGAAGAACCGATGTAAACATACGACAGGCCAATAAATTACATCGAATTAGCTACCAGGTGAATGAAGTTGAGGAATCAGAATTATTCGCCGCTGCCGGAAGCGCAAGAACTGCAAATGGCAGTCAGCTATTCAATCACAACAACTACTACGGATATTTTAAAGCATACATAGAGACTCCCTACCAGGTTTCGCTAATACTGAAAGACGGACTTTATCCTGCAACAAACCTTGCACGAAAGATTCCGAAGGGACAAGCAGAGACCACTTTCTATGCAAAGGATTACTACGACCTCTTCGATCACCCGATTTTGATCGCACGGCCTGATACAGCCTCCTTTTACATCAAGGGAACACAGCTAAAAATCGCCAGCTTTTCAAGCAATGATATCGTTTCTGCCCAAGAGCTCGCAGATCTGCTTGAACCATTGGTTGATCAAATTCACAAAATGCTGGTGATCGAGCCACAGGAAGATTATACTTTCCTGTTCTACTTCACTGGTCCAGATAATTCTCCCAAGCACGGTCATCAGTTCGGCGGAAAGATGCACTCCAACAGCAGTGTCTATGTGCTTCCCGAGATTAGCCCAAGAAATCGCCGCCATTCGCTGATCCTTCGGCTCGTGGCGCATGAATACCTGCACTTGCTGGCTCCTTACCATCTTCGCAGCCACAATATGCAGCATCTCAATTTCGTCAACTCCCCCATGTCGAGGCATCTGTGGTTCTATGAAGGAGCCATTGAATATTTCAGTTTGCTCCTACTCTACCAGGCGGAGCACCTTTCCGAGGAAGAATTTTTAAGCGAAATCAGTGAAAAGGTGGTGGCCTCGCAACGCTTTAAGAAAAGCTCGATGGCTCAGGTCAGCGAGATGATTTTCAAAAAGAAGAATCAGGAACAATTCATGAACTTCTATTACCGAGGCGCCTTGGCCGCATTTGGAATGGACCTGTTGATTCGGGAACAATCCAAAGGTGAAAAGAGCCTGCTCTCTGCAGTAAATGAAATTGCCAGGCGTTATGGACCAAATGAGCCATTCTATGACGGTGACCTTATCAAAGAAATCGCAGCTGAATCCACACCCTCGGTCAAGAATTTTTACGAAGACTACATCGAAGGAAAAAAAGAACTCCCCTATCAAACTTTTGCCCAGGCAATGGGATACAATTTCTTCGAAGAAACGCTGGTCAACAAATGCGATCTCGGTGATTTCACACTAAAACTCAACCGACGAAATGGCTCGATATTCTTCCTGGGCATGCGTAAAAACGGCCTACAGGTCGAAAATGGGGACTATCTGACTTTCTATCAAGGCGAAGTGGTTGATAGCACCAACTACAAAGAGATACAAAAAGAGCTCAATACCCTCCCAGACGACCGCCTTATTCGACTCAGAGTCATTCGGGATGGCGAGCCAATAGAACTTAGCGGGCGGCCAAAGTGTTCGATACAGTACAAGCGGCACGTTTTCGTAAAACCGGATAATCCTGATGCAGAAAACCTGGCAAGAAGCAAACGGTTTTTTGACCCATGAGCCTCGCTTAATTTACGTACTTTTGCAGCCTGAAAACTAAAAGATTTCCTTTCCTATGGGTGGAATTACCATGGTGGCCCAGCTTCTGCTAGGCCTCAGCATTTTGGTGTTTATTCACGAACTTGGCCATTTCCTTGCTGCCAAGCTCTTCAATATGCGAGTCGATAAGTTCTTCATTTTCTTTGATGCTGGCGGCAAAAAGCTCTGGAGTCAAAAAGTAGGAGAAACAGAATATGGCATTGGCTGGCTACCCCTTGGTGGCTATGTCAAGATAGCAGGTATGGTAGATGAAAGCATGGACAGCGAAACGCTCAAAGAGCCGCCAAAAGAGTGGGAATTCAGATCGAAACCCGCCTGGCAACGCTTCATCGTCATGATCGCAGGCATAGTCATGAATGTTATCCTGGGTCTGATCATCTTCACCTTCTTTTTCATGTTCTTCGAAAAGGAATATCTCGCCCCTAAAGACATCAAAGATGGCATTTACGCCTTCGAGCTTGCCGAAAAGGTCGGGTTAAAGTCGGGCGACAAAATCGTGAAAATCAACGGTTCAGAACCAGGTCGCTTTAAAGATATGCGATCGATGGCCGTCTTCTTTGGCGGAGAGCTTGAGGTTGAACGAGGAGGGCAAAACCTCACAATCCAAGTTCCGGACACACTTTTCAGAGCCGTTCGAACCGAGTTCATCGCTCCCTATCATCACAACGTGGAAGTAGTTGGTGTGGCTCCGGATTCCCCGGCGGGTGCCTTTGGACTCGAAAACGGCGATATCTTTCGCTCCGTTAATGGAAAGAAAGTCGAAAATTTTGGCGACCTAAAAGAGGAATTGACGGCCCATCGTGGTGGCCTGGTGAAAATTGGTGTAGAGCGAAACAAGGAAATTGCCGAACTGGAAATGCCGGTAACTTATGAAGCCAAGCTAGGTTTTGGGCCAACATATGACTACAAAGCACTCAATCCAACAACCGCATATACGTGGGGATCGGCCATGAAATTCGGGGCTCAGGAAGGCTGGGAATGGATTTACTACAATGCCCTTGGCCTCTACTATATGGTCAGCGGAAAGGTAAATCCAGCTAAGTCTATACAAAGCCCCGTAGGCATCGCAAGAAACGTCTATGGCCCCGTCTGGGAATGGGGACGATTTTGGTACATCACCGGAATTCTCTCCTTCATCCTGGCATTCATGAACATATTACCAATCCCAGCACTCGACGGAGGACATATGATGTTCTTGCTCTTTGAGATGGTGACCGGCAGGCAATTAAGTGACAATTTCCTCGAAAAGGCACAAATCATAGGATTCCTAATCTTAATACCATTGATGCTCTTCGCCATTGGAAAAGACATCTACGAAGCCATCTTTGGCCCAATCTAAATATGGAAGTCAATACCGAAAACTACTTCGCATTCTACGAGCTTCCGATGAGCATGCAAATTGATCTGGACGAGCTCCAATCGAAGTACTATAAATACAGCAAAACATTCCATCCCGATTTCTTCCTGCAAGCCAGTGAAGAGCAACAACAACAGGTGATGGAATTGGCAGCCTTCAATAATAAGGCTTACAAAACACTGCAAGAGCAGGATATGCGCCTTCAATACCTGCTTCAGATACAGGGAGTAATTCAAGAGGGGGAAAAGCACCAGTTACAGCCGGCATTTCTAATGGAGATGATGGAAATCAATGAAGAATTGATGGACCTGCAAATGGATCCTGACCCTTCAAAACTCAGCGAGATCAAAGAAAAGATATCGGATTACGAATCGGAAATCGAAAGCGTAATCCAGCCTCAACTAAGTCAAAAAGACCTGACAAAGTGCAGCGAGCAGGAACTATTACAAGTCAAAGAATATTACTACAAAAAGAAGTATCTGCGACGGATACAGGAAACTCTTGAGCAGCAGGCTCCGCAATAAGAAGAAATTGCATTCGCAATTTTGTATTTCCAGACAGAATTGTAATTTTGCAGTCCTACGCCGCTGTGGCGGAATTGGTAGACGCGCTGGATTCAAAATCCAGTTCTGGCAACAGAGTGGGGGTTCGATTCCCCCCGGCGGTACTCAAAAAGGGGATAAGATTCATTCTTATCCCCTTTTGTATTTTCAGTCCAGCAGTTCCGTTTTAAACTGTTCTCCGCAATCGCAATTTGCCAGCTAACAGATCAACACTTTCTATTGGAGCGAGGCTTGGCCCTTCGCGTAAACCTAAGACCTGTGCTCCGTTTGTAGTGAGCACACATCCAGCTTGTTCCAGCAAGTCCACTGCTGTCTCTCCGGCAAGCTCCGAGCCAGCATTGGCCAGCTGTCACTAAGCTGGCTGTGCACTCCCTACCACTGCGCCCAGG
>JAHDEE010000135.1 GCA_020629005.1 Chitinophagales bacterium
TGGTATATGGTATATGGTATATGGTATATGGTATATGGTATATGGTATATGGTATATGGGTCAATGATGACAATCGATAGGAAACACGCTTACTTGCAATAAACCATTCGCCAATGGAATTGACGAATCGCTTGAGGATCGATCGAGAGATGATAGTTTTGAGCTAGACAAGAATCCTGGCGCGATGGACGAAGGGTGCAAAATAGCCCCGGGCGAAACGGAAATGAGGGCCTCAGCAGCCGTGGTGACTGCTGGCCAATGGTGGCTCCGACCTTAGGAGGAGACAGCAGTGGCCAAGCAGGAACAGGCTGATGTGGCCTGAATTGCAGAGAAGCACGGGAAGGGCGGTGCTACGTGGTAGTTAAGTTTCGCTCCAGAAAAATCGAAGCTCGTCAAACAAGATTGCCCAAAGATTATGATTCATTTGCTAAATATTTATGCACACCGTTCTCTCTCACGAAATCGCTAATGTGTTCGAGCTCATCACTCCTAACATATTGGAGAAAGTTTTTTTCTCGGATTTGCCTCCAAAGTGCCAAATTTTTCTCCTGCTCTTGATGGGGCTCGTTACCCACTATAAAGTATTGACCGTTCGTTTCTCCATGGTCATCGAGTGCTTTTGTCAACGCGATAAATTTGCCAAGATCATTATACAAATTGCCAGGCCGTCTTTGGAAATCAACCATTTGACATGCCATCGGCACCCCATTTCTGCCCATGTAGTGAGCTTTGGTTGGTACAATAAGTGTAGGCAAGATTTTGGGAGTCACAAGCAAGTCAATGTTCACGTACTTAGAAATTTTCGGTGTCAATGCGGCTTTCCAATTGTCTGGTGCGAAATTGCTTTCCTTTTTGCCGGAAATCAGCGACACTTTGATATACTTTTGAAACAGTCTTTCGCATAATTCGTCGATCGCCAAATTGGGTATATCGATTCTAGCAGGTTCTTGAACTGTGACCATATTGTTTGTATAGCGGGCTAGGTAGGAAAGATACTCCTTCGACCACCATTTAACATCACTTGCAGAACTTCTTTCTGAAACAGATTCGGCTAGACTTGCAAAGTACTTTAATAAGAATTCAGCATTTTCTTTTCCCAGAATTTCACGAAGCAATCGAAGTTTTTTCTTAGAATACAGAAACCTAAGATGGCCGTCTCTTGAAAGCAGCAAACCGATTCCCACCCACTCTCCGCTTGAAAAGTTGGTGTTGACCGACAATATCGAATAGTAACTTGTCATTTCAGGCAATTTTAGTAGACAGATTGTCTAAACTCCTTGATAGTACGTAAGCAATTGCTAATTCGTTCCGCACTAAAGATACAGTGAATAAGAAACTCCTCCAACCTAGTGAGATCTACACCCCATTCAGCTGGTACATCTTTGACTTACACCCCACATACGTAGAAACTGATGACAAAGATATTCACTTGCCAACTGGTAAGCCGGCACCCCTCTTGAATACTTGCATACGTAGTCTTCAAAATCGTCACATGTAATAAGCAGAGGACGTGTCCCAGTGTCAATTACCTGTTTTACGGATTCAATTGAATACCTTGTTTTAAGACAATCGACAGCCACTACCCAATATCCCCCAAAATATCATCAAAGACCTTATCCATACCGGAGGCCTTTTCTTTGACTACGGCATAGAGTTGCTCGTATAGTTGGCGCGCCTCAGGCTCTTCAAAACGAGTGCTGATGTAATTGGCGGCGGTATCCTCCTGTAGCCAGTTGTGCTCATCGTAGATCTGCATGATTTCGTCGATTGGCTTGGGAGAGACCTTGTTGAGGTAACTCAGCACCTTTTTGTCTGAGTTACTGTCTTTCCAGATCACCCAAAGGTGCTCCTTATAGGTAAAGTAATAGGAATCGCCACTGGCGCGGATCGCTGAAGCCATGTGCTGGTCATTCTGAGCCATGGCCTGTATGGCCTTCAATACTTTATGCATCTGATTTCCCTTTTAGAGTTGATTTATGAAGCGGCAAGATAAGCAAAAACCAAGAGTGAAGATGCCCAACATCGTCGTGATGGCAGGCCAAGGACTGCGGAGGATCAATTTTGAGCAAAAACAGCGCTTACCAGGGTGAACTACTTGTCCTAACACCCAGCAACAGCGAACCATGCAGGAGTCTTTGCAATAGTTCCATTTACATGTAATAAAATCTTGCAATCGGTCACTTCGTCGTATGTTTGGCATTAAGTCAGACTGTGATATTAAAACCTCCACATCAGTGGTAACAATTGACAGCAGTGCCAGACATCATTACGAAGATGCGATACAGGCATTTAGATGATTTAGAACCTCATCCAATCTTATCGAAATTTCTTTTCGTTACAGATTAATGAATGTCCGCATTAATTTTTTTAACTTGGGAAAGCAGTAGACAAACAGGACTGTAATTCCTTTGGGCTTTCCATTGTCCCCTTGTGAAAGCTCATCATTAGGCGAGGTGTGCAAGTTAAACTTGTATATCTGCTTGACCGGGAAGAGCAGTGTTTGAATGTTTATGTATGCCTATCAAAATTTCATTCAATGACAATTAAGGAGTTATTTGAAGAGTATGTGTTTGGTGATAAAAGTCCGGGAACATATCGCTGTAATTTCCTATCAGACTTGCTGTACGGCGCCACATACCAACGTATGAAGGAAAATCAGGCGCTAAAACCAGTAGCGATATCTGACAGACAAGCGGTACTCAATGAATCTGTCTCACTTACTGCACTCCAGTTGGATTATGTAGGCAAAATTGAGGAGGTAGAAAATCTGGTTCGTACCACCATGCCACCTGGGAAAAACGGCAAGATCATAGATCCAGATCCGCCCTGTCCACTTGACGGACTCTGGGCGGCGAAAGGTCTTAAGTATGTACTACTGGACTTCTGCACGGATGTTGGTCTGAGCAGCGCACAATTGTTGGCGAAAGCCAATGCTGTTAGCGTCAAGATATTGGACGCTAAGAGAGGCGAGCGTTTTGTGAATGATCAATTTCCAACCGCTTGCAGTGACAATGACAAGGTATACCTCATGTCGCTCAAGCCTGGAAAGAACAATCAAGCAAAGAATTGGGAATTGCCACCATTGGCAAACTGGACTATTGAAGTGGTACTGGAAGATGGAGGTCCGGTTCATGTAGTGAAGTTTACTACTCCAGCTATTGGAGGGACTAGTCCCCTCGTTTAAATGAAAGCAGCTGCCTATGCAGAGAATCGCGCGGGCAAGAATTGTTGTACTGTACATTGTACTGACTCTGTTGTGCTTCGGTGGCAGCCTGCTGGCTGATAGCGAGGAGGCTAATGAGTTGTGTACAGAGTGGAAAAAGAAAGCCAGCGATGCTATGGACAGGGATTTATCTCTGGCCATAGCATTGGCTGATTCTGCCGAGTTGGTGGCTCAGCAGGCATCTTTATGGGAACAACAAATCTCTGTGCAGGTATGGAAGGCCAGGATATCCCGTTATTGGAACGAACTGCAAGATGCTAAATTCTATCTTGAAAAGGCTCAGGTTTTATTAGAAGACTACAAACAGTTTCTTAGTCCGGAACAGGCTGAGTTTCGCGAGCTGGACATCAAAATAAGAATTGGCGCCTACTACCGATTAATTGGCGATTTGCCCTCCGCACAAAGGACATTTGACCCGATAGTCGAGGAACTAAGAGCCAAGCCGCAATTGACTGATCCGCTCTATAATCATCTCATGGTTGCCATCCTCAACCAGGCTTCGGTAGCGAAGGATTTGGGAAATATAGACAAGGCAATTGAAACCCTGCAATATGTAATCAACTACGAAGAGCAGCGTGCAAAAGAAGAAAATCGGCCTGCAGTTTATGGTTCCAGCTACTCCCGATTGGCAGAGTTGTTTGCACTGAAGGGTGAGCTTCGTTCAGCCAGGAAATACTATCTGCGTGGGGCTAAATTCTACGAGCAACTATTTGCAGAAAGTCCTGAGAAGAAGTCAAAGTACAGAGCCTATATTATCAAGCTCTATCTAGGTCTTGCGGATACCTATGCTAAACTCGAACAACACGAGCAAGCCGAGCTGAACTTTGATAAAGCTCAACGATGTCACCGCCCAAAGGATCCCGAGTTTGCAGGGACCTACGAAAAAATCGGACGCTACCATTTGCAAGCTGGCAATTTGGACAAGGCCACCTACTACCTGGAACAATCTGAAAGCCACTGGGAAATGAGGGAAGGAAGCAAGAAGTTTCACCTCAGATCCGGCACCTACTTCGCATTATCTCAGCTCTACCAACAACAAGGCGATTGGCAAAAGGCAAAACAATATGTTCAGGCCGGAATTGAAAATTTGCTGGTTAAGTCGGAGGGGCAATCTTTTGATACCAATCCACCAATAGATCTGGTGCATTCTAAGTCGCTGTTTTTAGACGGGCTTGTGCAAAAGACAAAGCTGCAATTTGAGATGGCAAGAGCGGCTGAATCCTCCGATCCTGCAGTATGGAAAGCATGCTGGAAAAGCAGTCAGCTCAGCTTTGATCTCTTGGAGAATATGCGCTGCGAGCTCTCTCGCAAATCAGACAAACAAGCCTTCATCGAACGGGCCTATCCCCTGCTGGAAATTGCTTTGGAAGTGGCTTATGAGCTAGGTGAGGAATACCACGAGGCTGCCTGGTCTTGCATGGAAAGAAGCAAAGCATTGCTTTTGATGCAGGGCCTTCAAGAATCTACTGCTATGTCCGTTTCCGGAATTCCGGCAGATCAACAAGAAACTTTCAAAGATTTGCGCCTGGCAATATTCAGCGAAGAGCAAAAACTGTTGAAGGCAAATGAGGAGGAATTGAGGCAGATAAAGATTAGCATTTACGAGAAGCAAAATGAGCTCGAAGAAATCGAGAAACGTTGGCGGCAAAATTTCCCGGCTTTTGCTGCCGCTAGTGCTAACTTCGAAGAACAAGAAGCAGTTCACATTCAGCAACAACTGAAAGAAAACCAAACTGTACTTGAATACTTTGTGGGCGCAAGACATTATTACATTGTCAAGATCGAAAGCGATCAGGCACCCCAATTGCATCGCTTTGCGATACATCCGCAGATGCTTAGCTACTGTAGAGAGCTGAAACGGGATGTGCAGGAAAAACGAGATCAACAGTATTTGTACAAAGCAAGATTCTTGCATGATCATCTGATTGGTCGGGCAGAACTGGGAGAACTGAAAGAGGAGCTCATATTGATTCCCGATGCAGAATTATGGCATGTACCATTTGATATTCTACTGAGCGAAGATATGAACGATCTGGATTTTGCCAATGCTCCTTATTTACTTAGATCACATATCATTGGCTATGCTTTCTCCATGCGCTGGTTTTCCGAACTTGTTCAAAGATCGGAACAAAGTGAATTATCAGGGGTACTCTGCATGGCACCGTCTTTTCTTAAAGATGGACTCACTGTTAGTACTCGCGGCGCAGAAGCGCTGCAATTAGCTCCCTTAAAGTACAATATGCAGGAGGTTAAAGGAATTGGAAACCTGATCGACGCAGCTGTGTGTACCGGTAGCAGCGCTACCAAAGCCTACTTCACGGAAAATGCCGGAAATTTTGCCATCATCCATGTGGCATCTCATGCCTTCGTAGATGATCAATATCCCGAACATTCATTCATAGCATTCACGAACCAGGGAAATAGTGGAAATGAAAATCGCCTATTTATCAGTGAGCTACACAACCATCCCATTAGAGCGGAAATTGTAATCCTAAGTGCCTGCGAAACCGGTGCAGGCAAGGCTCTTATGGGGGAAGGTGTAATTAGTCTATCTCGTGCTTTCGCAAGGGCGGGAGCTCGAAGCACTATGGCTTCTCTGTGGAAGATTGATGATCAATCAACCAAAAATCTTATGAGCAAATTCTACTCCTTCTTATTGCAAAAGCAAGGCAGAACTGCTGCACTGCGAAATGCAAAACTTGCTTATTTGAAGAGTGCAGAAAAGTTTGAAGCGCATCCCTATTACTGGGCAGCTTTCGGAATCTACGGCCATACAGCACCTGTCAATTCCATCAGTTCCAGCCGGAGCTATTTGAGCACCAACAGCAGTCTAGGCGTGTCGGCATTGATGTCAACTCTACTGTTGCTGGTAATCTGGTATAGAAAAAAGTCAAAAGCACAGATCGAGAAAGCGGCCTAAGCATGCTTGTTTCAGCCCCCTCAATTCGCCCATTGGAAGAAGCGGCTGTCCGTATCTTTCAGTAGATTTTTTGAGAGGTCTTTGTACTTCAAAGAGGTATTGGTTTTCAACAGATCCCGGGCCGCCTGTCTTGCTTGCTCCGTTTTTCCAAGAGCCAGCAAACAAACTATCTGATTCCATTGTAATCGTTCTATATTTACCGTTTTCTTATCGTACTTAGGATCGTCTTTTCGCTTCAAGATTGCAGAAATATGCTGATTGGCGGCTTCAAAATCTTTTTCTCTAAATGCCTTCTCCGTATGCACAACCAATTGCTCCAAATAATCCTTTTGATTGGGATTTGCCTGTGGAAAATGATAAGTACCCTGGTAGCTGCGTTGACTGCTATCCAAATCCTGCCAATAGGAATGCGCAAGGTTTTGGTTAGTATAGGAATTCTTTGCCCACCAGGAAGTGGCGCAAATCGCAAAGAGCATGAGACAAGCAGCCATCAAAATCCTCTTCCAGGTACCGCTGGTGGAGCTGTGCATTCTTTTCACTTTTGTTTCCTGCACAGCTGACTGCTCAGCTCCGGACTGCTCGGCTGCAAAGTACTTGTCGCCAAATCGATCTAACTGCTGCCTTAGAACTTCTTCCTTCTTTTCCGTCTTTCGATGCAGTTCAAGATGGCGTCTTAAGTCCTTCAATTCTGCAAGCTGCTGCTGCAGTTGCGGATCACTTTTTAGTTCGGATTCGATTGCCTTGCTTTGGTCTATTGTCATTCGTCCAGCAAGGTAGTCCAGTAACTCATCGTGTCGCTCTTTCATCTTCTTTGCTTAAAATCCCTTGTAACGCGAATCTTCCCTCACAGCTGCAATCAGCTTTTTGATGCAGAGGCTCTTTTCCTTACGTACATAGCCATATTCGCGTCCCAGCTGTTCGGCAACTTCCTTTAGAGGTATTGCCTTACCCGTATGCTGATCCGTAAGTAAAGAAACCCCAATGATCTCCCGGCAGTGCGGAGGAAGCTCAGCAAATTTCTCTCTAAACAGCTGAAATTGCTGCTCTTTAAGCATGCTACTAATCAGCTCTTCACTTACTTCTCCCAAGTCCGTCGAATTTGTTACCTCCCTAAACGAAACTTCTTTTTCCTTTTTCCGCTTTTTGTCGCGAATTCGATCCAGCCAAATATAGCGGCACATGGCCGTAAAATAGGCCTTGAACGAGCTTTCCAGCACAAATCCCTGCTCCGCCTTATGATAAAGCGCAACCAGTGCTTCCTGAAACACATCCTTCGCATCACTGACCGTCCCACTGTTATTGACCACGTGGTTTCGTATCAATCCGCTGTACTTAGCGTATATCTCCTCTATCAGTTTTGCATCCTGCTGTTTCAGTGCTTCAATATACTTTTGATCACTGTGGGACTTCATTAATTCGCTCGTGGATTTTGTTAACCACAAAATAACAAAACTGCAAGACAAATAGTGGCTCACTAAAGTGACATGCATTCACGCCATTATCAATGTCAGTCTGTACGCGCGTTCACGACACTTGCCCCCGGCATACAAAGGCGTACAAATTTCTTTTTGAGATTATAGGGTAACATTTCGCTCAAATTAACGACATATGCAATGTAACCTATTCTATAACCACTATAATTCGTAACCGCATGTCCACAGAAAGAAAAGACAAAGCCTTGCAAAAGCGCATTGAAGCCGCTCACATAGCGACGAATCGGGACCATCCTGAACATGCAGCAAGCACCGACAAAACGAATTTATTGAAGCAAAACGGAGCTCCCAGCTATCTGATGAACTTCACGAAGGGACTCATGCACGATCCGAACACTGGGCTTGCCAAGTCTGATGACGAAATCCGCACATTTCAGGAAGTAATTGCATCCGGAGACGTAGTCCGACTCCGCGCACTATGTGATCACAGAAACCAAGTCTGTGTTGCGCATGAGCGCCCATCCTGGCACTCAGAATTAGCAAGAACCGGCAATGCCGGCCAGCGAGTTCCGTTTAGAGCCTGGGAGAGTCTTACCGCCGGTTTCGCTTTCGATCTTGAAGGACCAGATGCGCAGGCGGTAACCATGCCTGCCGCTTTTGATCTTGGAGATGTCGAACTCACAGCAGAGATGGCAGAAATCTACGCCCAGGCTTTACTTCGTGATGTTCCACTTACAGCATTCAACAACGGAACCAACAGCATTCCCTTCGTTAGTGATCAAGACCAGACAAAAGTGGCACAAGTACTGGCCGCCATACGCACCAACATGGTAGCCAGCGACCGATTCAGCACAGTTACCTTTTCCGAAACCAGCGCTTTCCGAGGGTCAAGCCCCGGAGATGACGTGGGGCCCTATCTGTCACAATTCCTACTGATGGGAAGCAGTGGTATCAACGGAAACGATCGGGAGCAGTATCCCTTTGATGGCAGAATCAACTACGGCGCACAAATTATCGATCAACGAGTGCGATCTGCTGTTAAAGGCAAAGACTATATGCAACGCTGGGATGAATACCTGGATGTACAAGATGGGGCAGACCTTCGTGGAAAGGAGGAATACGATTATGGACGCAAATTCATCGTCACTGGACGAGACCTCTCCACCTATGTACATTATGACGCGCTGTATCAAGCTTACTTGAACGCATGTATCTTGCTGTTGGGCGCAAAGATCGACGATGCTGATGGCCTGGAACTAAAGCGATTCAATCCTGATATTCCGTATCAGGGCGAAGACTTCTTTGATCGCCAACAAGGCTTTGCGCATTTCGGTGGCCCACACATTCTTACATTGGTAACAGAGGTAGCAACAAGAGCACTGAAAGCAGTTCGCTATCAAAAGTTCCAGAACCATTTGAGACTGCGTCCTGAAGCGCTGGCTGCAAGAATCCAAAAGCTGGAGCAACTACAGGCAACAGTAGATGGTGAGACATATGACAAACTGCACAAGATGCGACAGGATCTGACAGAAATTCTGGCCTTAGTACATGAACATAACTC
This sequence comes from Chitinophagales bacterium, assembly GCA_020629005.1. Lineage (GTDB taxonomy): Bacteria > Bacteroidota > Bacteroidia > Chitinophagales > UBA2359 > JAHDDV01. Next base: position 9,138 of record JAHDEE010000135.1, read on the forward strand.
TAGTGCAGGCAGCGAAGCTGTAGACGAGAATTACAATTACCTGCTTCCAATGGCCTTTGCCGAAGGCTCACCGATGCATCCGGCTTACGGTGCTGGCCACGCCACCGTTGCAGGAGCCTGTGTCACTATTCTAAAGGCTTTCTTCAACTCGCAAGAGTTGTACCTGAAGCTCGACAATTCAGGAACCACTTTCGAGCTTACCAGTGCCGAGCGTGCAGGAAGTAAAGCGTTTGTAGCAAGCTCAGACGGTCAACGATTAGAGGTCGTAGATTCAGAGGCATTGTCACTCGAAGGCGAACTAAACAAACTTGCTGCCAATATTGCCATAGGCAGAGATTGGGCAGGAGTACATTATTTCACAGATTACAGCCATTCCATGGCGATGGGAGAAGAAATTGCAATCGGAATTCTTGAGGAGCAGATGTTGACCTATCAGGAGCGCTTCCGCCTGAAATTCACCAAATTTAACGGTGAAGAGTGCATCATCGAAGCCGCACCTCCTCATCCGGATATCGAAGCTAATGAACTTGCCAACCTGCAGAATTCTGCCCCACCCACGCCAAACGCAACGGGTGCAAGAGATAAAGACGCTTAACCGACGTCAAGAGCATACCCCCAAGTGTTAGCGATATAAGTGTTTCCTTAGGCCTCTGTACTGCCGTATAGAGGCCTTTTCTCTTTCACTGGCTTAGCCGATTCCAAGACTCATAGGACTTTGCATATTCATGCCACTGAGCTTGTGAAGCAAAGCAATTGCCAAAGTATGTACTACTTATGTCTGTTTCTACAAGTCCATGCTAAGATGATGGTCACGAACACATTAGCCAAACAAAAAAAGTCACACTAAATCCAAAAATAATTGCAATCTGTCTTGAAATTGCTTACTTTAGGTGTAAGGAAGACATTTATAGACGAAAACGAGCAAACAAAGTAAATGCGAGGAAGAACGGAGTAAGGATCAGCCAGTAGCATGGCTGAATATATGGGACAGTGAGAGTTATCAAGACTTTTTTGAATTTAATTGATGTAATGCGTACACACGCAATAATTTTTTCACTACCTAAAAATAGTAGCTATGTTAACAGAAAATACAAACACAGAAGTAGCCAACACTGGCCGTGACATATTGATGTTTATCATTCTAATCGCCATTGTTGTGATGATGCTTGCAGGAATAGTGAGCTATCTAAAAATTGCCTAGACACTCAAAAGCCCTCCACTAAAAGCGCTTATCAAAAAAGCCTCGTACCATTACGGTAGGAGGCTTTTTCATTTTTGGCCGCATAGACAATTAGCGACTCTAATAAAGTCAGACGACCCTACAAATGCGAGAGAAGATTCCTATTTTACGGCAAATCTACATCTATGCTACGGCTGCTTACCATCATTTCTGCCTTTCTCCTGATTTGCAGTTCCTGCAAAATGGAATGGAGCGAAGAAGCAAATACCCAATTCGTACAACTCTGCGAAAAAATGTACGCCAAACAGTACAAGGCTAAAGACCCTGGCTCTTTCTGCACCTGCCTCCTGGGCAAAGTGAAAGAAGATGCGGTCAGCATCACTTCAATCGCAAAGATCAAGAAAGAAAAGATGGACGAAATGGCTAAGGCCTGTATCGAGTAAACGTTCTTAAATTCTAAAAATCAGGAGCGAAGCATCATCCCCACGTGGTCATTGTGTCCCCGTGCTCCGTTCCAATTCAGGCTACTTCTGCCTGCTCCTGCTCGGGCTATAGCATCTCTCCGGCAAGCTCCGAGCTACTATAGCCCGGCAGTCGCCACGGCAGCAGCAGCCCTCATTTCCCCTTCGCCCGGGGCTATTTTGCAGCGATTCCCCTCGCGGTGATCTCTGCAAATCCAAACCCTAAGTTACAACCTACTTACTCAATCATTCATCTCTTAGATCAATGCTAAGAGTAAAACTAAAATTGAATACATGATACTTTCAAAACTAAGCTCCTTGCTTGCGCTGGCCCTTCTCCTACCTGCTCTTGCCAGCGCCCAACTGGAGAAGAAACAAACAATTGTTGAACCGCAATCACTGCCAATTGATCTTGGCAAAATAACAAGCGGTGATTTTGACGGCGATGGAGATATAGATCAGATCCACTCTGGCTTTTGTATACTATACGAAAACGGGATCGCCACAGACAGCATCTATTGGGACAGTTCCTACTTTATCAACAATGCCACCACCGCAGATCTTGACGGGGATGGGGACTTAGACTTTTTATCGGCATCATCGTCCACTATCTATGCTTACTACAATGACGGACATGCAAATTTCAGCATCGAAACTTGCGCTTTGGTGTCAGCAAAGATAATTTCTATAGAAGATTTTGATGGAGATGGAGATCTCGATCTGCTCTGCCAGGAGCAGAACTTCGCATCCAACAGTCTGCAGTATCTCTTCTGCGAAAACAATATGGATGGACAAGCATGGACTGTCAGCCCATTACATGAACCAATAAACGGACTCAACCCGCTGCAACAGCCTCAGTACGGAGACTATAATAGCGACGGCATTGGTGATGTGCTCTTTGTGAACAATGAGCACGTTTACAGCTTGACGATGACTCAGCAACCCTCCATGGAATTACAGCTGGTGCAGGATATGGAACACAACTATCAAGACCTCAAGAGCCTGGATGCAAACGGGGATGGACTCGAAGATATATTCTTACTGAAATCTAATTGTGATGCAGAGTTATCCCTGCAATCGCCTGATGGCTCATTTGTTCCTACATCATTACCGGCTTCAGAGCATTGTGCAGTTCTTGCAATCCTTGACCTCAATGGTGACGGCTATGATGATTTACTAACTCGAAGCTCGACAGCTACTACAGAAACTCAATTCGAAGCAAACTGGTTTCTTTCTACCGGACCCGCATCATATCAGCAAATTACCATTCCTGATTTCCCTGAACTTAGCAGTTTGTTCGTAAGCGACTACGACAATGACGGTATTGACGACCTGCAAATCCTTAGTCAAGCCGGTTTTGAACTGGACTTACACCAGGCTGAAGGCAGCAATCTACAGATCAGCACGCTGTACAGTGACAAGATCACCTTCGATCCTAGAATCGAGTCGATCGATTTGAACCAGGATGGAAGAGAGGATATACTCATACTCGCTGCCCTTCGCGATGAAATTTCTGTTTCCTGGCAGCGGGAAGATGGCATTTTCGATGCGCCGGAAGTATGGTACAGCTCAGAATTCAGCTTGTATCATATGATCAGTATTGTTGACCTCAATAATGACGGACAATATGAAGTCCTGATTTGTCATTCTGAAGGCTTTGAAAATAGAATACTAGCACTTCACAGCAGCCCATCTGGCGACTTTGAATCAGCCACTTCCATTGCCGTCTTCAACAACGTTCCTGTCTTCGAATGCAAGGATATTGATATGGACGGATGGATTGATATGGTAGTCCATCATTCCACTGATTTTGACATTAGCGTTCTTTTCAATGATGGCTTCGGAAATCCAGATGCACCTCAATTTTATGCCTTGCAGGATGTTGCAGCAGACTCACAATGCGAGGATCGTATTTTCGTCGATTACGATCTTGATGGAGATCTTGACTACATCTTTGTTGAAAGGGAGGGCACCCAACGTCGTATTCGATTCATTCCGTATCAACAGGGATATCAGATAGAGACAGTCGAGACAATTGCCACAATCGAAGATGTCCCCGAACTTAGAAGGTTTAGCCTACACCACGAGATGATCAATCAGAATCCCAACAAGCAACGTCTGATGCTCAGCTCAATCTGGAGCATTCACCTCTTTGAGCGATTAGACAATGAGTCGTTGCAGTTGGAATATGACCTGGAATTTGACGAAGCAAAACGGCAGATTACCCAACCTCTTATAGATTTCGACCTGGATGGCAATTCCGATATAGTGTTTCGCGATGGCATCTATTACCCAGCACTTGATTACTTTTTTCAGCCACACGATATCGAAGAGAGCTTGTTTGCAGTGCATCTTTTACAGCCTGACCCAACTGTATTACCCGAATTAGTCGCGAGCACTTCGGATTCTGGCCTGTTCCTATACCATCAAGGGTTTCCAGCTTTAGCAGGAACAACACTAATCAAAGACCAGGACTCATCGATTTCCATAAGTCCAAATCCAGCCACACAATTTATACAGTTGGGCGAATTGAGCATAGAAGATAAAAGCATCTACTTGATCCATAATTCTAGGGGTGAGTTGATATTCCAGGGCCCAAGCGGGAGCGTGGATATCTCCAGTTGGGCAACTGGTCTCTATCATGTCAGTTGCATCAATTGCCCACAACAATCTAACAGCTTTTTCAAAACCAGATAGAATCGCACTCGTCAATTGATCCAGTGAGTGGAGACGGAGGAAGAGCGAAATGAAGATGTTATACAGCAAAAAAAATCGTGCAACACTTTTGTGTTGCACGATTCTAACTTACTACGAAGCACTAAACTGATTTACCGTCCCACAATAAAGGTGAAGGCGTAAATCCTACTTCGCTTCCAATGCCGATATAATCATCTTTCCATTCTTGTTATTACTATCCAATTCAACTGATTTCTTGTAGTTGCTCAATGCCTGACGCTTATCACCTTTTGCTAAGTAGGCCTCTCCAAGACTATCATACACATTCCAGGAATCAGGAAACTCCTCTACGTTGATCTTGAAGACAGATATTGCCGCATCTACCATCTCGTCGTTCAGCAATTCGTAGCCGACATTGTTGACCTCGTGCTCATCCAGCTTCTCGTAGTCTCTGGAGTTTTTTGTTGCCTGAAACCAGGTAAGAGCTGCAGCAAGTCCCTCGTCATGTATCCTTTCGTAGAGCTCGTAAGCCAGTGAGGGATCGTAATCACACTTACTTTTGTGTATGTACTTATACCTTTTCTTAGCGCCCTTGTTGCCATCCTGAGTCGAAATTTCAATGTGAATATGTTCAACTTCCTGGTTTATCTTATCTAGAATCTTCTTAGGACTGATGATGCCTGCCACGCTAAATTCGCTTTCGTCAAGCAAGATAAGATCGTCATCATCGCCTGAAGCATAAGTATCTGTATCCGGGCTTTGCGCCACTACATCAACTGTGGTCTCAAAGTTCTTAACCTCTACTTGCTTCTCTGGCTTTGGAGTTACAGTTTTTGTACTCTTTTCCTTTGTAACAGATGGAACACTGAGGGCACGAAGTACTCTGGTATCATCTGATTCCTTTGCATCTTGGTCTTCGCTGGTCTGCTCTTCGCTGGCTGGGTCGCTCATCCACGCCTCTGGCACTAGTAGTTCTGCCAGCTTTTGCTTTTGCGGCAATTCAAGTTCAACCTTGTTTTGCATTTGCTCCGTTCCATTGGCCATCAGCTGTAGCGGCTTGTTCATTACGAGCAGTGAGAAAAATAGAACCGGAAGAATAAACGCGTACTTCCAGTAGCTGTGGGGATTCGATTTTTGAGCACTCATCTTTAGGATTCTTTGTTTAATTAATGATTGATTATAGTTAGTTGTTATTGTCAATGGTTTGTTGAAGGTGGCGATGCGAAGCAGGTTCATCTGATAGTCCTTCTTTTCCACCTTCTCCCCTTTCAGCAAGAGATCATCAGTCTGATACTCTATGTTTTTCTCTACCTCTTTCCGGAAGATCCAAACCAAGGGATTGAACCACAATACGATCACTGCAATCTCAGTCAGCAGCAAATCAATTGTATGAAACTTGCGTACATGAATTCTTTCATGTTCCAGGATCTGCTCGTAGGTTTCGTAGTCGTAGGCTGCCGGATTGATGAAAATCATATTAAAGAATGAGCAAGGCTCCCTAATCTTCTCAGAATTGACAATAGTGCAATTGCCATCTTCAATTTTATCATCACTCCCTATTACCCGGAACAGCACGCTGCCGATCTGAGTCAGCAAATTCAGAGCAAAAATGATCACACCAAAGTAATAAAGAAGTAGCAGGCAGTAAATGACAACCTTCCAATTGCTTGTGGCACCGCCAGCAGCAAGGACTTCGCTTGAAGCCGTGCCTTCGCCAGACTGGGATGTTGCTAATGCTTCATCTGCCTCAAGTTGCTGCTCTCCATCCTTTGGAGCAATAGCAGGTGTTTTACTCTCCGACTTATCTTGCTCTATCTTTGCCGGAATTTGCAGCTGTGATGGCGTGGGTGCGTCAATCACATCGGTAGATGTAGGCTGATCAAGCTCGACTATGGTCGGTTGCTCCAACAGCTGGGGACTTAAATTTCGGGTTAAAGGCTCTTTATACTCAACTTTCTCAATGCGGGTGCTAATCCATCCCTGCTCTGGTACTAACTGAGGCAGGCAAACGTATGGCAAGGTAAAGGTGAGAAGCAGGGTGCCCAGAAGATACCAGCGGTTATTGGCAAAGAAGCTCTCTTTTTCAAGGAACAGCTTGTAAAACAACAGCAATATTGAAAGAATAAAGGAGGACTTAATTAGTAAAACAAACATAAGGCCCTAGTTTTTGGATTGAATAATCTCGATAATCTTGTCAATATCGTCCTGTGACAGATTTTCGTCTTTTGCGAAGTGCGACAGCAACTTTGGAAAGGAGTTTTCAAAATACTTCTCTTTGATATTCATCAAGTCCTCGGCACGGTACTGCTCAAAGGCAATTGCCGGACTATACTGATGTGTATTTCCGAGTAGCTCCGACTTCAAAAAGCCCTTCTTGATCAGGATCTTAACGATAGTCGCTACCGTGTTATAATGTGGTTTTGGCTCTGGGAGCTGATCTATAATGTCTCGAATGAAAGCCTCCTTTAGCTGCCATACAATCTGCATTATCTGATCCTCCCGCTTCGTTAGTTTCTTCATATCTTCTCTGTTGTACTCCAAAACTACTACAAATTTAGTAGACCTCCTAATTTTTTAGTAGGGCTACTAGAAAATTAGTAGATATAGCCGATTTCAACAGAAAACTGGACTCCTAGGCGAGTTCCTTTGCAGATTGCGGATTATTCTCCTGCATCCAATGTTGCACAATGAGGTCAATAGCACGTTCGATATGCTTTTGCGAAAGGCTGCTTCCAACAGCTCTCGACCCAGCGGCCAGGCCTTCCGCTGCAAGCAGATGAGTATAAGGCATATGCACAAAAAGAGCATCACCGCCATTCCAGGCGCACCATTGGAGAGAACGAAAATAGACGAGATTACAGGTATAAATGCCTGCATGAAAAGACTGCCGCGAAGGTATACCAGCCTCGTTTAGAATTCTTGAAAGTTGCTGAGTATCCAGTCGGGTAAAAAAGGCAGGCTCTTCAGCGGACTCAATCTGAGTTGCCGTTTCCATCCGTTCAGGATCATAGCAATAATTCAGCGCAACTTTCTCTAGCTCCAAAGTCCTGGCAATTCCAGAAAGACCCAGATTAATAATCAAATCAGGTTGGGTGTCTTGCAGCAGATCACTGTACATGTCGTGCAATTCCGCAAAGGGCACAGGTAACACCTTCTTTTTCAGTTTCACTTTTGCATCTGGTTTATAGTTTCCAGAAACTATGCGCTCGGTCGGGTTTGCCTGATGTTGCCGAAAAGTGCCAAATCCGGTTAGGAGAATTTTTGGTTTCATAGCTCATTAGAATTTCCAGGGCAAGTAGGACAATCATCGATCACAAGGCGGCTTTAAGTTCTTTATGACCCTGAGTCACATCTGCAAGGAACAAGAATTAAACCAAGGACTGACACAACAAAAGCCCACTGCCAGGTATCTCACGATACCCCACAGTGGGCTGCTTGCAAATATTTATTATATCCTATTGACGAATTACTCGTCTGTTTATTGTACGTTCCCCTTGAATAATATTCAAGTAGTACAAACCGGCAGCCCAATCTGAGGCCGAGATCAGAGCTTGATTTTCTAGCACCTGGCTCAGCACCCTTCTACCGAGCACATCAAATATCTCGATGCTGGCACTTTCTCCTTCAAGTATTATCTGGAACTGATCTCCAAAAGGATTTGGGTAAATACGCAAACCCTGCATTCCTTCGTCTTCTATTCCGACCAACTCAATTGTACAGGTAAGAGATTCGAAGTAGCTGTGCAGCCTTCAGCTGTAGTGACGACTACATAATAGGCACCTGTGGTCGCAGGAGCAAAGCTTGGCGTTATGTCTTCCAATAGAGCATCTCCCTGATACCACTGATAC
>JAHDEE010000136.1 GCA_020629005.1 Chitinophagales bacterium
TGCCCCTACCTAATTGGCAGGCGCAGGGGCACGCCCAAATCCTTTTCCAGAATCCCATATACGAAAAAAGGCGCTGCGATTTTCCATCGCAGCGCCTTTTCAATATCTTATCGAAGAGGAATTTAGACCTCTTTCGCTTCGGCTTCTTTCGATGCCATCATTGCATCATACTCTTCTTTGGAGCCAATTACCATGTTTCGGAAATCATGGATACCGGTACCGGCTGGAATGAGGTGACCAACGATCACGTTCTCCTTCAGGCCTTCGAGGTAATCCACTCTTGCGGCGATTGAAGCACCACTGAGTACTTTGGTAGTCTCCTGGAAGGAGGCCGCTGAAACCCAACTTGCCGTACCTAATGAAGACTTGGTGATACCTTGAAGAATCGGCTTCGAAGTAGCTGGCATTGCAGCTCGGAAGTCGACTGGCTTGAGATCGTTACGCTTTAGGAAGGAGTTTTCCTCTCTGATTTGACGCAGGCTCACGATCTGTCCCACTTTCAGTTTGTTGGAATCACCTGCTTCAGTAACTACCTTCTTATCGTAGATACGCTCGTTTTCCCTGTTGAAGTCGAAACGATCAACGGCATTGTTTTCGAGGAACTTGGTGTCGCCCGGATCTACAATGTTGACCTTTCTCATCATCTGACGGCAGATTACTTCGATGTGCTTATCGTTGATCTTCACCCCTTGTAGTCGGTATACTTCCTGTACTCCATTTACCAGATATTCCTGAAGGGCGAATGGCCCCTTGATATTCAGGATATCATTTGGTGTGATCGCACCATCGGATAGTGGTTGACCTGCTCGTACAAAATCGCTGTCCTGAACCAGGATGTGCTTGGACAGAGAAACGAGATATTTCTTCACTACGCCATCCTTAGACTCGATGATGATCTCCCGATTACCACGCTTGATTCTGCCGAAAGAAGCCACACCGTCGATTTCAGACACTACTGCCGGATTGGATGGGTTTCTTGCTTCGAATAGCTCGGTAACACGTGGCAGACCACCCGTGATATCGCGAATCTTCGAGAAGATACGTGGAATCTTTACGATGACCTGACCGGTTGTAACCTTGGCACCGTCGTCCGTATTGATGTGGGCACCTACAGGCAAGTTGTGCGTCTTAAGACGCTCACCGCCCTTCTTATCCATAATGTAGATCGTAGGAATCTTCGTCTTGTCCCGGCTATCTACAACTACTTTCTCCTTGTGATTGGTTTGTTCATCGGCTTCTTCACGGAAGGTAACCCCTTCGATGATGTTCTCGAATTCGATGACTCCCTCATACTCGGATACGATGGTGGCATTGTAAGGATCCCAGCTACAGATCATATTGCCTTTGGCAATCGGCTTTCCGTCTACAACGGAAAGGTGAGAACCGTAGGGGATGTGATAGGAGATAAGTTGCTTCTCTGTGCCTGTTTCGTTGATTCTAATCTCTCCCTGACGAGAAAGTACTACTTGTACTTCGTTGCCTTCATCATCTGTTGATTGTACCGTTCGGATGTCGTCAAACTGTAGTACGCCTTCAAATTTGGCCACGATGCTTGACTCGTTGGCAATACTGGAGGCGACACCACCCACGTGGAAAGTACGTAGGGTAAGCTGTGTACCCGGCTCTCCAATAGACTGGGCGGCGATAATTCCTACAGCATCTCCTTTTTGTGCCATTCTGTTGTTGGCCAGGTTCTTACCATAGCATTTCACACATACACCTCGGTCGGTTTCACAAGTCAAAACCGATCGAATCTCGATGGTTTCTATGCTGGTTTCCTCGTCGATGTATTGCGCAATTGGCTCTGTGATTTCACCACCTGCAGAAACGATAAGCTCGCCGGTACGCGGATCTTCAATATTGTGTAGACTCACACGACCTGCGATTCTCTCAGCCAGTGGCTCTACTACATCCTCGCTCTCTTTGAGGGCTGAGATGGCAATTCCACGAAGGGTACCGCAGTCTTCCTGACTAATTACTACATCCTGGGCAACGTCTACCAATCGACGAGTCAGGTAACCTGCATCCGCCGTTTTAAGTGCCGTATCTGCCAGACCTTTTCTCGCACCGTGGGTAGAGATGAAGTACTCGAGGATCGAAAGACCTTCCTTGAAGTTTGAGAGGATTGGGTTTTCAATAATCTCTTGTCCTCCTGAGCTACCGGATTTTCTCGGCTTTGCCATCAATCCCCGGATTCCTCCAAGCTGCTTGATCTGCTGACGCGATCCCCTTGCTCCGGAGTGGAACATCATGTACACTGAATTGAATCCGTTGCTATCCGCTTCGAGTTTCTGCATCAGCTCCTCGGTGATCTTGGTATTTACCCTTGACCAGATATCGATGATTCTGTTGTATCGCTCGTTGAAGGTGATGAGTCCCATACCGTAGTGTGAGATTACTTCATCTACTTCAGCGTGCGCATCGGCGAGTACCTGCGTCTTGCTTTCTGGCGTAACCAAATCTTTTAGTGTAAAGGACAGACCTCCTTTGAAGGACCATCCAAAACCTAGTGTCTTGATATCATCCAGGAACTCGGCTGCTCTTGGTACATCGGTTGCCATGATAATTCGGCTTACCACCTTACGCATCGCGCCCTTGGTCAACAGCTCATCAATATAACCTACTTCTTCCGGTACAACCTGGTTGAACAGTACCCGACCAGTGGAAGTCTCGATGATTTCCGTGACAGGCTCATCTCCCAGTTTCTTCACGAGTGGCACTCTCACCTTAATGGAGGCGTGCAAATCAAGTGCTCCTTCATTGTGGGCGATGATCACCTCTTCAGAAGAGTAGAAGGTCTTACCTTCTCCCTTAATTGGGTGCTCAGGTGTACTGCGCCGAATCTTGGTGATGTAGTACAGTCCAAGTACCATGTCCTGTGAAGGCAGGGCAATCGGTGTACCGCTCTGTGGGTTGAGGATGTTGTGTGTCGATAACATCAGCAACTGTGCTTCCAGCACTGCCGCGTGGCTCAGCGGTACGTGTACCGCCATCTGATCCCCATCAAAATCCGCGTTGAATGCGGTACATACCAATGGGTGCAATCGAATAGCCTTACCCTCGATCAGCTTAGGCTGGAATGCCTGAATCGAAAGTCTGTGCAGTGTCGGGGCCCGGTTTAGCATGATCGGGTGCCCTTTTAGCACATTTTCCAAGATATCCCAGATGACAGGCTCTTTTCTATCTACCAGTTTCTTGGCAGACTTTACTGTCTTCACGATTCCTCTTTCGATCAGCTTACGGATTACAAATGGTTTGAAGAGCTCGGCTGCCATTCCTTTGGGAATACCGCATTCGTGCATCTTCAAGTATGGTCCTACTACGATGACCGAACGACCGGAGTAGTCTACCCTTTTTCCAAGCAGGTTTTGACGGAAACGACCTTGCTTTCCTTTCAGTACATCTGAAAGAGATTTCAATGCACGGCCACCTTCTGCCTTAACGGCATTGGACTTTCTTGAGTTGTCGAACAGAGAGTCTACTGCTTCCTGCAGCATTCTCTTCTCGTTTCGAAGGATGACTTCGGGGGCACGGATTTCGATCAATCTTTTCAGACGATTGTTTCGAATAATTACCCTACGATATAGATCATTAAGATCAGAGCTCGCAAATCTACCACCATCGAGTGGCACCAATGGTCGCAATTCTGGTGGAATAACCGGAAGGTACTGAATGACGGTCCATTCCGGTTTGTTTTCAATTCTCTTGTTGGCTCCTCTAAAAGCTTCTACAACGCTCAGACGCTTAAGGGCTTCTGCTTTACGTTGCTGAGAAGTCTCATTTGCCGCTTGATCTCTCAGGGCATAGGAGAGGGAGTCCAGTTCAATTCTGGCTAGCAATTCGCGTACTCCTTCGGCCCCCATTGCAGCGTAGAACTTATCTGGGTGATCATTGTCCAGAGCCTGGTTTTCTTTAGGCACCTGATCAACGAGTTCGAGGTATTCTTCTTCCGTAAGGAGATCCATTTTGTTGATCCCTTTTTCGGCTAGAATACCTGGGTTGATTACTGCGTATCTTTCGTAGTAAATAAGGCTCTCCAATTTCTTGGATGAAAGACCTAGCAGGTAACCAATTTTGTTTGGCAATGATTTGAAGTACCAGATGTGAACGACAGGCACAACCAGCTTGATGTGTCCCATTCGCTCTCTACGTACTTTCTTTTCGGTGACTTCAACACCGCAGCGATCACAAACGATTCCCTTGTATCGGATTCTTTTGTATTTACCGCAATAGCATTCGTAGTCTTTTACCGGGCCGAAAATTCTCTCGCAGAAGAGACCATCTCTTTCCGGCTTATAAGTACGATAGTTTATCGTCTCCGGCTTCAATACTTCCCCGTGTGAACGTTCGAGTATATGGTCCGGTGAGGACAAGCATATAGTAATCTTAGAAAAACCAGAGCTCACTCTGTGATCCTTTTTTTGGAAAGGCATACTCTAAGGTTTAGAAAGGTTAGTTATAAAGAGAACCAGGGGAGGAGGCATCGGCCTCTCCCCTGGATACGCTCATTTTTATTCAAAGACCAAATCAAGGGCAAGTCCACGTAGCTCGTGTAGCAGTACGTTGAAGGACTCCGGAATGTTTGGATTCGGCAGATTATCTCCCTTTACGATGGCTTCATAGGCCTTCGATCTTCCGGCGATATCATCCGACTTTATGGTTAGCATTTCCTGTAGAATGTTGGCTGCACCAAATGCTTCCAGTGCCCAAACCTCCATCTCTCCAAAACGCTGTCCACCAAACTGTGCCTTACCACCAAGAGGCTGCTGAGTAATCAGCGAGTAAGGTCCGATTGATCTTGCGTGCATCTTGTCGTCTACCATGTGCGACAGCTTCAGCATGTAGATTACACCTACTGTTGCTCTTTGGTGGAACCGTTCGCCGGTTTCCCCATCATAGAGGTAAGACAGACCAAGACTCGGCAGTTGACAAGACTGGATTTCATTTTCAATCTCTTCAAGAGAAGCTCCATCGAAGATCGGAGTGGCATACTTTATGCCTTTTTTCAATCCAGCCCAACCTAATACCGTCTCATATATCTGACCCAGGTTCATCCTTGACGGTACACCCAGTGGGTTCAGTATGATGTCAACTGCAGTTCCATCTTCCAGGAAGGGCATGTCTTCCAGAGGAACAATTTTGGCCACGATACCCTTGTTACCGTGACGACCTGCCAGCTTGTCTCCCACCTTAAGCTTACGCTTCTTAGCCAGGTAGACTTTGGCTAGTTTGAGTACACCTGCGGGAAGTTCATCACCTATACTGATGTTGAATTTTTCTCGCTTGTATCTTCCCACCTCTTCATTGACCTTAATGCTGAAGTTGTGCAACAAGATCTTCAACTGGTCGTTGACTTCTTCGCTGTTGGTCCAGTTGTAAGGATCGATGTGGGTATAGTCAATATCAGCCAGGTTACGCTCGCTAAACTTGGTGCCCTTAGGGATCAGTTCTTCTTTGTACACGGAAGTGATTCCTTCGGACTTCATTCCCTTGAGCAGCTCCCAAAGCTTGCCTACAAGAATGTCTTTGATTGCCTGTACATTCTTGATGTGTAGCTTGTCGAGTTCGGCAAGTTTAACCTTTTCGCGCTCCTTGGTTTCCTTGTTCTTCTTGGCTCTTGCAAACAATTGCTTCTTGATCACGATACCGCGAACAGATGGTGGCACTTTCAGTGAGGCATCTTTTACATCTCCGGCTTTATCACCAAAGATTGCCCGTAGCAGTTTCTCTTCCGGTGTAGGATCAGATTCTCCTTTCGGAGTGATCTTTCCGATCAAAATATCACCTTCCTTCACGTGTGCACCGACACGGATGATTCCGTTCTCATCCAGGTCTTTAGTGGCTTCTTCACTTACGTTAGGAATGTCGTTCGTCAATTCCTCTTCGCCAAGCTTAGTGTCTCGCACATCCATATCGAACTCTTCGATATGGAGAGATGTAAATACATCTTCACGTACCACTCGCTCTGAAATCACAATCGCATCCTCAAAGTTGTAACCCTTCCAAGGCATGAATGATACCAGGAGATTTTTCCCAAGGGCCAGCTCTCCACTGTGTGTGGCATAGCCCTCGCAGAGAATCTGCCCTGGTACAACTTTCTCGCCCTTACGCACTACAGGCTTCAGGTTGATGCAGGTTCCCTGGTTGGTTCTTCTGTATTTCGTAAGGATGTACTCTTTGTCATCTGTTTCGAAGGATACCAGGCGCTCGGCGTCAGTTCTCTCGTAGCGGATTACAATTTTTCTTGCATCTACGTACATTACCTCTCCATGCCCTTCAGCATTGAAGAGCATCTTGGAATCTTTGGCAACTCGAGCTTCAAGACCAGTACCAACAATCGGCGACTCAGGCTTCAGCAAAGGCACAGCCTGACGCTGCATGTTTGATCCCATCAGTGCCCGGTTTGCATCATCGTTTTCCAGAAATGGAATCAAAGAAGCGGAAACGCCCACAATCTGATTTGGAGCAACGTCTATATACTGCAACTCGCTAGGTCCAAGCACAGGGAATTCCCCCTGGAATCTGGCTTTAACTTTCTCATTCTGGAAGTTACCCTTGTCATCGGTTGGCGCATTCGCCTGACCAATCTTTTTGGTATCCTCCTCCTCGGCTGAAAGGAAATCTACACCGCTGGAATCTACGACCACGCGACCCTCTTCCACTCGTCTGTAAGGAGTTTCAAGGAATCCCATCTTGTTCACCTTAGCGTGAACACAGAGTGTAGAGATCAGTCCAATGTTTGGTCCTTCCGGTGTTTCAATGGTACATAGTCGACCGTAATGCGAATAATGCACATCCCTTACCTCAAATCCCGCACGCTCTCTTGAAAGTCCACCAGGACCAAGAGCGGAAATTCTACGCTTGTGTGTAATCTCTGAGAGCGGGTTAGTCTGATCCAGAAACTGAGACAGCTGACTGGTACCAAAGAAGGAGTTGATCACCGAGGAAAGCGTTCTTGCGTTGATAAGGTCAACTGGCGTAAATACCTCGTTGTCCCTAACATTCATACGCTCGCGGATTGTTCTTGCCATACGGGCAAGACCTACTCCGAATTGTGAATATAACTGCTCTCCTACTGTACGGACACGTCTGTTGCTCAGGTGGTCGATATCATCAATCTCGGCCTTCTGGTTAACCAAACGCACAAGGTAAGTTACCATAGAGATGATATCTTCCTTGGTAAGGACTCGTGTTTCGGTTGGGATGTCCAACTTCAGTTTACGATTGATCTTGTATCGTCCTACTTCACCAAGGTCATAACGCTTATCAGAGAAGAATAGCTTGTCGATAATTCCACGTGCTGTTTCTTCATCTGGTGGGTCAGTACCACGAAGTTGTCTATAGATGTATTGAACAGCCTCCATTTCAGAGTTGGAGGTATCCTTTTGAAGCGTATTGTAGATGATTCCGAATTCGGCCGAAAGTTCTGGCTTGAAGATGACTACCGTCTCGACTTCATTGTCGATCAGCTTCTGTATCAAATCCTCATCCAGTGGTGTGCCCGCTTTTGCTACAACTTCACCTTTCTTGCCTTTTGAAACGGCATCTTCCTGAAGCTTTTTACCTGTATTAGGCATAAGCGCTTCAAAAGTACATTCCAGTTCTTCAGACTGCTTTTGAAGAATAACCTTCTTGACTTCCTCCTCCTGAATCAAGAGAATATTGTCTTCGTCAAGTACCGTATCACGTTCGAGGATTACATCGTTTCTTTCAATCGAGACTACCTCTCCTGTATCTTCATCAACAAAGTCCTCAAACCAGGTCTTTAGGACACGAGCTGCCAGCTTGCGGCCTACCACTTCTTTCAGTGCTTTGGGTGTAACATCCACCTCATCAGCCAGGTTGAAGAGTTCCAGTATGGCTTTGTCAGTATCAAAGCCGATTGCACGCAGCAATGTAGTTACAGGGAACTTCTTCTTTCGATCAATATATGCATACATGACATTGTTGATGTCAGTTGCGAATTCGATCCATGCTCCTTTAAACGGAATCACTCTGGCAGAGAAAATCTTGGTTCCATTTGGGTGTAAGCTTT
Source organism: Chitinophagales bacterium (assembly GCA_020629005.1). Taxonomy (GTDB): domain Bacteria; phylum Bacteroidota; class Bacteroidia; order Chitinophagales; family UBA2359; genus JAHDDV01. Next base: position 8,036 of record JAHDEE010000136.1, read on the forward strand.
GGCTAAAGAATACACCAGGAGATCTATGCAGCTGAGATACAACGATTCTCTCAGCACCGTTTACGACGAAGGTACCCTTCGGCGTCATGTATGGAATATTGCCCAGGAAAACGTCCTGCACAATAGTCTCAAAATCTTCGTGTTCTTCGTCATTACAGTAGAGTCGCATTTTGGCTTTTAGCGGCACACTGTAAGTAAGACCTCGCTCCATACACTCGCTAATGGTATAGCGAGGAGGATCTACGAAATAATCAAGGAATTCGAGTACAAAGATGTTTCTTGCATCAGTGATCGGAAAATTTTCCTCGAATACCTTGAATAGTCCTTCCTTTTTACGATTTTCCGGCGTGGTTTCCAGCTGGAAGAAATCCATAAAGGACTGAATTTGTATGTCTAGGAGGTCAGGATAGACATGATTTTGCTTGATTTTGCCAAAGTTATGTCTCTCGGCATAACTCCTTGATATCTTGGACATAGGCAACCTGTGGTTTGCAAGGGTGTAGAAAATGGGCTGAATTAAACACAGAAAAGGCATGAGGGTCGATGACCCTATGCCTTAAAACTGTTCTATTTTCTGTATTTAGCTTTCAGTCTTCAGGAAACTATTAGTGAAAGAGACCCTGATGTCGGATGGCTTGCTTAGCAGGGCACCCTCCTCGGAGTATCAAAAAATAGAGAAGCAGGAAAACGTTCTTACTTCAGCTCAACCTGAGCGCCTGCCTCTTCCAACTGTGTTTTAACTGCTTCAGCTTCTTCCTTAGGAATAGCTTCCTTGATGTTGCTAGGAACGTTGTCAACCATTTCCTTAGCTTCTTTCAAGCCTAGACCTGTGATCGTCTTAACAACCTTTACAACAGCTAGTTTCTTGTCACCAGCTCCAGTAAGGACAACGTTGAATTCTGTCTGAGCTTCTGCTCCTCCTCCATCACCGCCACCAGCTGCTGCCATCATCACCGGAGCTGCTGCTGCTGCAGGCTCGATGCCGTACTCTTCCTTAAGGATGTCCGCCAATTCGTTTACTTCCTTAACTGTGAGACCAACCAACTGTTCTGCAAATGCTTTAATATCTGCCATTTCTCTGTATTTTATTTTAATTCAATTATTTTATTATTCAGGACGCTCGGACAAAGTTTTGATCAGTCCTGCGATAGTGTCGCCACCTGATTTCAATGCAGAAATCACATTCTTTGCAGGTGACTGTAGCAAGCCAAGTACATCTCCGATCAATTCTTCTTTCGACTTTACCTTAGACAGTGCATCAAGAGAATCATCACCCGAATACACGGCTGTATCGATATAAGCTAATTTCAATACCGGCTTCTCATGCGTCTTGCGAAACTCCTTGAGTACTTTTGCTGGTACATTTCCAACTTCTGAAAAAATCAGAGCAGTAGGACCGGACAATGCAGGATAAACATCCTCATAATCATTACCCATAGATTCCAATGCCTTCTTGATCAGGGTGTTTTTAGCTACTCGAAATTCAATACCTTTCTCGTGGCACATACCTCTAAACTCGCTGACGTCAGCGACGGTTAGTGCGGACGAATCAGTGATATAGAAATTACTGCTGTTTTCGAACTTGCTTTTCAGTTCGGCTACTTCTGCCGCCTTTTCTTCTCGTGTCATCTTAGGTTGCTGATTTGATGTCTATTTGCACGCTTGGACTCATTGTTGTAGCCATATACAAACTCTTGAAATATGTACCTTTTGCGGAAGCCGGCTTAATTCTATTGATTGTCGACACAACCTCCTTTGCATTCTCTACGAGCTTCTCAGGCGCAAAAGAGCTTCTACCTACCGGACAATGAATAATTCCAAACTTATCTACTCTAAACGATACTTTACCTTTCTTTACTTCTGAAACAGCTTTCCCCACGTCATCAGTAATGGTACCTGTTTTTGGGTTAGGCATTAGACCTCTTGGTCCGAGTACTCTACCCAATCGACCAATCTTTGCCATCACGCCTGGTTGAGCGATAATCACATCCATATCAGTCCAGCCGCCATTTACCTTGTCGATCATCTCATCGAGGCCAACATAGTCTGCACCGGCAGCTTTTGCTTCCGCTTCCTTATCGGCAGTGCAGAAAACAAGTACTTTTTTATCCTTACCGGTTCCATGTGGAAGCGACAATGTTCCTCTTAGAGCCTGATCTGCCTTTCTTGGGTCAACCCCCAGTCTGACGTGCAGATCAACGGAAGAGTCAAACTTCGTGCAGTTTATCTCCTTCACCAGTGCAGCAGCCTCTTCAAGCGTATATTGCTTATCAGCCTCCACTTTGGACATGGCTTCCTTGCGTTTTTTCGACAATTTTCCCACTGTATTCTTGTTTTTAGATTTTACTGTGCCATCTCCCAGGGAGGGGTTCCTTCAACAACGATCCCCATACTCCGGGCTGTTCCGGCCACCATTCGCATACCTGACTCGACACTGAAACAGTTAAGGTCTGCCATCTTGATTTCTGCAATCTCGCGACAATGCTCCCAGGTCACCTTACCTACTTTGTCTCTATTTGGCTCAGAAGAACCGCTCTTCAATTTTGCTCTTTCCAGCAATAATACCGGAGCTGGCGGAGTTTTAATGATGAAATCAAAAGACTTGTCAGCGTATACCGTAATCACCACCGGCAAAACAACGCCTTGCTTTTCCTGGGTTCTAGCATTGAAGGCCTTACAGAACATCATGATGTTCAATCCTTTTGCACCCAGTGCAGGACCAATTGGTGGAGCAGGATTTGCCTGTCCCCCTTTTACCTGCAGTTTTACGTAACCTTCAATTTGCTTTGCCATGTCTTAGGACACTTTTTCAACTTGCATAAAATTCAGCTCCACAGGTGTTCTTCTTCCGAAGATCTTTACAATCACCTTGAGCTTTTTCTTTTCATCATAAACCTCTTCAATAGTTCCGTTGAACTCATTGAAAGGACCGTCCGTAATTTTGACGGTTTCTCCGACAAGGAAAGGTTCGCTAAGATTCTCTTCAGCATCTTGCATCTCGTCCACCTTGCCGAGAATTCTATTTACTTCGGCCATTCGTACAGGCTCCGGAGAAGACTTGCCCAGAAAATGAATAACACCAGTCATACTGGTGATAGTCGAAACAATCTCTCCTGAAAATTTACCCTCTACAGCCTCTACAAGCATATAGCCAGGGAAGAAATTTTTCTCTTTGATATATTTCTTCCCTGCCCGTATCTTGTAAACTTTTTCCATCGGGACCAGGATCTGTGTGACAATTTCTGCCCATCCTGATCGTTCGATTTCCTTTTCGATCTGCTCCTTTAGCTTCCTCTCTTTCCCACTTATTACACGTAGGACGTACCACTTTTTTTCAAAGGCCATTGGGAAGTATTATCCGAACATCTCGTAAATAAAGTACAATATGCCCTGGAAAACATTGTTTTCCGGATTTGCACCAAAAATGAAATCCATAACAAAGATAATCAAAGAAAATATGATGGACGCGATGATTACCAAAACTGTGCTGCTCTGCAGGTTCTCCCATGTCGGCCAAGTCACCTTGTGCATTAGCTCGTTATAGGATTCCATTACATATAGCTTAACCTTTTCCATAATCTTCTAGAGTATAATGGCACGGACGGCAGGACTCGAACCTACAACCCTCGGTTTTGGAGACCGATGCTCTACCAATTGAGCCACGCCCGTATTCCTTTAATTATCTTATTAGATTTCGATATTAATCGATGATCTCTGTTACCTGACCTGCACCGATTGTACGTCCACCTTCACGAATCGCGAAACGAAGACCTTTCTCTAGTGCAACTGGGTAGATCAAATCAACCGTGATGGTAACGTTGTCACCTGGCATAACCATTTCAACACCATCTGGCAAATGACACTCTCCAGTAACGTCTGTTGTTCTTAGGTAGAACTGTGGACGGTAACGGTTGAAGAATGGAGTGTGACGACCACCTTCCTCTTTCTTCAATACATATACCTCAGCCTTGAACTTCACGTGTGGATTTACAGAACCTGGCTTGCAGATTACCATTCCACGCTTGATTTCAGCCTTATCGATACCTCTAAGTAGTAGACCTACGTTATCACCAGCCTCACCACGATCAAGAATCTTACGGAACATCTCAACACCTGTTACAGTTGAAGTCATTGCTTTCTCCTCTTTAGGACGAAGACCAATGATTTCTACAGGATCTCCAGAGTTGATTACCCCTCTTTCAATTCTTCCTGTTGCAACTGTTCCTCTACCGGTAATAGAGAATACATCCTCTACTGGTAGCAAGAAGTCCAAATCAACCGGACGCGGAGGAATCGGAATGTATGAATCAACTTGATCCATCAACTTGCGAATGTTATCAATATGAGTAGCATCGCCTTCAAGTGCTTTCAAAGCAGATCCAGCAACGATTGGAATGTCATCACCGTCAAATTCATAGAAGCTAAGTAGCTCTCTAACTTCCATTTCTACTAACTCTAGCAATTCCGGATCATCCACAAGGTCAACCTTGTTTAGGAACACAACAATTGCAGGAACACCTACCTGACGTGCAAGTAGAATGTGCTCTCTAGTTTGTGGCATAGGACCGTCCGTAGCAGCACAAACCAATATAGCACCGTCCATTTGGGCAGCACCTGTTACCATGTTTTTTACGTAATCAGCGTGACCAGGGCAATCAACGTGAGCATAGTGACGATTTGCAGTCGCATACTCTACGTGAGCGGTATTAATAGTAATACCTCTTTCTTTCTCCTCTGGTGCAGCATCGATAGAAGCATAATCCTTAACCTCGGCCAATCCGTCTGATGCAAGCACAGTCGTGATGGCAGCTGTCAAGGTAGTTTTTCCATGATCAACGTGTCCAATGGTACCGATGTTAACGTGTGGTTTCGACCGGTCAAATTTTTCTTTAGCCATGACTAAAAATTAGTTTACTTTGGTAATGGAAATAATTTATTCTCTCTGGAGCCAACGGGGGGAATTGAACCCCCGACCTCTTCCTTACCAAGGAAACGCTCTACCCCTGAGCTACGTCGGCTACTGAAATAGAGCGGGAGACGAGACTCGAACCCGCGACCCTCAGCTTGGAAGGCTGATGCTCTACCAACTGAGCTACTCCCGCATAAGAAATTTGATGAGAATGCAAAAAAAGACAGGCTTGGTTCGGTTGGTAAACCTCAAGCCTGTAATTAAATGTGGGGGGAGCAGGATTCGAACCTACGAAGTCGAAGACAGCGGATTTACAGTCCGCCCCAGTTGGCCACTTTGGTATCCCCCCATCAAAAAAAAGCTGGAGCCGGTGGAGGGATTCGAACCTCCGACCTGCTGATTACAAATCAGCTGCTCTGACCAACTGAGCTACACCGGCATCTCTTTTTGCTTTTCTCAACAGGATTTCAAAGAAAATCATTCACTTATCAGCCATTCTTTTATGACCTCCGGTAAATGAGTGCGCAAATATAACAGTAAATTTTAAAAACCACATCAAAAATCTACAGTTTTTATTCGCCCACTTGTGATTTCTTGTAAATTTCCTTCCTCACTCACTTTTTCAAGTGGGAGGATACCAAAATCCAGGCCAAATAATGTGTTAATCCGCAACCATTGCGGCTACTAACCGCGAAGCCGCTCCTTGTGTCGCTTCAATTGCCGTTTCACATTATCCACCGCAATATCTATCGATTCTTCAAAAAGCTTGCTCGTACCAGCTGCAAACAACTGATTGCCCGGCAAACTCAACTTTACCTCCGCAATCTTTTCCTTACGCTGACTACTATTATTGTCCAACTTGAGGAATACCTCAACGTTAATTACCTTATCAAAAAAATTGGTCAACTTCTGTACCTTCTTCTCAATCAACTGTATCAATTTCTGATCAGCTTTAAATCCGATTGCCTGCACGTTAAATTTCATAGGTGACAAATTTGAAGTTAAAAAATCAGGAACGGGGATGTGCGTCCCTGTAAATCTGTTTTAGTTTTTCAATACTGTTATGGGTATACACTTGCGTTGAAGCAAGACTGGAATGCCCAAGAAGCTCCTTGATGGCATTCAAATCCGCCCCCTCATCTAACAGCGTTGTGGCAAAGGAATGACGTAGCACATGCGGGTGCCTATGCGTACCTGAAGTGATTTGTGAAAGTTGGCTCTTGACAAGCCGATATACAAAAGAAGCATTGACAGCTTCTCCATTGTCGTTTAGAAACAAGGCTACACGCCCTGGAAATAATTGCTCCTGCATCTCCGAATACAAATTCAATTCCCTCAATATCGCTTCCCCAAGGGGAATCATCCGCTCTTTATTACCCTTACCCGCCACTATTAAACAAACACGACCCCTATCCAGGTTCTGTTGTTTCAACGCAATTAATTCTCCCCGACGTACTCCTGTAACATACATTAACTTAACAATGAGGTAGGAGCGCCAGGTTTTCCAGTCCGCTTCAGCTAATGGTGGCCTCAACAAGCCTGCCAGTCTATCTGCACTCAGCGACTTAGGTAACCTGGACGATACACGAGGCACCTCTATACCCTCACAAGGACTGCTTTCCAACCGCGACTCCCGCATTTCGAACTTAAAATAGGCTCGTAGACTGGAAATCTTCCGGTTTATACTGCGCGAACTACGCCCTAGCTCTACAAGATCGACGATCCAGGAGCGAACATGGCTTTGCTTAAGACCAGCATCTAGCCCAAGCTCGTAATGACTCAGTAAAAAATCTTGAAATTGCCCAATATCTCGGCGGTACGCCTCAATCGTGTGTATAGAGTAGCGTCTCTCAAAACGCAAATAATCCAGAAAGGATTGAATTGGGCTTGCAGGCATGTAGGATCGTTGGTCGTGGTTGAATAGAAGCAAAAAAGCGGAAATACAGTTACCGCCTTTTGCTCTTTCAATTTACCATTTCCAACGAGAAATTCTTAGGACCAAATGGCCTATTGAAGACATTTTACGCCTTATTTGTGGCCGTACTTTTCCTGCTTGTAGATTGCCTTCAGTTTTTCTGCTCTTCTGCGTACAGAAGGCTTAAGAAAATGCTTGCGATTTCTGATTTCGCGAAGTACTCCTGCTTTCTCAAATTTCTTTTTGTACTTCTTAAGCGCTCTGTCTATGGAATCGCTCTCCTTTGGGTTGATAATTAGCATATCGATTATTGTCTTTTCTGATTCAGTCTGCGAAGGTACGGTATATGTACATCTTTTACAACTCTAATGTCCCTTCAGTAGTTCCCTTGCAATTACAAGTTTTTGGATTTCCGAAGTTCCTTCTCCAATTGTGCAGAGCTTTGCATCTCTGTAAAACTTTTCCACCGGAAAGTCTTTAGTATATCCATAACCTCCGTGTATTTGCACCGCATCCGTGGCATTCTCTACCGCGATTTCCGAGGTATAATATTTAGCAATGGCAGATTGTCGTGTCACCTTAATTCCTTTATTCTTCATATCAGCGGCCTGTAAGGTCAGCAGCTCTCCAGCCTCCACCTTTGTAGCCATATCGGCAAGCTTAAAGGAAATGCCCTGAAAGTTGGCAATCGGCTGATCAAATTGATGACGTTCTTTGGCATACTTCAAGGAAGCATCCAATGATCCTTTAGCAATCCCTAAACCTAGTGAAGCAATCGAAATCCGTCCACCATCCAAAATCTTCATGGCCTGAATAAATCCATCGCCTACTTCACCAAGAATGTTAGCTTTCGGTACTCGGCAATCCGTAAAAATCACCTCAGCTGTCTCGCTGGCCCGCATGCCCAGTTTATTTTCCTTTTTCCCCGCACTCAATCCCGGATTTGATCGCTCAATCACAAAAGCAGTCATACCATGACTATCACGCACATTACCGGTTCGCACTATAGCCACAACCACATCCCCAGACTTACCATGCGTAATCCAGCATTTGGTACCATTAATAATGTAGTCATCGCCATCCTCCACAGCCACACACTTCATATTCATAGCATCAGATCCAGTATTGGGCTCAGTTAAGGCCCAGGCACCAATCCATTCTGCGCTGGCCAACTTAGGCAGCCATCGCTTCTTTTGTTCCTCATTACCAAATGACATAATATGCCCGGTGCACAAAGAATTATGCGCCGCCACCGAAAGCCCAATCGAACTACAAATACGCGAAATCTCAGAAACAACCGTTACATACTCCAAATAACCAAAACCTGATCCTCCATATTCAGTAGGCACCAAAACCCCCATCAATCCAAGACCTCCAAGCTTTCGAAACAATTCCACCGGAAATTCCTGACGCTCATCCCAATCCATCATGTGTGGACGTATTTCCTTATCCCCAAAATCCCGGATCATCTCCGTAATCATCTTCTGATTCTCGGTCATTTCAAAATTGAGTGGCGTAGCCGTATCTATCATCTTGATCTATTTTCTTAAGCAGATTTCACTCAAAAAGGAGTTAGCAACAAAGATATAGAAAATTTCGGGCCACGAATGTCTGCGGATTTGGGATTTGTAAATCAATCGCAGAGATTGGCAGGACAGTTGGATCATGATCTGGAGCGCAACTAAGCCCAGCGCTTAAGTGGGCTACCTGCTGTCCGCTATAATTCAGGCACCATGCAGGCGCTTCGTGTATCCGGTAGGGTCGTCTGCTCCTTTGGTCGCAGCCACCCCTACCGGCACACTCAGTCGCCTGCCTGGCACCTTCATTCCGCTACCATCAGGGCTATCTTGCACCAGGCTGCTCACGTGGCAGCAAAGACGTTTCAGCCGGGAAGCACACTATTTCCCGCCCATGATTACCAAGACAACTTCCATGAGCAGCAATCCGAAGAGCAAGACCAAAACCCAAAAGCCAGTACCGATAAGAAATATTACAGTGGGAAAAGCAGCACTTCTGTCTGGATTGAACAGGGCTTGGATGGCACTAATTAGGGCCAGGACCGAACCCAACGTGATCATGACCACACCTGCCACGCAGGCAGCTTCAGCGATAGGGTTACTGGCTGATCCAAACAAGAATGTAAAGGTAGTGCCGACTAGAGCCCAGCCGATGATCACCAAGGCCGCAGCAATCTTGCTAGCATTTGAATATTTTCTAGCACCGCTGCTTGCTTCTGCACCAACAATTTGATTTTCTCGCTCCATCTGTATCCAATGTATTCATGACGGCAAAGCCTCCCGAATATACGATTTTTCGACCATACATTTTAGCCATAAGATGATACTATTGCCTCCGGCCCTAGACTGCTTCATGCAGTGCAATGCGATTGCCTTCTGAATCCTGGAATTCCGCA
>JAHDEE010000436.1 GCA_020629005.1 Chitinophagales bacterium
GCTCAGTCGGCTTTCTGGGCCCGCCATTTCCGTTGCGATCCGGGCTATGCATCACCGACCGTGGCTCGTGGTAGCAATGTCCTGGCTAGAGCAATTGTCGATTTGCAATTAAGCATAGCGCAAGCAAATTGGTAAAGCTAATGCACTATTTCCCGTCTGTCCAAAAGGCTAGTGGAGTTATAAAAGGCTATTGCACAATGATGGATTGACTTTGTACTTCATCACCAATTTGGACCCGAAGCAGATACTGGCCGCTCATCAAATCTCCGCTCGGTAGAGCGAGCGTCTGATCCATCGAAAGCAAACCGTAATCTCTGTAGGCCACTTGTCTTCCCATCATGTCAAGAATGTAGACTTGGACCTGAGCGGTGTGCGGCAATTGCAATCTCAAGTTTGTTTGATTTTGCGAAGGATTAGGATAAGCATGAGCGAGGCTGGTATTGCCATTCTCCTTCACAGATAATGGATTCCATGTTGGTTCGTGATCGATTGCCTCGTTTACCGAGATGGAAAATGCATTGTTTACGGAGCCATCAGGATTGAACAGCACAGGGATGATCTTCATATTGTCGATATTGAATTCTTCAGGAACAGTGTATTGGAAACTAAATTCTTGCACTTCGCCTTCCGCAGCATTGGAAACGCTTCCTTCAGTGCCATAGAACTCCCCAAGGTAAGCCCGGGCCACGTTTTGATAGACCATAGTCGATGCGGGTACGGGATCTGGAAGGTCATTAAACTCGCCCATGTCTAACCTGGATTCACTGTAGAAGTTGGCTTGACTATATAGGGAACCGGTTCCTGTTACCTCATTTTCTATTAGGATCACCGAAAGCTGATGATCACTACTTACGCCATTTTCCAGTGCCTTGGAAAAGACCTTAATCTGAAGGTTGCGATTCACCAAGGTCGCACTTGCATCGAGTCTTGCATTGGCTGGCTGTTCCAGCTTAGGAAGTGTAAGCGGGTTGATATTAGCCGGATTGCCAAAGTCTGTTCTATCCACAAAAATAGTCGGATAGTAATCCTCTGATACCTGCTCGATCTTTCGCGATGGAGTGAGAACACTTTCCCCCTCAAGAGGTTCTGTTATCATCATTGGTTCATCATCCGATCCTCCATGCACAGAGACATTGATCATATAGTCGCTGTATCTTTCCGCAGCTTTGCTGATGTTGTAGATGCCTCTCGGGCTAAAACTTGACCATGTCCCAGTAAGGTCTTCTACCAAAATCATCTTGTGGGCCTGAGCTTCTAGCCCTATAGTTGTATAGCTCAATTGCTGGTAGGGGTTGTTGTTTTCTTCTGCCTCATTAGGATAGAAAGCTCTGATTGTAAAGTCGTTTTCTCCACTTTCGAGATTAAGTTCGACGCCAGGGGTGAATTCGTGGTAGCCCAGGAAAGGGATGTCCAATCCTTCCAGTGTTTCGCTCTGTAGCTGGTTGTTTGTCGTATAAGTAATCTTGACAGATTCCAGTGTTTCGGTTCCTACATTCCGAATCTTATAGATTGGATTAGGCTGTATTCCCAATACTTCGAAAGGTTCAGGGTTTGTATTCAGAAGGGCGGCGCCATTTTCTGGAATGTCATAGGCCGTCCAGCTGTAGCTGACATTGTCAATATAGCCGGCTGTCAAAACACCAAAGTTGAGCTGTCGAAATGAAATTCCTGCCAGAGAAACTTTACCATTGTCAATTGTGCCCATACTTTCGCCATTGAATTCGAGATCCCACAAATCCAGACTGAGATTTGCCCTAACATTTACGTTTATCCATTCATTTTGTGGATAGGTCGTTCGTATCTCTTCTCCTGAAGAAGATCCGGTATTTTGCGCAAACTGAAATAGTCCCGACGGTCCGAAAACAACCTGCATGGCATTGGACTGATTGGCGCTTTGCGAACGAAGTAGGTCAAAAGAAAACAAGCGGCTGCTTGGAACATAGACTTGCATGCTTATCTCGATGATGCCTTCTTCATAAACCTCCTCGAATGGCAGAAGAATGTCACTGTCGTTTCCTTCGACCCTGAGACAATTTTCGCCCTCGTAAGCCAAACTACTTACAATGCCTGCATCTTGATTGGGCGAGCTGCCTGACCAGACTGTCCAGTCATCACTAGTCTCGGCAATCAAATCTCCTGTCTGATAGCTTTCGAAGTCTTCAAAAAAGTTGACTTGTGCCTGTAAGCTCAAACAATAGCAGCTTAGAAAAAATAGTGTGTTTAAAACTTTGAAAATCATAATAATCGGGTTTGGGTTTTTTGATAGGAGCAAGATAGGTACAGTCGAGAAGCAGATCAATTACCCAAATGGCCAAATATTTTCTGTTTAGGGATAGAGAAATCAATAACTGTCCATTTTGACTTGCTGGAAATGATTTATCCATCGTTATTTTTCTCCACCAGCCAACAAGGATGCTGTCAAAAAATGCCTTGACTAAATCATTTTCAGCGGCGTCAAAATCAGACAGTTATTGATTCCAATCCCTTAAGGAAGAAAAAAGTTGCCGATGCTAAGGCAGCTTCTTGTTTTAACAAGGCTCAATGCCTGGATCATCTGACTACCAAGGTTAGCGTCGCCTCCGGCGTCGCGTCGATCTTTTTCGACCGTGCTGCTCGGTCGTATTTGGTTTGAAGTTCTAAGCCTCTGGTTTTTCTCCGTATAGCTGTCAGTTTTTAGAATTGGGTCACGTTTGCTAAAAAGGTATCAG
>JAHDEE010000137.1 GCA_020629005.1 Chitinophagales bacterium
ACTTTTAGATGCGGCGAGGATGAAAACCTCGCCTGGCACCCTCGAACTTGCTTTCCTTACTCCTTGCTCCTTGCTCCTTGCTCCTTGCTCCTTGCTCCTTGCTCCTTGCTCCGATCTCCTTTCTTCCCTGCTACAACGACCGACTGTAGTCTCCACCTAGCCCCGATCGCAACGGAAATGGCAGCGCCAGAAAGCCGACTGAGTGCCCTGCCCTGCTGGCTCCAAAAAGAGACAGCAGGGCAGGTGCAACGAAGCGGCTGGCTGGTGCTGCCATTGCAGTGGAGAGCGGGAAGGGCAGAACGCGATGGGAGAGCCTTTCGCTCCTGGAAATCTTCCAGGAAATATGAAGATTAGAGCAACATGGATATGAAGTCTTGGTATCGAAATTTGTGAGAAAAGGAGGGGAAACACAGCTCTGAAAGTCTACCTTACTGGGTCTGACACCTTACAAGCTGCATACATAAAGTGCATCTAACTTCCTTTTATACTACCTTTGCGGCATCAAATCAAAAGACAGTATGCAAACACAGAAAGTAGTATTAGTCGAAGGATGCCGGACACCTTTTCTCAAGTCGGGTGGAGCCTATATGGACCTGATGTCCTACGAGTTGGGAAAGTATGCCATTCAGGGCCTGCTTCGAAAGACTGATCTGGACCCGGATGTCGTAGATGGCGTTGTGATGGGTACCGTGATATCCAATTTGAAAACCAGTAATGTAGCCAGAGAAGCGGCGCTTTCTGCCGGCCTGAAGCAGACCACGCCTTGCCACACTGTAACACAGGCTTGTATCTCTGCAAATAGAGCCATCGCTACCGCATTCTACCAGATTCACGCGGGACATGCGGATGTGATGATCGCAGGCGGAGTGGATAATACCTCTGCTACACCAATTACCTACAAAAAGGAAATGCAGCAGAAGCTGTTTAAAGCACAGAAATTGAAAAGCACTGGCGATTTTATCAAGTTCGCTACCACTTTGCGACCTGGAGATTTTGCTCCGGAGCGGCCAAAGGTGGCGGAGTATATGACCAATCGCGTAATGGGTGAAGACTGTGATATCATGGCTGCTACCTATGGCGTAGAGCGTGCAGAGCAGGATGAATATGCGGTGCGTTCGCATCACCTTGCGGCTAAGGCCTGGGAAACGGGCTTGCTGGAAAAGGAAGTCTGCACCGTGGAGGCTCCGCCAAATTTCAAACCGGTGAGCATGGATGATGGCGTGCGTGGAGATTCCAAGCTGGAGAAAGTGGCTTCCTTGAAGCCTGCTTTTGATCGCAAGTTTGGAACGCTAACTGCGGCCAATTCATCTTTCCTTTCTGATGGTGCCGCAGCTGTATTGTTGATGAGCGAATCCAAGGCACTTGAACTCGGTTATAAGCCAAAAGCCGAAATTCTGGACTTTGTTTTCACCGGTCAGGATTTAGATACGGAGCTTTTGTTGGGGCCAGCCTATGCTGTGGCAAAACTCTTCAAGCGCAATGCACTGAGCTTTGATGATGTGGATGTAATCGAATTTCACGAGGCATTTGCGGGTCAGATTTTGGCCAATTTGAAATGTCTGGCTTCTGATGAGTTTGCTCAGGAGAAACTGGGTCAGGACAAGGCCGTCGGTGAAGTGCCGATGGAAAAGTTTAACCTTTGGGGTGGATCGCTTTCTATTGGGCATCCATTTGGCGCTACTGGAGCAAGACTGCTCAATACCGCTGCCAACCGACTCATTCATGAAGATGGCGATCTTGGAGTGCTGGCTGCTTGTGCAGCAGGGGCCCACGGACATGCTATGTTGATTAAAAAATACCAAGCTTAAAATACGGACATGAACCAATCAGATTTTTTTGAAATAGAAATCCAGGACGGCATTTGTACCGTTTGGCTGGAAAACAAACTGACAGGCTTGAACGTAGTTTCGCCTGATCTGGTAAACCTGATGAAAGACTCTTTTGAGTCTTATCTCAACAATCCGGAAATCAAAGGGGTGATTATCACTTCGCGCTTGAAGGACTTCATGGCGGGTGCTGATATCAAATCTTTTGAGATCAGCCACAAGGATGAGATTCGTCCTTTCCAGGCGCTGGGGCACCAGATATTGGCTAAGCTGGAAAATAGCGACAAGCCAATTGTAGCTGCTATTCACGGTACTGCTTATGGGCTGGGAGTGGAACTGCCACTGGCCTGCCATGCCATTATTGTGAGTGATGATCCAAGTACCAAGCTGGCTTTGCCTGAGGTGAAGCTGGGGATTCTTCCTGGCGGTGGAGGTACACAACGATTGCCCCGCAGAGTGGGTATTCAGAAGGCATTGGACATGATGTTGACTGGCAAAAACATCTACGCCCACCAGGCGAAGAAGATGGGCCTGGCAGATGCTGTGGTGAACAAAAACAAGCTGCATAGTGCGGCTGTGAAGATGGTACACAAACTGATCGAAAAGCGTCCGGAGCGCAAGCTCAATCTGTCTTTTGCCGAGCGTACGCTGGAGAACAATCCGGCAGGTAGAGCGATACTGTTTAGCCAGGCACGCAAGCAGGCCGACAAGCAAGCGAGGGGCAATTACCCGGCTGTTCCGGCGATCATCGATTGTGTGGAGGCGGGTTACAGTGATGGAATCGAAGCTGGCTACAATAAGGAATTGGAGCTGTTTGGTAAGCTGCTGGTTTCTAAGGAAAGCAAAGGCCTTCGCAACCTCTTCCACATAATGACGGAAAACAAAAAGCGTGAAACACCGGATAAGCCACTCAATAAACTAGGCATGATCGGTGCCGGTTTTATGGGAAGTGGAATCACGGAGGTAAGCGTGAAAAGCGGCATCGATGTCATTCTTAAAGACATTGCCTATGACGGAATCTCGGCCACCAAAAAGGCGATCTGGAAAGGCTTGCAAAAGAAAGTGAAATACAAGACCCTTAGCAAGCTGGATGCAGAGAAAACAATTGGCAGAATTCAGGGTCAGCTCAGCTACGAGGATTTTGATGAAGTAGATATTGTAATTGAGGCGGTGCTGGAAAAGATGGAACTCAAGAAGAAGATCATCGACGATATTCAGAAGCACTGCCGCGAAGATGTGGTGATCGCGACCAACACTTCTGCCCTATCCGTTACAGAAATGGCCGAGCATGCCACCCGACCTGAGCAGGTGATTGGTATGCACTATTTCTCTCCAGTACCGAAGATGCCATTGCTGGAAATCGTAAAGACACCGCACACTTCACCAGAGGTAATCAAGCAGTGCTACGATTTTGGCGTTCGCCAAGGCAAGACGGTGATTGTGGTTAATGACTGCCCGGGTTTCTACGTCAATCGCATCCTCATCCCATACCTCAACGAGTGTCTGCTGATGGTGGACGAAGGCGTGTCTATCGACTCGATCAATTCCGCGATGGAAGATCTTGGCTTCCCAGTAGGCCCTTTCAAACTGATCGACGAAGTCGGCATTGATGTATCTGCCCACGTTTCTGAGACTGGTATCAAGCATGCCAGCCAGCGCCCCGAGTTCCCGGTCAACATGGCCATCCTCGAAATGTACAAGGACGGACTCACGGGCAAGAAGGGTAAGAAAGGCTTCTTCATCTACGATGACAAAGGCAAGCGCAAGGCGGTCAACAAAGAGATCTACCGCTACTTCACCGGCGATGGATCTGTGAAAATGAAGAAGAAAGAAATCCAGCAACGTGCGCTCTGCATGATGCTAAATGAGGCGCTGATGTGCCTGGATGAAGGCATCATTGATTCGGAGTTGGCGGGTAATACCGGCGCGGTATTTGGCATCGGTTTCTTGCCTTTCACCGGCGGACCTTTCAACTACATGCGTACCATGGGCTACGAAAAGCTCAGGAAGCGATTTGCAAAGTTGGAGGCGAAGTATGGATCGAGATTTAAGATGGCGAATTTGCCGGTAGCGGAGCCCGCATTGAGCTAAGGATCACATAAGCGATAAAGACCAGGCAGTAGATTGGATTGACGTTTGCCGAGAGCAAGTTGTTTGTCCAATCTGCTGCTATTTTTAAAATAGTTATCTAGTGCAGCGTCAGCATCAAAAGTCTGAGTTCTTCAACTTTTCGAAAGTGATCGTCCCTTGTAGCTAGAGGAATCTTGTTGACATTGCAAATAGCTGCAATCCAAATATCATTTTCCGGTATAGGAGTTCCAGCTTGCCGCAGCTTTAGTCTCACAGTGGCATATTCTTCAGCAATTGCGGCGTTTGAGTTTAATATTTTACAAGATTTGATGAATGCCCTAAACTTTCGGAGGTTTGAATTGCTTTTCTTCGAATTCATCGCCCCGTACAACAATTCTCCGCAAACTGTGATTGGCAAATAGTATACATCATACTTTTGCAAGACCTCTATCGTATTTTGCTTGCCATTCAAAATGTCAATAGCGATGTTTGTATCTATTGCAAGTTTCTTCATCACCAATCCCCTTCAATAGAATTGAACTCAGAGTCAATCAACTGCATCACCTCTTCCGCCACATCGTCGTCGATTTTTCCCACAAATTCCAGCACTTCTGCCTTATTGCTTTCCTGCTGGTCAATGGGTTCCTGTTTGATTTCTTGGATGAAATCAAAAATTTGTTTTAGTGTTCCTTGATTCCCAATCTCCGCCAGGTCAATCAATATTTTGTCTTTCAAAGTCATACTAGCAATCAGTTCTTTTTTTGAAAGCGAGAAGTGCTAAGATAAAGTAACTAATCTAAAGCATCAAACCTACAAATTTGTGGCAAGCAGCCTGACTTCTGTAAATAATTTGGAGCGAAGCCAACCCGGCCGCAGAAACACCCGTCTCGTGTTCCGCTTGTACTCACTACCGGTCTGCTTGTTCCTGCTCAGCGCCTGGCGTCTCTCCGCAGGCTCCGAGCCACCATGCGCTGGCAGTCACTGGCGCATACCGGCAGCTCGTACCGCTGCACCCGAGGCTATTTTGCACCAGTTACCCTTCGCGCGAACAAAGAGCAAAGGAGCAAAGGAGCAAAAAGCAAAGAGTAAGGAGTACCGAGCGCAGAGTGCAGAACACAATTGCAATCTTAGAAAAAGGATCCGGCCTTGGGGAATCTAGCTAAATTTCCCACAGCCTTGATTTTTGGCTACCGTTTGATCAAGCAAAAGGTAGGGCACAGTCTAAAGATGGGCAAGAATGAATTAGGACGATTCAATAAGCTGGGAGCGCTTACAAAAATTGCCAAGTGGTTTGGATGTTTACGGTATAACTATTTTGCATTGACGGCTGGGCGCGTAGTTTTTTGCTGAGCGCTAGTGGAAACTTACTTGGGTTAAAGCAAGTTAATTTCAGTACCTTGTAGCAAACTAATCTTAGGCTGAAAATGCTGAGTGAAGAAGAACTGTTTGTTTTAATCAAATCCCCGGAAGAGAGCTTTCGAGTCGAAAAGACTATCAGCACAAAGGACAGCAAAAAGTTTGCGGAAGCCATCTGTTCTTTCGCTAATGATCTGCCAGATGAGGGTAAGCCGGGTTACTTGCTAATCGGTGTAGATGAGATTACCAACAATGGTGGATTGTTTGGGAATGCGAAAAATGACTTCCCTAATAATAATGATTACCGCAACCCAGTAATCGCCACAGCCGCCAAAGTGTTGGGCTTTGTCAACCGCTTTGGAGTTGGGATTCAAAGAGCCAAAAGAGCACTGGAACTAAATGGCAATCCAGCTCCAGAATTTCTAACACAGCACATAGGTAAGTTCTCGGTAATAATACGCAAGCGATGAAAATACTTACTTTTTTTAATAACAAAGGAGGCGTAGGTAAGACTGCACTGGTCTATCATGTGGCGCATATGTTTGCCAAGTTGGACCATAAAGTTCTGGCAGTAGATCTGGATCCGCAAACAAATTTATCACAGATCTTTCTGGATGAATATGCATTGGAGGAAGTATTTGACAATCACAAGACTATCAAAAGTACATTGAGAGATATTGAGCAAAAGCGCGGTGATATTCTGGAGGCTCATGTGGAGAAAATAAATAGTAAACTGTACCTGATTCCGGGAGATCTTGACTTATCTCTGGTCGAAGACAAACTCAGTCAGGAGTGGTACCATTGTCTTACAGGAGATTGGTATCCGTTCGCTTTGCAGTCAGCCTTCTATCGGATCATCAAAAATGCAGCCAAGAAGTATGATATTGACTACGTTATAGTAGACGTAGGCCCAAACTTTGGAGCCATTAACAGATCTGCTTTAATTGCCTCTGATTATTTGATTGTGCCTAGTACAGCCGATTTGTTTTCGCTAAAAGGCCTATCAAATATTGGGGCCAGGATCGGCAGTTGGTCAAAAGAATGGAAGAAGAGATTAGCAGAACGCCAGGGAGACACGAGCGAATTAGCACTTCCAAATGCTGAGGTCTACACCCTGGGTTATGTGTTAATGCAACATGGTGTCACCTCAAATCGCCCTGTCAAAGCTTATCGAAAGTTTGCAGACAGAATTCCGCAGGTATTTAGAGAATCACTTAAGGATGAAGCATATAATAGCAGTACAACTATAAACAACGATCCATATTGCCTCGCTCAAATCAAGCATTACAACAGCTTGATGCCAATGGCAATGGAAGCTAGAAAACCAATATTTGATCTGCGACCTGCTGATGGTGCAATCGGTGCACATTTAAATGCAGTTAAGAAGGTTTATGATGACTTTGAGACCTTGTGTAGAAAGCTGATTTCTGCTATTGAAATCGCAGGTGAAGTACAATAATTTGGAGCGAAGCCAACCCGGCCGCAGAAACACCCGTCTCGTGTTCCGCTGCAACCGACTGAGTAAAAAACCCAATTTGGAGTCTTCAACGGTCGCTGAGCGTAGTCGAAGCGCCCGTTGAAGACGGACCACGAAGAACAACATTGTTATAGCACAAGGTCTTCATTACCAGCTCCCTAGTCCGCCAATGACATACCTTTCGGCTCGCTCAAGGGCCGTAATTGGCTACTGCATTAATATGAGCAAAGTCCTTTTTCAGGCAGGCAAAATAGTTTTTACTCACTCTGGCACCCGAGGCTATTTTGCATTGCTGGTCGGGCGCGTTATGTAGATTGTCGCTCTTCCCCTTCCCATTTTTCTCAACAAGCCTTCGTCTACCAGGTACCGCATATCCTTTTTTAGTATGTAAGGGGTGTAAGCATTGAGGTGCTGTACTACATCGCTGATTTTGACTGGTTCCTTTGCTGCCACAAATTCAAGTACTTCCTGCTGCCGGTCGTTGAGGTAGCTCTTTTTGTGGCGCAATGCCTCATACTCTGTTTCCAGTTTTGTGATCGCATTTTGTAGCATCTCAAGAAAGAAGAGCATCCAGGTGTCGATCTTTTCTTTTTTGCTGTACCTGTTCTTTTGTCCAGACATTAAAGCCTTGTAATAGGCCTTCTTTTTGTTTTCAATTTCGTGCTCTACTGAGGCATACTGGACAAAATCGTAGCCTGACTGAAGCAGTAAGAGGGTGGCCAGCAATCTGGATAGGCGACCGTTTCCATCCTGATACGGGTGAATGGACAGAAATTCATAGATGAAAGTGCCAATGACAATCAGGGGATGGATTTCCTTTTTTTCAAGTTTGCGGTTCGCCCAATCAATGGCCGCTTTCATTTCTGCAGGAACAAGATGTACTTCAGTTGTATTAAAAATCACCTTCTGTTTTCCGTCGGGATAATTTGCAACTACCTTGTTGGAAAGCGATTTGTATTTACCTCTGTGTCTGTAATCTTTTGTGCTTTTTTTGAGCAGCGTTTTATGCAATTGGTGAATGTGATTTTCCGTCAGCTTGATGGAGTTGTAGGATTCCAGTATCAAATTCAGCGTATCATAATAGCCGAACACCTCCTGTTCATCCCTGGATTTGAATGCAGTGATCTTTATGGAGTTGATGAAATCTTGTACATCCTGATCCGACATTTCAGAGCCCTCAATTCTGGTAGAAGAACCAATACTCTCGATAGTGGCGATCATTCGCAGCTCCTGCAGGTACTTTGAATTCTTGCCATCTAGCTGACTCCATTTACCTTTAAAGGAGTCGATGAAACCAATTTTCTTGAGAATCTCCTGATTGGTTTTGAAGCTGAAGCTGAGTTTAGACTCCATACTGCTTATTTGTAAGGTATTCGTATTTTATCCGAAAGTACTAAGCTATTCGTTTATTCGCAAGTTATTCGTATTTTATCTGTAAGTGGCGGCAGCTACTTGCCTTGTCAGATCAGTAGCGGCTCCGGAATTGTGGATGTTTTGTTGGGATATCTAGTGTTCCAAGACAGAAGTCCTTGAGCACTAAATGGTTTCTTATTCCGTCAGCCATCATTGCTCTTTGCTTATTAAGCGCCGTTAAACCCAGCCGTCCTTCAAAGACAAACAATATGCTCCTACTCATTGAATGCTCCTGCTTTGTACATCTTCTCGATATTATGCGCCTCGCGAAGTTCTTTGGATGTACTTCCTGCCAAAGACTTGATCCTGTCTTTATACATCAAGAAGTAGCAATCTGGTCTCAGTAGTTCATTGGAGATATTGGCAGTTTGCCCAGTGATATCCCGATTTCGAAATTGGGAAACAAGCTGTTTCCCAAATTAGCTGGGGCAGTAGTCTTTGAAGTGTTTGCCATGTTGGCCGATGCTTGGGTTTTGCGGATGCCTTTCTTTACCTTAAGTACGCAATAAGGAAGAAAGTAAACATTTCGGTCTTTATCGGAGGGCGGTGATAGCAAGTGTAAGGTTGATGTGAAATCTACAGGATTCGTTGATTCGGCTGTAATGTCTCAGCTAGATTCTTCATCTTGTACCACTCTCTTTCTGAGAAGGAATCACTTGAAGTGACAATCGGAATGTTGTATTCACCAATAGCCTGTTCTCTAAATTTGTAGAGGTCTTTCTGAGCGTATAGCTCCGTTCCCTTTAGAAGCATCAATGGGAAAGCAGTCAAATTTGTGCATCCATTTTCGAGTGCGAAATCAATACTTTCTTTGAACGAGTCAAGTGTTTGATTGGGCAATCCATATATCAGGCTGATTTCAAATAAAATCCCACGTTCTTTTAATCGTTGCATGGCCTCTTTGATTTTTTGAGGATTGTTCTTTCGATTTATGACCTTGCTTTCTTCCTGAATGGCGGTTTGCAGCCCGAATTCCAGAATGACGTTAAGCTTCATGTAGTAATCTAGAAAGGCTTCCCCTTTTGTGCCGACAATGGTTTCGAATCTGGCTTGCATGCTGATCAGAGCGCATAGGTTGACCGTGCACATTTCTTCCAATACGGAAAGGTATTCCTTACCCGCATTAAAGATGGGATCGATGATGTTAATCTTCTTTACCTGCAAGTCTTTGAATAAGGCTATTTCTCGATAAACTTTCTCCTGATTGTGTTTGTAAACCTTATTGAAGGTCAGATCTCGATGTGCGCAAAATGAACATCGATAAGGACAACCTCTTTTGGTTTCGAGTCTTAGCATTTTTTGCCCCTTTATTATCGGCAGTTCTTGGGTTAGGTAGGGGGAAGGTAGTGTAGAAAAATCTACAGGCGATTTGACTCGGGGTTGATTGATCACGCCAGTCACAATATCAAGCAGAGATTTTTCGGCATAACCGCTAATGAAGTGATCGCAATTTGGGTATTCTTGTTCTGGATTGCTAGAATAGGAAATTTGGTATCCTCCAAGGATGAATTTGCCCTTATAACCAAACTTGTCTTTGATATAGTTGATCATGCCATTCGTCAAAAACTCGTTCCAAATGTATGCTGAGAGTGCGATGAAATCGAAGCTGGCAAAATCTGTCCTTGACAGGACAGCAGCTAGATCTTCAATACGTGTTTCTTTATTCAATTTGAACATATTTATTGGTAGATGCGAAACACTGAAGTCAACTCCATATCTCATATCATTCTTTAGATATGCAATTATTGAACTGATCGCCAGGGACTTTTCGCTTTCTCCTTCTCGGATTAGATCGAAGGAAATTATTAGCAACTGCTTCATTACAGGGTATATTTTAATCTTGGAATGGTGTAGTTAGCCCTGTACATGTCGTATTGCATGCAGTCAATGGACTTTCTGCGCCCTTTGTTAAAGAATGAAGATTGGTAATGCAGCTCCGGCTGCTACAGGTCTAACCAGATTGCTAGTTAACTTTCCGGCTTTCTCATATTGCAACTCTTGCAAAGATCAATGGCTTTGTAACCTTTGACGAGGGATTGGTAACCGGGGCTATTGACAACCTCCGAGATGCTTAGTTCCTGTAAATTTCCAAAGTCGCCCAGATTGTTTCGCAATTCATCAGGAGCACAGCAGGGGGAGAACTTGCCTGTGGCTGAAATCCACAGTTCTTGCTCGAGAAAGGGGCAAACATATGCAGTTGGGACATGCACAGTTTCTTCCGCTTTCAAAGGAATGATATTTTCCAGGATGACTTGCTGGCCGCCAGGTCGTGGAAATTGTTTGGCGGCATCAATTGCTTCTTGAACATACTGGTTCCACTGTTGGATGCTTTCGGGACTTCGTCTAAATGACAAGTCTTTGATCTCGTCGAAGTGGTCCCAGAGTTGATGTCCCTTTACTCTGTCTACATCCAGGCTTGCCGCTAGTTTGATGATGTCTTTGAGTTCATGCATGTTGTTTTGCATGAAGGTCAGTTGAAAGGTGACTCTGCAATAGTAACCGGTGCTTTTGAAATGCTGATTACGGACTTTGACAAACTCTTTGATATTGCTTAGAGCTTCTTCGAAGTCAATTTTTTTCATGACCAGTTCTGCAGTTTCCTTGGTCGCACCGTTCCACGAAATCTTAATGTCGCTGGTAACAGGGACGATTAGCTCAGCCCATTGGGTGGCATTTCGGCCTTGCATTCTAGGGAAGGTTCCATTTGTGGTTAGGTTGAGCGGAATCTTGTATTGTTTTGAAAGCTCAACGATTCGATCAAAGTAGCGATAGATTAAGGGCTCTCCCATAGTCGAAGGGATGATCTCTTTGACGCCTATTTCGGCCGCTTGTTTGAAGATAGGCTCCAACCACTTCTCCGGCATGCGTCGATGCTTGCCATTAAGCTTAACTGGGATGTAATCCGAAAACGGGCTGTGTTCTTCGCACATGATGCAGTTTAGGTTGCAGTCTTCCGGGTTGGTGTCTATTGTAATTCTCCAGAGTTTAGGCATTTTGGGTTTGGTTGATAAGGTCAATAAAGATTTTTTCAAGAGCGAGGCAATGCTGGGCTATATCGGGCACAGTTCCATCAGCACTATAGAGGTACCCTCGTTTACCCATTGTTTTCATTTCTGCTGGATGTCTCGCTGCGTATTGCAACTGTTCTGTCAGACTGTTTTGATCTCTGTGCTTAAACAAGAGCCCATTTGTTTTGTGTTGAACATATTCTGCCATTCCACCAACATCTGCGGTAATCACAGGAATGCCGCAAGCCTGGGCCTCGTGAATAACAAGTGGCGAATTCTCGGTCCAAATACTTGGAACCACTATGCAATCCACTTCAGAAAAAACGACCTTGGCCAGGTTTTGATTGATGTATTCACCGCAAAAGTGGATAGGGTTCTGTGATTTGTTGGCCATGTCTTTGAGTACAGAAGTGTTTTTGGCGAGATTGCGGCCAAACACGAGTAGTTTAGCCTTCTCCTGCACCTCTGCGAATGCGTTAATCAGTAAATCGATTCCCTTAGAAGGAATATGTGTACCTATGTAACCGAAGGTGAAGGTGCCTTTTTTCGTTGGTATCACAGGTTGCAGGTAGTGAGTAGGGAATCCGTAGTCCAGATAGGTGATTCGCTCTTTCGGTAAAGTGAAATCTCTCACAAATCTATTAAGCAAATGTTTAGAAGGAGCGATAAAAAGATCGACAAGCTTAGTTAATGACCTTGTGCATTGCATTCGTTTCGAAATCCAATTCGTCCAGTATCGCAGATCCTCCGCTTCCTGCTCAGGCAGGCCTGAGAAAAAGCGATTGTAACAATGGCTGGCACATTTTTGATCTTCCTGGCCACTGCATAGTTGATGGAAGTCTTTGTTGCCAAAGTTGATTTGCAGAAATTGTCCTCTGGGACACATCAACCAGAAATCATGTAAGGTAAAGGCAATTGGAATGTCTTGTCTTTTGAGTTCTGCAACTAGTCCCGTAGAGAGGTGATTAAGGTGGCCTATGTGAGCTACATCTGGTTGAATTTCGTTCAGAAGTTCAGCCAGGGTTTCATTTACCTTTTGATGGTTGTAGCCATCTCTTTCTCTTGCCATATTTATCCTGTAAAAGTCCAGTCCTTCTGCGTGGCTAGGTTGTAGGTGAAAATCAGGCAAGTATTGATTTTCGGTCCTTGTGAAGACGGAGACTTTGTGTCTTTTCTTCAATTCGTCGCAGATGGACTGCGAATAGACCTCTGAGCCAGCATTGTACTCTGGCGGATATCCGTGAATGATTTTAAGGATGTGCATTTGCTTCGTTAATTTGCTTACTATCTTCGCTAAGCTGATTAAGATTGCGAAGTCCGGACAGGCCAGTTGTGCCAGTCCGAACGTTAAATGCAATTGATCAATGCGTTGATACACTGTTCTGGAGAGGGAACTACTTCTGCTCCTTATCCTTCTTCGGCTTAAACTTGGGATTCTCTGAATCTAGTTGCTGGCTTCGGTTGTCTAGAACCTTTTGACGCTGCTTGTTGGTTCCGCTTGTTCCCTTGTTGTCGTTTGCCTGATTAGCCTTGTGGTCTTCGGGCTTTATTACTTTACTCATAATTAATGAATTTGACGTTTATATAATGAAAGAATGAAAAAATTAAACGAATCACTGTAAGTGCGTCGACTAATCCTATAGGTTACAGCGGTGTTTCGTCGCTTGCAGTAAGTAGTGAAAAGAGCTCAAATTCTCAACTTTTAATTCGAAGATACTGCATGTTTTTGCAAATAGGAAGTAAATTGCAACATGATGAAGAATTTTTTTGTGTCCTGGCACTATACAACGCATGGCCTTGCCTATCTCAAGCACGTGCTGTCCGTGTTTTCGGAACGTGGAGTGGACAAGGAAGAAATCAACTGGACTGGGCTATCTCAAGTAGAGTACAATGACTTTTTCAGTAGAAAGAAGGTAGATTTTCGTTTTGATGAGGTGCACTACCTCACCGCTTCTCAGCAAGCATATGATAGAATAATTAAGCGTAGTAAGTACAGAAACGATGTGGCAAATCGGGATGAATTAGTGAAATCCCAAAAAATGACAGAGGTTTGGCAAGCGTTGATGGATTGGAAATCTCCAGAGAAGGACGACTACTTTCCTGTCATCGAGGAGGAGTACAAATTCATCACGAAAGAGTTTAACAAAGCCAAGGCCGACAAATATTTGGATCTGGTTTGGCGAGATATGCAACACTTTCCGATCAGTGAGCAAATCAAATGGTTCATGGAGCAAAGCAATGCAAAGCAGCACTATGAAGATCGACTTACGGTGCATGAGCTTCCGGTAAAGAACCTAAGGGATGCATATGAGATTGCAGGATTTGTCCGACCGTTTGTAAGTAAGTTGCTAGAAGAAAATGATTCTGTTCGTCTATTCATTAATATCAGTTTAGGAACTTCCGAAACGCAGGTTGTTTGGCATGCCTTGAGTCAGGCTGGGCGTTTTCCAAAAAATACGGTGTTTCTGCAAACCTATGATTCGAAGGATGACCCACCGAATACAAGGTTTAAGAATTTTTACATTAAGAAGGTGCCACTTAAGCTCTTTTATAACATAAAGCTTCCCTTGCTATTCGACGCTACCAAGCTAAATAGCAGGCAGATTGCCCAACATAAGCTTAAGCATTTCATCAGCAATGGTTTTATCACTCTGCTACTTGGAGAGAAAGGCATTGGCAAGTCACACTTGATTAAAGAATTTGCGGATAGCGACAATGTAGTCGAGATCAATTGTGCTTCCTTTGCCGACAATGATGAACTAGCTGAGCTTGCATTATTTGGGGGAGTTGCCGGGGAACGAGCGGAAGAAAAGGGGCTCTTTGAACAGGCAGATGGGGGACTGTTGTTTCTGGATGATGTTCATTTGTTGTCCAAAAAAGTGCAAGGAAAGCTGATGAGTGCGATGGAGACTGATAGCGAAAACAACTTTTCCATCAGAATTTCTAATAGTCGAGAAGAGGTGAAGGTACAGTGTGCAGTGGTGCTCGCAAGTAACAAAAGCATACAAGAGCTTAGAGGAGAGATACTGACCGATGACTTTTTTGATCGAATTACACAGAATGTGCTGAAATTGCCTCCGCTAAGAGACTGTGTTCAAGACCGCGAAAATGACTGGTCAGTCATTTGGACTCAGATGAAGTTTGAGGAGAAACTAAGGCCAAATACGAATGAGTTTCTGGAGTGGTTGAAAGAGCTTCAGCTGTACGGGAACTACCGAGATTTGCAAAAAATTGCTATCTACTGCCATAGCTATATGAAATTTCCTCAAGACCTTAAGAAATTGCTAAAAGAAGAAGGAATTCACGATTTCCTTCATTATGCAAAGTCTGAGTTTGAAAATTTGCAGCCGAAAGCTATCAGGCAAACGAATGTATACTTTAGTAAGGATCGAAAAGTAGACGAGACGCTCAAATTGTTTAAGCAAGACTTTGCAATCTGGCTCAATGAGCAATTCGGAAGCATGCAAAAGGCCAGCGATCATTTTCAGAATAACTTTAAGGATACGGTCAGCCCACGAGCACTCTATCAATGGAAAAATGGCAAGTAAATACATAAAATCAGAGCTCAAGTCGCTATTCACTGCTCATTGGGAGTACCTGGCTGTGAATGCTGCCTGCAAGATAGATCTGTTTGATCTGATAGATCAGGGATATCGAAGCCTCGACCTACTACAGCAGAAGATGAATTCGAAGGGGAAAGGATTATATCATCTAGTGCAATTCTTATTGGAGCAAGAATACCTAATTGGTGACTGCAAAAGATTGGCACTCGGTGCAAGAGGTAGCTATTTGACTGAAGGCCACTCCGAGAGCCTAAAACAAATGTGCCTTCTCTGGGCAGCTGAACACATGGATGCCTGGCAACATCTTTCCTACAGTTTAAAAACTGGTGAAGCCGCAATTTCTCATCTGTACGGCAAGGGATATTTTGACTACCTAAACGACCATCCGGAGAAACTAGCTAACTACCAGCAGGCAATGTTTGAGTATGCTAGAGACGACTATCGAGACTTATATCTACACTGGGATTTTAGCGCTTATGAAGTGATTACTGATCTCGGTGGCGGGACTGGTGCTTTGCTTAAGGCGCTTATGCCTGCCTTTCCGGAGAAACGGTTTCGACTTTGTGATTTGCCGGAAGTATTGCAATTACGTGAACAGCAGGATTCCAATTTAGAAATGATCGCGATTGATTTTTTTGAGCCGCTTCCTTTTACTAGTGACTTGATAATATTAAGTCGAATTCTACACGATTGGCCCGATTGGCAGGCTGCGCGAATAATACAGAATTGTAAATCGGCATTGAACCCTGGTGGTCATCTAATGCTGATTGAAAATGCCAATGAAAGGGTACAAGCTCATTTGCTTAGTCTCAATATGCTTGCCATTTGCAAGAGTCACGAGCGTAGCACTGAGGAATATATTTCGCTACTTGATGAAGGTGGCTTTGAGCTTGTGGCCAATACTGAATTTAACCAGCTTCAAAACCTAATAGTATTCAAATGCACTACCGAAATATAGAGCGTTCTGAAGATCGAACAGAGTTTTTGTACAATAACAAAAACCCATTTGGACGTCAGTTTTTGAGCTGTTTGAAGTTTCACGCAGAGGGTCTGGCTGCTGTGCAGGATCAAAGTGGCTGGTTTCATATTGGTATGAATGGGAAAGACTTATCTGCCAAACGGTACGATCGAAGCTTCGGATTTTATTTTGATCGCGCTGCGGTGATCGAACAGGGCAAGTGGTTTCACATTAACACGAAAGGCGAGCCAGCATATGCAGAACGTTATGACTGGTGTGGGAATTTTCAGCAAGCCGTTTGCACAATTCGAAATAGATCAGGACATTATTTCCATATAGACTTAGCTGGAAAGCCTTGCTACAAAGCAAAGTACGGCTATGCGGGAGATTTTAGAGATGGAATTGCCTGTGTGCGAAATATGATGGGTGAATTTCTACACATTCGACTGGACGGAAGTTTGCTTCACGAAAGACGATTTCTAGATCTTGATGTGTTTCACAAAGACATTGCAAGAGCAAAAGATGTTAATGGCTGGCATCACGTAAATCGAAAAGGTGAGGCTTTGTACAAGCAACGCTTTGCTTTTGTGGAGCCTTTTTACAATGGATTCGCAATTGTTGAAACCTTTGAAGGAAAGAAAGGGATATTGAACGAAGAAGGGCAAACAACTTTGGAGCTATGAGTCAGATGTTGTACTTGATAAGGCATGGTCAGCCAAATGTAGAAACCTACAGAGGATTTCCCGGACCGCCACTTGGAGAATTAGGAAGAGCGCAAGCCAAGGCAATTGCCAGCTTTTTGGACAAGCAAGCAGTAGAAGAGTTGTTCGCTAGTGACTATTTGCGCGTTCAACAAACAATGGAGCCTTTTCGGAGTTTTTGCCCTGAATTGAACTGCACGATTGTCGAAGCTCTTCGCGAGCGAGAAAAAGAAACGGAGTCCCATGACTCACTGGTTCAAAGAGTGCAAAACTGGTACGTAAACGAGCGAAAGGAATTTGCAAATTCTACCGCCATTTTTAGTCATTGTGGTCCCATAAATATGATACTGGAATATCTGGATCCCAGTCAGAATATCCTGGATTATCCCTACGTTTCTAAACATCTCTGTCGGACTCCTAAAGGAGGGATTTGGATTCTTGAGATGCAAGCAAGTTTGCTTAAGAAGGGGAGGCTTTGGTTGCCTGAACATTGAGCAGCGAGTATCTATTCCTTTGCCCCTTTTTGCTTAATATTTTCCTGTCAAGGTATGCACCATCCGCAAATTTTCAACGCCGGTTGCGTGAGGGATAGAAGCGGTATGAGCCGCCGGCCA
>JAHDEE010000138.1 GCA_020629005.1 Chitinophagales bacterium
CGGAAAGCAGGACGGCTGGTAGCGCGTTCGAATTTGTTTCGCTCCAAAAAAATTTGCTTTTCCCAGGCTTAATCCTGAAACAAATCCAGATACTCCTGAAACACAAAAATGCGATTCCGGCTTTGACCGGAACGCTGCGCCAATATGCCGTGCTGCTGGAAATCTCGGATCAAATCGTTGGCGGCTTTATAGCTGATTCCAGTGCTTGATTGTGCCTGTTTTACATTTATCAGAGGTTTCTTGAAAAGCTGGTGTAGGAGGACAATTGCATTGTGGCTTCGTCGGCCGAATTTTGCTCGGATTCTTTCTTCCAGATTGGCCTTGAGATCAAGTACATTTCCCAATGTTTGCGTTGCTTCCCCTGCAGTTGTGGTAATCCCCCTTAGAAAATACTTTATCCATTGTACCATGTCCCCATCTGTACGAACTTTCATTAGA
Source organism: Chitinophagales bacterium (assembly GCA_020629005.1). Classification (GTDB taxonomy): domain Bacteria; phylum Bacteroidota; class Bacteroidia; order Chitinophagales; family UBA2359; genus JAHDDV01. Next base: position 439 of record JAHDEE010000138.1, read on the forward strand.
TTATCGTAGTATATACCCTTATTGGATTCAAAGAATTTTGAAAGGTAAAGCAGAGGCTTTTTCAGGATTCCCTTTTCTACAAAAAACAGTGTAATCAATAGTCTACCAATGCGACCGTTGCCATCCAAAAATGGGTGTATAGTCTCAAACTGGTAGTGTGCGATTGCAATTTTGACAAGTGCCGGAACCTGTATATCCTCATTGTGTATGAAATTTTCCAAATCCCCCATCAAACGATCTACATGCTCATGATGAGGTGGAATGAAGATGGCTTCTTTTAAATTACGCCCTCCAATCCAATTTTGGCTCTGTCGGAAAGTGCCAGGCTGCTTGTGCTGACCACGTACACTATCAAGCAAAATACGATGTGTATTTCTCAACAGTCGGGAAGAAATGGGCAATTGATCCAAGTTCTGAATCGCGCTATTTAGCGCATTGACATAGTTGTTGACTTCTTTCCAGTCGTTCCGTCTTTCTTCGACTATATCGTCTTCTTCAAGCATCGCCTCATCTATCTGCGTTTGGGTGCCCTCAATACGACTCGAAATCACCGCTTCCTTGGTAACATGCAATTGGATAAACAAATCGATATTAGGAACCAGGCGAGAATAGGAATTCAACTCGCCGAGCTTTATAGCTGCTTTTTCAAGTAGGATATTCAATTCACTGTCATCCCATTGCCAAGGCTGGTTAATCTCTGTGGGCATAAAGTATCTATACCCCGTCAAACTTGGCTCCTGGTGCCCAGAATTGTACTTATGTAGCTCAATCATATTCTGATTTGAATTTACCAAGAACGAAGTCCTGGATAGCTCCGTCGATTCGAACTCCTTATGTTACTTTAACGACTAAAAGTAAAATAAAAATTCCGTTATGTTACTTTAAAGCCTAAAAGTAAAATAAGAAACGGCAAATCGCTCCTTATGTTCCCAAAGTAAAATAAGGATTGTGTTATTTTACTTTTAGGGCTAAAAGTAAAATAAGAACTTCCTTATGTTACTTTCGGAGCTTAAAGTAACACATAAAAGTCCAATTTCTGGACTTTCTACTTGTATTGATCGATTGTGGACTGCAATTCACTGGGTTCTACTGCCAATTCTTTGAGCGAAATGCGTTCGGATGAGTTGCCCTGCTTGTCTTTTCGCTTGTAAGTGATATCCAGGTAGTGCGTTTGGGATTTGCCCTTCTGCTCCATAGAAATCTGGGCTGAGCGAATCTGCTTCCAGGATACCTGACCGCGCTCAGGAGTATGGATGCCGAGATGATCTACTACAATCTGGGCTTGGTGAATGAGCAGCTTGGGGAAGGTTTGAAGGCTAAGCACAAGGGTAAGCAGAATCAACACCAAGCCTAACCACAACTGTCCATTGAAGAGTTCAAAGAGCCCCCAGGCACCGGATGCGATGGAAAGTAGTGCATATGGATAGAGCGACTTTTTATCGTAGAAGACTTCTAGCATTTGGTCAAGATAAGCAATCGAGCATCAAATGTTTTCCAGAAAATCCCATTCAGAAATCACTTCGAGTTGGGCGCCTTCGGCGATTAATTCCTGGGCCTTGCGCTCGTTTTTGGTGATTCCTATGCCGCCAAAGCCTTTGAATTTTGATTGTGGAATGACCAGGTAATTGGTTTTTTTGCTGAGTGAATCGGTAGTTCTGCCTCCTATGTCCAAAATGATTTGCTGGGCTACACGCTTGGTCATGGAATTGAGCGCACCGGCCAAAACGATCCTTTTCTGATAGAAGATATGATCTGGCTGATGGAGACTTGGATCTTTGCGCAGGCTGCTGTCCGGGAATCCGTTGACCAGTGTTCGCATCTTCTTTGGGAAATCGAGCGGACTATGGGCACCCATTCGATTGAAGGCAAGGAGGCATAGCTTTGCCGTGGCCTCTGCATCCGCGCCAGCTCTGTGATGAGAGAATTTGATATTATTCATTCGGCAAAGGCTGGACAATCCGTAAGAAGGCAGGTCTTCCCAAACTCGCTTGGAAAAGAGATAGCTGCAGGAATAATCAAACCGTGGTAGTGGTATGTGGTAGTGTTGCAGTGTATGCCTTAGCACACTCATGTCGAAGCCCGCATTGTGAGCGATTAGAAACTTGCCCGACAGCAATGGCTCTAGCTCGGGCCACAGTTGCTCGAAGGTGGGAGAATCGGCTACGTCTTCCGGCCTGATGCCATGAATGGAAACATTGAAACCATCAAAATAGGGATAGGAGGGTGGCTTGATTAGCCAGGATTTGGTTTCGATCAGTTGATCATTTTCGACAAATGCAAGTCCTATTTCGCAGGCACTGTCTCTCTCTGCGGTCGCTGTTTCAAAGTCTATAGTAATGAAGTCCAAGGGAGCATTCTTTGGGGTACAAGAATTGTTTTGGTTTTAGTGCTTATATCTCTGCCTGGTAGTACACTATTCTGCCGCTGGCGGAAGCTGTGACTCGAAAGTTTCGAGAAACTCCTTCCAAATAGCTGTCTTATGATGCCCTTTTCCAAAATAGGTCAATATGGCTTCCATATCGGTTGGCTTTTTGTAGCCAGGGATCGGCTGTAGCACTTTTGATTCCTCGTCAAGGAATACGATGGTCGGATAACTGAGTCGTCCACCTGTAAGCGCATAGGCCAATTCGTGGAAACCTCTGTTGCTTCCCGGTTTCTTATAGAAAACATATTCTTTGTCCTGAAAGCTAAGGGTATCTTTTGCCTCTCCATTGAGTTTTACCGGATAGTAGTGCTCATTGACCAGGTCTATAATTACATCATTTGTGAAAGTGTTCTTGTCCATCACTTTGCACCAGTGGCACCAGTCGGTGTACAAGTCGATGATGATCTTTTTAGGTTTTTCTTCGGATCTGGCCACGGCTTCCTCTATGTCCAACCAAACAATCTCCTTTTTTACTTCCTCTACAAGCTCTTCCTCTGGCTCTTGTTCTTGCTTAGCCTGCTTCTGAGACTTGTTGAACAAAGAACAGGAGCTGGTAGAGGCAAATAGAAGCAATACCACGAAGAATACGAAATGGGATTTTATGGAAATAGTCATGCTGCAAAAGTAGTGTATTTTTAACTTGCCTGAACAGCATTCCGCTGCTGGAAATGTCTGCAATAAACTTCTCGCGCGCTAATCAATTGACTACCCTATTTCTTGCCTGGTCTGCTAAGACAGTATCTTGACCTCATCACGGCTAATGTGGATGACAGTACGTTCTTTGTCTGGACCATTTTCCAATTTTAGGACTCCACGTGGGCATACGGCAGCGCAGATACCGCAGCCTACGCAAGAAGATCGGACGATGTTTTGGCCTTTTTGGGCATAAGCCCGTACATCTATACCCATTTCACAATAGGTCGAACAGTTGCCACAGGAAATGCATTGACCACCGTTCGTAGTAATGCGAAAGCGGGATTTGAAACGCTGTACCAGCCCCAGATAAGCTGCCAGAGGACAGCCAAAGCGGCACCAGGTGCGATTGCCCATCAAGGGATAAAAACCAGTGCCCACAATACCTGCGAAGGCCGCACCAATGAGGAATCCATACCAGCTGCGGACAACTTCGCTGTTAAACAGCAAAACCTGAGTACTGCCCGTAAAGTAGGTATACAAGACCATGGCAGTCATGCCCACTGCAAAGACCAGCACTCCGTGGATGATGTAGCGTTCGTATTTCCAGGCGCGCAGACTTTTATCGGAAAGCTGTCGGTATGGATCTCCCAGGGTTTCGGCTAATCCTCCACAACCACAGACCCAGGAACAGTACCAGCGTTTGCCAAAGAAGTAAGTGATCACCGGTACACCGATGACCGTGAGCACAATTCCCCAAACGAGCATGAAAATACCAAGGCCTCCACTCTCTATCAGTTGCTTGATATTCCAGTCGAAGAAGAAGGTGTAATTCAGCGGCCAGATATTCTTAAAATCGAACCACGGCTGATTGAGACGCACCAGTATTTCAGGCAGTAAGAATGCAAAACCAGTTTGGAAGAACATTACAGAAAAGGTGCGCAGAATCTGGTAATTGTTGTGCCGGTATTTGGCAATCATCCTGACACCCATCACCAGTACTACAACAGTGTATAAGAAGCCGTATAAAAACCACTGACTTGCCCCTTTGCCATTAAGCATGCGACTGACTGGATCGACCATTTGTATCCAGGGATTCATGTGCTCAGGGTACCAATAGAGCAAAATGTAAAAAACGATCAAGTAAAATCCGGTAAACAAACCCAACCAGGCTGTAAAGTTTGGACTTGCAGATCGTGCAGGCTTTCCTGGAGTTTTCCTTTCGCTGAAGAATACCAAGGCTATGATCAATAGCGCGATCGCCACCGTGATTAAAGGCCAGAAAAGATTCTTGTTCATATAAAAGAAACCATAGGCAATGGTGCCACCAAGGGTTAGTACCAACATGATACTCCTTACATTCAGGCGCAAGCCACGAGTCATGCTACTATGGTAGATACCATCGTTCTTTATGCCTTCGGTTTCTCTAAACTTCGGCAAAATATACAGCAAACCTCCCAGCGTGGCCAGACCAAAAGTCAGCAAGAGAAAGAGCATGGGCTTGTTCTTGAGCGGACCTCTACTGCTGCTCTGCAAGGCTCCATTAAGGTAGTTCTTGAACTCCCAATCACCTAGCTTGTAATCCCATTCATCTAGTCCCTTGGGGATACCTGATTTGGCCTTTTGCTCCAAATCCTTTTGGGCAGACTTTAGCGCGCTTTTGAAAGCCGAAGCGTAGGAGAAGGTAGATCCAAAGCTTTGCCGTATTGATCCTTCAGCCTTCAAACTCTGCTGAACCGCTTCCTTATGGGCTGGCTTCAGATGCTGAATGGACTTCTCGTTCAATTCATAAGAAGTGAAAGCCGGGAGGAGGGTAAAGATCAGCAAGGCAATGCAAAATAGAGCGAGACCGGTTTTTTGAATGAGATTCATAGTGGTGGTGCTTTAATCGGTGTATTCTTTGGGATCATCATGCTCTGCCGAGAAAGGAAAGCACATCGGCAAGCCTGCTTCTTTTGACCTGCAGGCTAGCACCGCTTAGTTGATTGTAGCGGCCCACGATTTCGTGTTGATAGGTCTTGTAGAATTCGGGATCGAAATTCGCCAAGGCAAGATTGCTAAGGACTTCTTCAATATGGGTTTTGTCGAGTATCCACTTCTCACAAACCTCATGACGGTATCGTATACCCATAAGATGAAAGCCAACAACCGCTTTGCTTTGCTGATTGTAATTGATTCGAATTGCCTTTTTGCCATCATCAGCTTCCCAATAGATACTCTTATGCCCATCAATCAGCTTTGCGGACACTTGCCCATAGATTTGATATTCGATATCAAAGAATTTGGCAGAATTAAACCATAGCCTGGGTTTGTATTCCACTGATTTGCCGCAGATGTTTGCTGCAACTGTTTTGCCCATTTGCCTTCCAGTATACCAAATGGCCTCAATAGGTCTACGGCCTGCCTGTGGATTCCTAAGTTGAGCACAATCTCCAATTGCATATACATCCGGAAGATTTGTTTCCAGGTAGTCGTTGACCAGAATTCCTTTCTGCACTTCCAGAGCGGTGTCTCTCAGGAAATTGATATTGGGATGAACTCCGACTGTAAGTCCTACAAATTCGCATGCAATCTCTTTGCCCGACTTCGTTGTGACAGCTCTGCATCGGCCATCAGATCCTCCGAGAATTTCTACGATTTCCTCAGAGAGATGCAGATCAACATGGTGCTCACGGATGTGTCTGTTGATCATCTGCGACTCTTCCGAAGGCAAGACCATATCCCAGAAGCTCTGTTCCCGTACAAGGAAACTCACCGGTATGTTTCGGGACATAAACATCTCTACCATTTCGATTCCAATCAAACCTCCACCGACTACAACCGCTCTTTTTATCTGATCTGAGGCTTGTTCCATCGACTGCAAATCCTGCAAAGTATACAGGCCTTGAACACCGGGAAGATCCTGACCCGGCCAACCAAACTTATTCGATGCTGAACCGGTAGCAAGAATCAGTTTGTCATAGTGGTGCTCCCCTCCAGCTTTCAATTGCAAACACTTAGCATCGAAATCCACTTTTTGCACAAAATCCCTGATTAGATTGATCCGATTCTTTTCCCAAAACCAGTCCTCGTAGGGTTTGGTATCCTCGTATCGCATATGGCCCATGTAAATATACATGAGTGCAGTACGAGAAAAGAAATGATCGGACTCCGCAGATATCACAGTGATTTCACAATCGCTTATTTTTCGGAGATATCGGGCGGCTGTAATACCTGAAATCCCGTTGCCGATGATGGCTACTTTCATACAATTCGAGTTGAAGAATAAGAAAACAAATAGAAGCGAGCTACCAGATGTCTGAAAGAAACAAAGCTAGGTCTTCAAGGCAGTGAGCGCTGTCTTGCAATGGACAGTTACGAATCATCATGATAAAAACAAAGGGCCATACCAGCGTAATCCAGTATGGCCCTTATCAATTGTTGTTTATACAATGCAGCCTTGCCAGGCATTCAGTTTTGACATGCTGTCACTACTTGATCATGAGCTTTCGGTTTGCCGTTTTCTGTTCATCAGAGATGCTTAGGTTGTACATTCCGGCGCTTAATGAACTTACATCTAAGGTCAATTGCAGACCATTTAGCGCATTCTGTTTTTGAGTCAAGACAGTTCTTCCCAGGGCATCAATCACTGAGAGATCAAGGAATTTGCTACCGTCAAAATCCAGCTTTACTGCTACTTGTTCATCCGCAGGATTCGGGAATATTTGCAGTGCATCTCCAAATGCATCCTCCACTCCCACAGCTGTGATCAATATTGTTTGCTGGTAGATATTAAAGCAATCGTCTGAAGTTGACACTTTCAATGTCACCACATATTCACCTTCCTCAGAATACACTTGTATCGGATCTTGTTGATAGTTGGTCTCTCCGGAGCCAGTTCCGAAAGTCCACTCGTAAGTTACTCCCGGGCCCGCATCAAAACCATCAAAGAATATTACCTGACCAACTTCGAAGCCTTCAGAGGGATTGGAGGTAAAAGAGGCTGGCAGTACAATAACATCTACTGTGGTGGTGAATGGTTCACTGGTGCCATATTGATTGGTCCCAGTCAAAGAGACCTCATAGCTGCCACTTTCGCTGTATAGATGTGTTGGATTTTGCTCATTAGAAGTATTTCCGTCGCCGAAATCCCAAAGCCACTCGTCCACCTGCAGGGCGGTTGAATCACTGAAGAATACTTCTCCAGTGCATTCCTGTACAAAACTATATGCAAAGTCCGGAATCGGCGGTATCTCAGCCAGGGTACATTGCCAGCTCAACTTGAACCCTTCCTGGGCCTGGGATATATCAGAGGTAAACTGGATGGTTACAGCGGGACCGGAAGAGGTCCACATGCCATTGACAAACACTCCGTCATTCGGAATGGTTGATCCGTCATATTGGCCTACCAGGGTTTCAGGATCAATGGTGGGGCCATCATAAATGTAAATGAAATCATAGGTAGACTCGGTCTGCAACTCTTCGATATTGATCGTTACATTTAGACTGTTGTCTGGCATGATGGTGGTGGAAGCATTTGCCTGATTCGGGTAGGAGCCTGTTCCGCCCATGTCATACAAGATTCCATTGCATGCTGTCACAGTATCATTAGCCAGAACTTCAAGCGGTAACTCTGCAGTAAGGCAGTCAAAATCGACAGCAACCATATTTTCCACAATGAATTCGTCGCAGCCCAGATCGTTACAAGCATTTAACGAGACTGTGAAGATTCCTTCCTCGGTGTATTCGTGTATGGGGTTTTGCTCCGTGCTTGTATTCCCATCTCCAAAATCCCACTCCCAGCTCGTTGGCGTGTTTTGTGACAAATCAGAGAACTGAACAGTTCCGTCACCACAAGCCAATGTAACATCCGAAGTCAGGGCTGCATTCGGAAAGTCTATTACATTCATGGTGACAGGCACCTGCACGTTAGGCTCTAATGGATCATTGTTAGAGATGTTGATGACAAAGTCATAGACATCAGCCAGCAAGCCAGTAGCATCAAAATCTACGGTGATGCTAACAGATTCACCTGGCGCAACTTCACCCTCAAAGTCAGACAAATCTAACCAGCCTGGTAATGCGCCTGAGCCCCACTTCACAGCGTTACCAAGCGCTTTACCCTCATTGACATCGTAGGCAAAACTGAACTCACTTCCAATGAAGACCGCTTTACCAAACCCAGACTCTGCATACTGGTATGCCGGAAATGCAGACCCATCCCAGTTTTGAAAGGTAGCTACAGTTTGGGCGTCAGGATTTGAAAGCGTTAATGCGAACACCGATTGAGAAGAAACAAAGGTCGGATCAAGATCAGCTGTAATCGGGTGGTCTTCTGTGATTGTAACGGTTGTGGCAAACTGCGAGCCTTGGTAAAAACCCGAGAATACACCTGTATTGAACACACAAGGATCGCAGAAGGTACCAGTCATGATTACCGTTCCGCCGTCTTCAATATATTGCGGTAATACTTCTGCAAAAGCAGCATACTGCTCCGGAATGTAGTCCTGACCTCTTGGAATGATCACCACATCGACTTCCTGATCAAGCACCTGTTGCACTTCCTGTGGGTTATTACTTTCAATGTTTAAGGATATGTGATCCGGGCAGTTAGTACTGACAGCTTCCCGGACATTGGCCATGGCGGAAAAATCGGCGTTCCATTGCACAAAGGCCACTTTAACTTCATCATCCGGACCACCTGCGATCGACCAGCTGAGTGGTCCATCGCCATTGTTTGTCAGAACTATGGTTTCCTGGGTAGTCTCACCTTCTAGCAAGGTAACAGAGATTTCCTCATTGCCCAATGCAACTGCAGGAGCTGGTTGACCATTTCCCAGGAGCCCTATTGTTGTGGCTTCTGCCTCATTGGAGTCGAAACTCAGATTGGTATCAAAAGGCCCTACTTCTGTTGGAGCAAAGGTAATGCTGACTGTTTGTGTGCTGCCGGGAAGAATTGCCAATTCAGCAGGCTCGAAACTGTAGTCATCAGGAAAATCAAGAAGCATTTGATCAACAAGCAGCGTATCCGTTCCAGTGTTACTGATATCCACCGTAAGGGTATTGGACGCTCCAACCACTACACTTCCAAAATCCAACTCTTCCAGGGAAGCGGTCGTCAGCGGCTGTCCAGTCACAACAAGAGTAATTGGTATCGAATAAGTCGGATTCTGCGGGTCATTTGATATTACATCGATGCTGGATTGATAGGTACCGGCAATCAAACCCTCTGTGTCAATCAGAATTTCGTATTCCAACTGGCCATCCGGGAATGGTATAACTCCATCTGAAAGCTCAACGTCCAGCCAGCCAGAAGCGGCAGCGCTAAGCGCAGCAAAATTAAATGCATTTCTTGTAACAATTTCCATCTGCTCATTTACGGAATCATAAGTCCAGGGAAGATGAATAATGGTGCCCTCTCCCACTCTCCTGACTGCCAGCAGCGATTCTTGCTCCGATGTCACCAGAACTTTGTCAATATTGGGATTGGTAAAATTATGCACATAGCTTGCTGAACCAGCTAAGAAAATCTGATCTACCCCTTCGGCAATCGGATGATCCGGCAGTGCCACATAGGTTTCCAACTCCGTGAAAAACGAAGTAATAAATTCTCCCTCGAAGAGACCAAGCTGATAAACTACTGAGGCGTTGGTGCCAGGTATTGATACGACCACACCACCATCTTCGAGGAAGCCCTGTACTACACTTGCGAATTCAGCATATGTTGGATTTCCAAAGTTTGGAGGAATCATCAGTATTCGATATTGAGCCAATGCAGCTTCTAAATCCGAAGGGTCCGCGGGATTGAATTCTGTTAATGTATAGTTGTCTAATGCTCCATCAAGTCCCTCTTTGACTATATTAAAACCAAAGGTATTAAGGTCTCTGGTCAATACCAGAATATCCAAGACCGCATAGGGATCTGCGAAGGACCCCAGGGTGGCTTCATACTCCAAATCACCTTGACCAATATTGGACAGATTGACGGTGGTGGTTGTGGACTCCCCAGCCTCCAGGGTCACTTCGATCGCTTCCGGTTCCGAAGAGGCAATTGGAGCACCGGTGCCAGCTCCTGACAAGTCAATCGTGTATTCTCCCAGGTTTGTGCTGATGGTAATCGTGCCATTGTATTCTTGTATTTCGTCAGGTGAAAAAGTTACGGTTAGCAAGCTACTGTATCCTGGTTCCAGTATAATTTCATCAAAGTTCAGCTCAAAGGCTGAATCATCTGCCGCAATGCTGGTCACAAAGAGCGTATCGCTACCCGAGTTGCTGATTACCACCTCTTGTAGTTGAGAAGTAAACTGTACCTGGTTTCCGTATTCCAGATTCTCAGCGGAAATTTCTATAGCTGCCTCTCCCAAAACAGTAAGCTTGGCAAACAAGAAAATTTCGGGAAAGTTGACCGCATTGCTGCGAACGAGAACCGAATCCTGGTATACACCAGCGCTCGCTTCCTGGGCGTCAAAAGTGAGGTTAACAACCTTTTCAAAAATGCTTGGAATTGTATCAATTGCCGGGTCAGCTCGCAGCCATTGAGCAGAAAGAGCGAAACTCTCACCTTTCACTGCATTGGCAAGTAACTGACTGCTGGCTTCATTCCAGTTGTAATAATCGAAACCCATAAATATGGCCTGCCCTTCCCCGTAAGGACGGTAAGCCACAACATCCGCGTTTTCGTAGCCAACGACCGAAACTACATCCGGGTTAGTAAAGCTATACTGGAACGTGGCGATGCTACCTACAAAGGAAGAAGGAACGCCATCTGCCAAAGGGTCGTTTGGCTGCAACACCGTAACATTTTGTCCTGTAAGAAAATCAATGTAGCTCCCTTCAAAGAGACCTGTTCCAAAGACACAGCTTGATTTATTTGTACCAAGTATGATTGTTGTTCCTCCTGATTCTGTGAAGGACTGAATGGCGCCAGACAGTTCTTGTATCACAAAGGGATTACATGCGGCCAACTCATAAATCAATAACACATCGGCATTTAGCAATGCAGCTGAAAGCTCCTGAGCATCTTCCGTTCTCAGCGTATCCAGTAGATAGTTCGAATATTTGGCGTCTAGCGCGGCCATCGTCTGCGTATACTCCTGCTCCAGATCTACACCGTTGGTCAAACCAACGATTCTAGTCTTATTGGGTACGATATCTCCCAAGCCCAGTACTTCATAGATCAGGTCTCCACCGCCACCAATGTTGGCTACTTTGACTTCACGTACCTCGACTTCGCCGGCATTGAGGGTCACATCAAAATTGGTAGGCGTGACTATTATATTTGCGGGATCCTGAACCGTGATCGTTTGTGTCTCGGCAATACTTTCACCAAAGCAATTTCGCACCGTCAGATTGATATCGTATTCCCCGGGAATGGTAAATGCATGGGTCGGATTTGGCTCAGCCGATGTATTGCCATCGCCAAAGTCCCATTCATAAATTGCTCCCCCCGGTACACTGGCATCATTGAAAAGGGCAGAATGATTCATGGGTGGGTTTGCATCCGGAATTCCAATCGCGGCCACAGGCTCAGTAATCCCTCCGGGTGCCGCCCAATGCATCACAAAGCCTGGCCCCACATCATAAAGTGCTGTCAACTCCAGCGTCACTGTTGGACTGTCTAAGGTAAACACAGTACCCTGGCTAATCGAACTGCCGGTGTAAGTGCCATACAAAGGACTATCAGTATCGGGTCCAAGATAGATATTGAACTCGCCTCCAAACTGGTAAAGCTGAAACTGTTCAAAAACCAATTGCAGTTGCTCCGCATTCTCAACAGATATCGTACTTACGCTGGTCGACTCAAACTGGTAGTTCGCTTCACCACCATTGTCAAGCAAGGTGCCGAAACAATCTGTGAACTCATCCTGTTCTCCAATGGACTGTGAATATACTTCGCAGGGCACAGAAGATATAGCAGAAACCACAGTGGTGGTACTACAATCGACAATATTACAAACAGTCAAAGTAACGTCATATATACCATCATTCTCATATACGTGAATTGGATTTTGTTCGGTTGAAGTATTGCCATCTCCAAAGTCCCATTCCCATGAAGCCGGGAAGCCATTGGAAGCATCGGAGAAGCTCGCTTCTCCATTGCAGGCAATGGTAGAAGTAGAAAATGCTGCTACCGGAGCAGTATTAACCGCGCTGCAATCCCAGGACCAGGATATCTCAAAGCCCGGGTTACTGTCGATGCCAGAAAAGAAACCAAACTGCTCAAAAGTAATGGCAGGACCAGAGGATACGATCTCTTGCCCTACAGACAATTCGGTGCCGGTAAATTGGCCCAGAAAAGTCCCTGCAGTGCTTGCACCATCGTACACACTTAGGTAGTCGTTGAACGGCTCCATGTCAAACGATTGGACAGTAATCGTGATTACGCCCGCTTCAGGTGGAGCGATGATCGTTACTATTCCACTCGAATTGTCAACCACTACTCCATCACCACCTGTATCCAATAAGGTTCCTTCACATTGAGAGATGGTCAAATTGCCGCCCAGCGGAATCGAAATCTGGCCAAACATTGGGCAGTAGCACAGTAATGTGCAAACGATCGTGAGGAATATACGTGGGTACTTCATACTTGCATTATTGATTAGTAGGGTACTAGCAAAGTTAAACTTATATTGAAGCAATTTACCTTCCTCAAGTTGATCACAGAGAAGCACCTGCGACAAAGTAGAAGTTTTGAGGCTGTCGTGCTCTGAGTAAATGAGGAACCGTGGCTATACTTACATCTCTGGGCCCTTTATCCACGATAAGGAAGTAGGTGAGCAGTATACGAATGTGGCCTTATGGATCAACGGTAATGCCTGGAAAGGAAAAATTGCCGCTGGAGGGACACAGCTGCAAAATAGCCCCGGGCGAAACGGTATGAGGTACTCAGCCAGCGTGGGGAGTGCTAAGCCAGTGGCGGCTCGGAGCCTGCGGAGAGACGACAGTGGCATAGCACGAGCAGCTGGATGGGTGCCGAATAATAGTGGAGCACGGGTACCCCATTACCAGAACCTAATTGTGTCGCTCCAAAAAAAGATTGGGCATTTAGCTGTTGTGCCAGCGGAGCACTGTTTGCCAAAAGACAGTTGCACATAGCAATAATCTATTACTTTGCTGCTCTAAACACAAAATATATGATGCTTAGATTGGGCCTTTTGTTACTGCTTTCTATCGGTTTTTGGACCTGTGCTGAAGCACAATCGGTAGTTCCGCGACAGCAGTTTTACAAGGATGCGGATGCTTTTTTCGAGAAATATGTGCAGAATGGCAAAGTGATGTATGGGGATTTAAAAGCTAATTCTGCTGCCTTGGTAGAGTTACTTAAGGTGGTCGACACTGCCAAGCTTGATGGCTTGTCGGCAAACGAGCAAAAGGCATTTTACATTAATGCTTATAACCTTACGCTTATTAAGGCGGTACTCTTGTCTTATCCGGTTAGCTCTCCAAATGATATTCCAGGCATGTTTGACGCCACTAAACATAAGGTAGCTGGCGAATACCTGACTTTGAATGACCTGGAAAACAAGAAGATTAGGGCAACTTTTGATGATGCGCGTGTACATTTTGCCCTTGTTTGTGGCGCCTTGAGCTGTCCGGTCATAACGGAGTCCGCTTACAAGCCGGAATCTTTGGATCAGCAATTGGAAACACAGACCAAACTAGCTTTAAATGACCCTGACTTTATTCGTGTCGACCATTCTGCTTCGAAGGTTAATGTCTCAAAAATATTTGAGTGGTATAAGGAAGATTTTGGGGGTGATAAGAAGTCTGTGTTACAATATATAAACAAGTATCGCTCGGATCAGCTGCCGCTGGATTATAAGATGGGCTACTATACTTATGACTGGACCCTCAATGATGTGGCACCAGCAAGTAATAATACAGCACGACCACCTCAGCAGAGGCAACCTGCCAGCGCCGCCCGATACCTAACTTCGTCCTTATTGGGAAAGGGCAAATGGGAACTCAAGATCTTCAATAACATATACACAGCGCGAAGCGGTCCACCACCTGATTATAGCAACCGTGGGACCTATTTTTCGACTTTTGGCCAATTTCTATATGGAATCAATCCTCGCTTGAGCATAGGAATGGACGTTATTTACAAGGCCAATCGCTTTGATAGCCCAATCGCCTCATGGATCAAAATCCTGGAGTTTAAAAATGATAATAGTACCTCACGAGCTGGTCTGACTGCAATTGGTCCCAAGTTTAAGATTGCTCCCTTTCGCAAGGCACCGAATATCTCCTTACAGAGTAGCTTTATGCTTTCGGTGATCGATGACCCGCTGGGAAGAGAGGGCAATGCCTATGTAGACAATGGTCATCATTGGTGGACACAATTGTTTTATGATCTTCCATTGACAGATGAATTTTCTTTGTTTCTTGAGGCAGATTTGTTTGCTGAATTGGAGCCGGGATTTGATATGGAACAATCGACTTTCATGATGCCGCTCAAGAACATCATGAGTTACTTTCCGCATCCCGATTGGACCATTTACAGTCTCGCAGAATTTGCACCTACTTTAGCTGATCCCTACGTATATTATACACAAATGGGCATTGGCGTGAAGTATTTGATCACTCCGGCCTTCGAAATCGAGACTTTGATCACCAATTTCAGCAGTTCTGACAATGCGGCCAGGGAATCTACTTACAATTTCGGAATACGGTACACCAGGCTGTAAAGCTACCGCTGTGAGAATCTACCTATGCCTTTTTCTGCTGCTCTTGCAGCCAGTATTGTTCCCTCAGTCAGTATTTGGTCTAGAAGGAAAGGAGCAGGCCCCAGTGGTCTGTTCAATCTTGTTTGAAGGCCTTCGACGTACTAGTCCTGACTTCCTTCGGGAAAGATTGATTTGCAAGGAAGGCAGCCAGGCTGATGAGGCGCTACTGGAAGAGGATCTCCGTCGCTTGTGGAATTTGCAGTTGTTCTCTGATGTAACTCTGCGAAAGCAAGTGCTGGCCGAAGGGCTGGAGATCACTTTTGTACTGAAGGAGAAATTCACCTATGCGCCAATTGTGGGTCTGGATCTAAGCAAAGAAAATCTCAAGTTTAGAATTGGAGCCATTGATTACAATCTACATGGCGCTGCAGCCCGCGCGATGTTTGCTTATACCTACTATCAACGTCACTCTTTTGCGGCGAGTTACTTTAGGGACAATATTCCCGGTAGTCGCTGGGGCTGGGGATTTGACTTTGCCAGAGAGGCTACACGGGAGCCTACCTATTTTACCCAGAGCAGCACAACCATCTATGATCTGAGCAAATGGACTGTCGGGCCAACCGTTCAATATGAAATCGCCTATCAACATCGACTGAAACTTACCGGTCTCTATCTGCACGAAAACTATGAAAAACGGGCTGCCGGCAGTACACAACTAGACATGGGTCCTGAGAGTATCTCTTTCAATAAGTATCTGGTCAAACTTGGCCATTCTCTTTCCAGACTTCGACATTTTTATCACTATCTGCACGGCTGGACCAATCAGAGTAGCCTCGAAATGGTTTACAGCCAGAGTCCAATGCAGGGCATCAACACCGATTGGTTTTGGAAGTACACTAATGAAACACGCTATTTTCATCATCATGGCAAAGGCAATCTGGCGGCTAGGTTGCTCTTAGGGGCATCGGAAAATACCGCAACACCCTTCCCGGCTTTCGTCAAAGACAATTACCTCAACCTTCGTGGTGTTGGTGATCGGCCGGAGCGTGGCTCGGCGGCAGTCAACGTTAGTTTGGAGGAGCGATGGACAGTGCTGCACAAACCGCAGCTCGTCATACAAGCGGTGCTATTTACGGATGCAGGTACACTGCTTCCAGCCGGCCAATCTGTAGACCAGCTCTTCGACGGATTTGAAGTTTTCAGCGGCCTGGGGCTTCGGCTACAATTACCTGCTATACACCATTCTGTTCTACGGTTGGATTACGGTGTTGCCTGGCAAGATCGGAGCCAAGGGGCCTTTCTGCTAGGTCTTGGGCACTTTTTTTAGTGCTGCGTAAACATAGTATGTGACAGCATCTTTTTGTCA